>CAMJBC010000005.1 GCA_946403755.1 uncultured Mycoplasmatota bacterium
ATTTGACTTCCCAAAACACCTCCGCCAGCAACTACTATTTTCTTATAATTCATATGATTCTCCTTACTTTTATTAATATATATTATTATACCATTTTGATACAAAAAAAAGAATCTATAAAATAGATTCTTTTTATTTTAAACTGGGGCGAGATGTGGGAATCGAACCCACGCATAACGGGACCACAATCCGCCGTGTTAACCACTTCACCAAACTCGCCATTTAGCAAGGATAATATTAGCATAATTTGTTGAAATAGTCAAATATTTTATATAAAAACTGCTATTAAAATAATAATTAATATTACTATACCAAAACCAATGAAATATAAAGAATAGTCTTTTTTGTTATTATTTGATTCTTCTTTTTCTTTTTCATCTTCTTCTTTCTTTTCATTTTGTGGTTTAGTACTTTCAAATCCATATAAACCAAAATATTTTTTTCTAGCAGCCATTCTTTCTTTTTCATCTTCAGATAATTCTTCTAATACTTCATTACTTTTACCTGCATAATGATCACTTAGATTACTAACTGCATCTTGACCTCTTATGCCTGTTCTGTTTGTATTATTTAAATTATAGGGATTTAAATCCATTCCTGCCATATTATTCACCTATTTATAATATACAACAAAAAAAGTGTTTTTAAAACACTTTTTTATATTTTGAATTCTTCAAAGAAATCACTCATTGTTAACTGTTCTTCTTTAGGTTGAGTTTCTACTTCTACCTTTTCTTCTTTAATAATTTCTTGTTTCTTTGGTTCTTCTTCTACTTCTTCAGTATTTTCCTTTTCTTGAACAGTTATATCAGTAAATCTAGTTACTACAAATATTTCTTCTGGTTCTTTTTTAGTATATCCACTTCCTGTACTAGCTAAATCCATAATACTTATATCACTAGATTTTAAATATCCTACTTCACCATTCATAATACCAAATATATTTTTACTACTTGTATTAAATGCTTTAATAGTTGAATATTGTTTTGATTTTGGACTCTTAATAACTTGTGAACCTCTTTTAGCTCTTGCTAATAATGGAATATCTGTTACTTTAAATCTCTTAGCAGTATTTCTATTTGTAAATATTGTTACATATTCTTTAAATTCACTAGCTACAAAAGATGTTATTACTTCTGCATTAGCATTTAATTTAATAGATTTAACTCCACTAGCACGTAATCCTACTACTGGAATTTCACTTGTATTATATCTTAATGCAAAATTATCACTAGTTATAACAACAGTGTTATCTCCATCACATCTACTAATTGATACTACTTCATCTTTATCTTTTAATTTAAACATCATTATTGGTTTAGAATATCTGCTTACTTCAAAATCACTAAGTATCATTCTCTTAACCATGCCTTGTTTAGTAAATGCTGTTATTAATGATTTATCAAACTTATTAACAGCTATTGATTTAATAACTTTTTCACCATCAGATGTTTTAATTATATTAGATATATGTGTACCTAAATCTTTAAACTTACATTCTGCTATTTCTCTAACTGGTAGATATAAATAATTACCTTGATTAGTAAATAATAATATAGTATCTAAATTATTAACTTTATAAAGACCTTCAATATAATCTCCTTCTTTAACTGGAGGGTATTCTTTATCATTTGCACTAAATGCTTTTATAGAATGCTTCTTAACGTATCCAGCTGCACTTATACATACTACAAAGTCTTCTTTGCTTACTAAATCTGTTTCTTCTATTTTTATATCACCTGAATCAGTTGTAATAACTGTTTTTCTAGGAACAGCATATTCTTTCTTTAATGCTCTTAATTCATCTTTAATTAATCTAATTAATACATTCTCATCAGATAAAATTGATTTAAAATATTTAATTTCTTCAAGTAATCTATCATGTTCTTCATTTAATTCAACTACATCTGTATTAGTTAATTTATATAATTGCATCATTACAATAGCTTCAGCTTGTTCATGAGTAAACTCAAATTCTTTAACTAAATTTTCTATTGCATCTGCTTTATTTTTACTAGCACGAATTACTCTAATAACATCATCTAATATAGATAATGCTCTTATGAAACCTTCTAGTATATGACATCTTTTTTCATCTACTTCTAAATCAAATTTAGTTCTTGCTATTACTACTTCTCTTCTATGAGAAATAAATGCATCTAGAAGAGGAATAATTCCAAGAGTCATTGGTCTTCTATTTACAATAGCAACCATATTATAGTTGTAAGAAACTTGCATATCAGTATTTTTAAGTAAATAATTTGTTATTAATTCTTTATCAGCACCTTGCTTTAGATCAATAACTATTCTAATACCTTCTCTATCTGTTTCATCTCTTACTTCAACTATTCCATCTATCTTTTTATCTATTCTAATAGCATCTATTTTTTGAACCATTAAAGCTTTATTAACTTCAAATGGTATTTCTGTAATAACTATTTGTTCTTTTCCTTTAGTTTTTGCATATTCATATTTACATCTTACTGTTACTTTTCCACGACCTGTAGTAAATGCATCAATAATACCCTGAGTACCCATGCAAATACCACCTGTTGGAAAATCAGGCCCTTTTACTATTTCTAAAATAGAATCTAGTCTACAATTAGGACTATCTATTCTTTTAATAGTAGCATCTATTATTTCACCTAAATTATGAGGTGGAATATTTGTTGCATAACCTGCACTAATACCATTAGTTCCATTTACAAGTAAATTTGGAAATTTAACTGGTAATACAGTTGGCTCTAAAAATCTATCATCAAAGTTAGGTGCCCATGGAACAGTATTTTTTTCTAATGCTTCTAAAAGCTCATTACTTATTTTAGATAATCTTGCTTCAGTATAACGATATGCAGCAGGACCATCACCATCCATAGAACCATTATTACCATGAATATCAATTAGATTATGATTTTGTTTCCACCATTGACTCATACGAACCATAGCTTCATATACACTTGAATCACCATGTGGATGCCATTTACCTAATACACTACCAACTGTAAAAGCACATTTTACATATGGTTTTTCATGTGTATTATTATTTTTATACATATCAAATAATATTCTTCTTTGAACTGGTTTTAAACCATCTCTTGCATCTGGTATAGCTCTATCTTGAATTATTTCTTTTGCATAAGCTCCAAATCTTAAACCCATTATTTCTTCAAGGGCATATTCTTGTATTCTTTTAATTGCTTCATTCATCTTTATTACCCCCTATAATTATCCTCAAGAGTGAACTCTACATTTTCATCTATCCACTCTTTTCTAGGTTCTACTTTGTCACCCATTAAAACATCTACTCTCTTTTGTGCAAGAGCAGCATCAGATATATTTACTCTAATCAAAGTACGAGTTTCAGGATTCATAGTTGTTTCCCATAATTGATCAGCATTCATTTCACCTAAACCTTTATATCTTTGAATAGTATATTTTCCACTATTATTATTTTTAATATCTTGTAATTCTTCATCAGAATATGCATAGAATTTATTCTTACCATATTCTAATTTATATAATGGAGGAAGAGCTATATATAGTTTTCCTGCTTCAATTAAAGGTCTCATATAATTATAGAAGAATGTTAAAAGTAATATTTGAATGTGAGCACCATCAACATCAGCATCGGTCATGATAATAACTTTATCATAGTTTGATTCTTCAGCATCAAAAGAAGAACCTACTCCTGCTCCTATTGTATATATCATTGTATTTAATTCTTCATTTTTATAAACATCTTCAATACTAGCTTTACTTGTATTTAATACTTTTCCTCTAAGTGGTAATATTGCTTGGAATTTTCTATCTCTTCCACCTTTAGCTGATCCACCTGCTGAATCTCCCTCGACTAAGAATAATTCATTTATTTTATTATTCTTACCTTGAGCTGGTGCTAGTTTACCACTAAGATTTTTTTCTACTTTAGATTTATTCTTACCACTTCTTGCTTCTTCTCTAGCTTTTCTAGCTGCTTCACGAGCAACTTTACTCTTTAATGCTTTATCCATAATAGCAGTAGTTGCATCTTTATTTTCTTCAAAGAAGAAAGAAAGTTTATCATAAACAATATTTTCTACTACTGCTTTAGCTTGAGGAGTACCAAGTTTACCTTTAGTTTGTCCTTCAAATTGAAGTAAACTCTCTGGTATTTTTAAACTAATAACTGCACTTAAACCTTCTCTTGTATCACTACCATCTAATGATTCATTTCCTTTAAGTAATCCATTCTTTTTAATATATTCATTAAATGCTTTAGTAAGTCCGCTTTTAAAACCAGATTCATGTGAACCACCATCTACTGTTTTAACATTATTAACAAAAGAAATTACACTTTCACTATATGATTGTGTATATTGAAGTGCTATATCTACAACAATACCATTCTTTTCACCGCTTATACTTATTGGTTTATGAAGTGGTACTTGTTCTTCATTAATATAATTTATAAATGAAACTAATCCATCTTCATAACAATATGTATTAGTTTTATTGTCTTCTTCATCTACTACTTCCATAGTAAGACCATTTATTAAGAAGGCACTTTCTTGCATTCTTTCACATATTGTTGTATAGCTAAATTTAATATTTCCAAATATACTATCATCAGGATAAAATTCTACAGTAGTACCAGTTTCACGAGTTGTTCCAATTTGTTTAAGAGGTTCATCTACATGACCACCATCTTTAAAAGTAATCTCATGTATTTTACCATCTCTTTTAATAGTAACTTTCATCCATTTAGAAAGTGCATTAACTACACTTGATCCAACACCATGAAGTCCACCACTTACTTTGTATCCATCATTTTCAAATTTACCACCAGCATGAAGTACTGTATAAATAACTTCTGGTGTTGATTTACCTGATTCATGTTTTCCAGTTGGAACTCCACGACCATGGTCTTCAACTACAATACTTCCTTGCTTAGTTATTTTAACTGTTATTTTATTACCATAACCATTGATAGCCTCATCTATAGAGTTATCAACAATTTCCCATACTAAATGATGAAGGCCTCTTTTATCTGTTGAACCAATATACATACCTGGTCTTTTTCTTACAGCATCTAATCCTTCTAATATTTTTATTGATTTTTCATCATAATTTGCCATCAAATCACCTAATCTACATAAAACATTATACAAAATAAAATAAAAAGTGTAAACATACACTTTACACTTTATAAGTCAATAAATTCAACCTCTTTATCCTTTTTTTCACTCTGAATTGGTGCCCCATCTATTTTTTGTTCACCATAAGTTTGAAAACCAGGTTCAACCTTCTTAATCGGAGCAAATTCATCAAAATCAGTTGTTAATGTATCCATTCCTTCTAAAACATTTTGATCTATCTTAGAAGCTCTATATGCTGGAGCTTGCTCCATCATTTGTAAATCACTCTTGAATATTGAATCAACTGGATTTTCTTCTTCAACAACTACACTATTTTGATGATTTAATTCTTCTTGAGTCATTAAGTTAAGATTTTCACCTCTAGCACTATCTAATGCTTTAAAGTACCTTTCATCATTAACTTTATATGATTTATCAGAAAAAGCTAACATTGGATAGAAAAACATTGGTAAAAACATTAATCCTGCTGTGAAAGCACCAGAACATTTAAAATTTTTACCAACTCCTGCTCCCATAAGCATTAAAGGTAATAAATTTAAAAAAGGCACAAAAAAGAGTATACCAAAAAAAGTAGAAATATCTCCTATTTCAAGCATATAAAATAAATTTAGTACTGGAATAAAAGCTGAACTTTCATTTTTATATGCCTTTTTGAATATATTATTTCCACCAAACATTATAATTACGGACCTACCTAATGTTAGAATCCAAACCATTGCAATAATAATTACAGCTGTTCTAGATGTAGTTATTGACATATTCTTTTTCCCCTCTACTATATTAATAATAATACAATATTATTTAAAATATTTCAATTATTTAAAGAAAAAATGTGATTTTTTATAAAAAAGTGTTGCAAAACTGGGAAAAATATAATAAAATTATGTAGACAGCCGGAAAGTAACGGTGTTGTGGGCTTGTAGCTCAGCTGGTTAGAGCGTTCGTCTGATAAGCGAAAGGTCGATGGTTCAAGTCCATTCAGGCCCACCATTATATTGGCCCGTTGGTGAAACGGTTAACACACACGCCTTTCACGCGTGCATTTATGGGTTCAAATCCCGTACGGGTCACCATTTGAAAATAAAAACGACTTTAATAGTCGTTTTTTTATTATAAAAAAAGAAGTTTATTCTTCATTACTTCTTCTTTTATCTTTATTTCTAAATTCTAATAATAATCTATTTGTTTCACTAGCAACTATTTTCATCGGAACACCTAGTTTATTTAATTCTCTTAGATTCATTGCTATATCTTTCATTCTTTGTGAAACTTCTAAATTAATTCTTCCTCTTACTACATTATTCTTAACATCATCTAAATGTATATAACTAGGTTTATTATTTGTTCTTGCTATACGATAAACAATATTTGGTCCAAATAATTGATATATTGTATAAAAATTTGTACCATCAGTTATATTATAAATACCACCATATTCTTCAACATCCATATAATAGTTTGATCTAACATAATCATCTACTTTATGAAATAATTGAGCCACAGCAGATATATTATCTTCATTATCTGGATCACTTACACAAATAACACTCTGTCCATTTTGTGTTTGTTCACTTATCCAACTTAAAAACTCTTTACTAAAAACATCCATTATTATCTACCTCTACTATTAGTTACTTCTTCTACATAATAATTATTCATATAACTACTATATATTTTTTGATTATAATTCTTTTTGAATTCTTCTTCTATAATTATTAATTTTGTTAATAAAGATTTATATTCTAACATTGGTAGATAATCTCTATATTTGTTAATAACTATTCCTTTTAATCTACTTATTTCATCTAATACAAGACCTGTGTCATCATCAGTGGTATCATCATCATTTAATATACGTATCATAAACTTAATAATCTTATCCATTTTTCTAGTTACTCTTTGTCTAATATATTCAGTCTTTAAATTTTCGTCAATTAAAACAACCTTTTTAGCTTTTATATTAAGCCCAGGAACTCTATTAATAGGATTAACATCTAATCCTTCCATTTTAACTTTAAAATATGTTAATTTCTGATCATCTTGTTTACGAATAACTGTATATTTCATGATTACACCACCCTATAATAAATCATCTCTGTATTCCTTTGTTATTCTTCTTCTTTCTTTTTCCCTATATTCTTTTATTAATGCATGATTTCCATTAACTAGTACTTCAGGAACTTCCATTCCTCTAAATACTCTTGGTTTTGTATATACTGGATAATCAAGTAAATTATCATTAAAACTTTCATATTCTAAACTAGTACTTGTAATAACTCCATCTATAAGTCTAACTACTGAATCAGTAATCATCATACTAGCAAGTTCTCCACCAGTAAGAATAAAGTTTCCGATTGATACTAACTCATCTGCTAAAGAATAAATTCTTTCATCAAATCCTTCATAATGACCACATATAATTATTATATGTTTTTTTTCTTTAAATTCATATGCTTTTTTTTGATTATATGTTTTTCCTCTAGGAGTAAGTAATATAACATGTGAATCTTTAGTTCTTATTTTTTCTACTGCATTAAATACAGGTTCACACATCATAATCATTCCACCACCACCACCAAATTGATAATCATCAACTTGGTTATTTTTATATGGTGTAAAATCTCTAATATCTATAATATTAATTTCAACTTTTCCTTTTTCTATAGCTCTTTTAATAATACTTTCAGTTTTAAAACCTTCAAACATATTAGGAAATAATGTTAATATATCTATTTTCATAAAAACACTCCTATATCATGCATAATTATTTTTTTATTAGCTTTATCTATCTTAGTAATAAAATCTTTATTATATGGAATAAATTTATCATTTATTCTAATCATTTCATTACCATTATCATTTCTATATTCAGTTATTCTACCAACTAAATTATCATTATCATAAACCTCATATAAAGGATATTCACTAACTAATATTTCATCATCTGAAAGATTTAAATCATCCTCATTAACATATACATAACAACCTTTATATTTTAATACATCATTTATATAATCTATTCCTTTAAATTTAACCATATCGAAGTTTTTATGTTTTCTATATGTCTCTATTTCTTCTTCATTATAATTCATACCAATATATAATTTTTTAGATGGAACAAATACTTTATTTTTAAACTCAAAAGAACTTAAAAGTCTTACTTCTCCTTTAAGTGCATGAGTATTAACAATTTTTCCAACTAAAATATATTTCATATTTACCTCTTATACAAATGATATAAAATTATAGAAGTAGCAACTCCTACATTTAAACTTTCACATTCTTTTTCCATATCTATTCTAACTATTTCATCACATAATGAAAGAATCTTATCACTAACCCCATTTCCTTCATTGCCTACTACTAAAGCATAATTATCATTAATATTTATACTTTCTAAATTATTAGATTTTTTAAGTGATGAGCCTATTATTTTAATATTATTATTTTTAAGTTTTTTAATTACATTTTCTAAATCATCTATAATGATATTAACATTATAAATCATACCACCAGTACTTCTTAGTACTTTAGGATTATATGGGCTAACACTATTTTTAGAAAGCACTATTGTATCTACTCCAAATGCTACACTACTTCTAATAATAGTACCAGCATTACCTGGATCTTGTATATCATCTAATATAACTATTTTACTACCTAAATCATCCTTTAAATTATATCTTGATACACCTATTAATCTAGGAGTACTTTTTAAATCACTTAATGTTTTCATTACATCTAAAGAACAATTTATATAAGGAAAATCTATTTTAGAATCACATCCATCTAAAACAAATAATTCAACAAGTAAATTATTTTTAAATGCTTCTTCTACTAAATTTTCACCTTCAATTAAAAATAACTTTTTACTATTAGAATATTTTTTATCTAATAATTTTCTAGCTTCTTTAATTTTACTATTATCTTTAGAAGTAATTATCATTATTCCTCCTTTAATACACGTTGTATATCTTTATAATTAGGACAATATTTTTTAACATATTTCCAAAAATTTCTAGAATGATTAAATTCTAAAAAATGACAAAGTTCATGTATTATTACATAATCTATTTCATTAATTGAATATTTAATTAACTCAAAATTTAATTTTATTAAGGGTTCTCCACCTTTTCTATTATATCCCCATTTTCTTGTCATTTTACCAATCATTACTTTTGGATAAGGAATATTTTCCTCAAATAAATTATAACATATTTTTACTCTTTCATTAAATATTCTTTCTGCTTCATTTTTTAAAAATGTATTTAAATATGTTTTATTTTTAACAAATATCTTATCACCATAAAATTCTATCTTAGTAACAGTATTTGAAATAATAACATCATATCTATTTCCTAGATAATAAAACTCTATCTTTTTTTCTTCTTTTCTTTGTTGTCTATTATATTCTTTTATAATAGTTTCTTTATTACTTTTAATAAAACTAGTTATTAAACTTTTAGGTACTAAATAATGGCATGTAATATAAATACCATCGCTTTTAACACGAAGGTACATATTTTTATTATTCTTACGAGTTATGAATACATTATATGTTTTTCCATCTAAATCTATGCTCATTTTTTAAAAACCTCATTAAATATTATAACAATTAAAAAGAAGTATTTCTACTTCTTTTATTCAACTGTTTCCGCTACAGCAGGTGCTTCTTCTTGAGGAGCCTCATTACCACTTGAATTATTATTTGAACTTTCTTGTTTTGGTGGTTCTTGATCTTCCTCAGGAATTGTATAAATAGCATCTACATTATTATCTCCAGATGTTGAAGGTTTGTAATCAGCGGGTTCACTCCATCCTTGGAATTCACAATCTTTTTCTTCAACATTGTCATCTATAGCAGGATTATACCAATCAGGAGTACGTCCTTCTACATCACCTAATCTTATTTGTCTATCTCCTACTTCTTCAGTATCATCTGAAACAATTACTCTAGATGTATCTGTTTGTCCATCTACTGGAACAAAGTATGTAGGAGTTTCAAGTCCAACTTCACTTGGATCACTTGGTAATGTATAATTGTCTACTTCTTCTTGTGTATAACCAATCTCTACCATGTTATCTACTCTAACATTTGATGAATATCCCCAATTGTTTGCTTCACTTGGTTCTTCTAATGGTTCCTCAGGTAATTCTTCATCAATTACTTCATCAACAACTGGTGGTTCTTCTACATCATCACCATATGTTACTTCCATTTCTTGTTTTGGTGGTTTTACAACTATACTCTTATAAACTACAGTTGTTGCTCCATAAACAGCAGTTAATGTTAAATCAGAGTTAACATCAATTTTTTGACCTGCTTTATATGCGATTGTACTATTACCATTTTTAGACCATCCTAAGAAGTTTTCATTACCATTTCCTTCTACAGTATAATCTTCAGTATCTTTTCCTTTTAAATCAACTTTATCTATTTGAGTACCGTCCTTATCTTTGTAAGTAACACTATACTCTTTTAAACTACATACTAGATATACTTTAGTATCATCTGTTGGTTTAACAGAAAAATCAAATTTTTGTGTATGCTCACTATCAGCATAATAAGAACATTTTTCATATCCACTTGGAGTATGTTTTTTAATATTCTTTCCTTCTGCTATATTAGCAGTATAAACTTTTTCTCCATTAAGTATATAAGTTATTTGATACTTAGTGGTTGTTGATGATGTTGTAGTTCTAACTACTGTATCTTCAGCAGCATCTTCATCATCATCCTTAGTTATTGGAACAACTACATCATCAGTTTTATTTTCTTCAACTGTTCCATTATCTTCTTCTTTTTGGCAACCAACTAGAAGACCAATAATAGTTCCAATAATTATTAAAATTGCTACAGCTATTACTATAATTAATTTCTTATCTTCATCTTTTTCATTATTATTAGTAGTAACTTCACTAACTTTAACTTCTCTGACTACTGGTTCCTTATGAACACTACGTGTTTTAGGTCTTCCAGAAGTCTTTTTCTTGTCATTCATATACCCTCCTATTTCATAGATTTCATATCTATCTTCTATAAGTAATTATAGACATTACCAATTAATAAATCAATTTTTTCTGTAAATAAAACGTAAATTTTTATTAAAAATAAAAAGTGCAGTTTCCTACACTTTATCTATATTGTTTCTTACTTTCAATTATATTTTGAATACTATTAATTACTTCAGAAGTATTGACATAATTTAAATTATCTTCATCTCTTAATTTAATTTCAACTTTTCCTTCTTTAAAGCTATTTCCTATAGTAACTCTAATTGGTATTCCAATTAAATCCATATCAGCAAATTTAACACCTATTGAATCTTTTCTATCATCAATTAATGGTTCTAGACCTACTTCATCTAACTTTCTACCTAAATCGAATGCAAATCTATATGATTCTTCATCATTAACATTTGCTATTACAATAGCTACCTTATATGGAGCAATTGCTATAGGCCATATTATACCTCTTTCATCATGGTTTTGTTCCACAATAGTACCAATGCAACGATCAATACCTATTCCATAAGAACCCATATGAACGTATCCTATTTGATTAGTTTCATCTGTATATTTTAATCCATAATCTTGACTATATGAATCACCAATTTTATATATGTGTCCTACTTCTATACCTTTTATTATTTCGCATTTTCCTTTGCATTTAGGACATATACAGTTTTCATCAAATAGTTTTAAATCTGCATATCTATTAACTCTAAAATCTCTACCTGGAATTACATTTTTATAATGATAATTCTTTTTATTAGCACCACATATAGCATTCATCATGTATTTAACTTCGGTATCTGCTATTATTTCCATAGTACTATTAATTGGTCCTACATATCCAGCAAATGTTCCAATACGTTCTAATTCTTGTTCACTAGGTATTTCTATAAATCTTGTTTTTAATAGTTTTCTTAGTTTTAAAACATTTAATTCGCTTTCTCCTCTAAGTAAAACCATTTTATATTTATCATCTACTTTAATAATTAAAGATTTTATTACTTTGTTAGGTTCACATTCTAGAAAATCACTAACTTCTTTTATTGTTTTAACATTTGGTGTTTTTATTAATTCCATTGTTTTTAATTTAACATTATCTATAGAATTATAATTTTTACATACTACATCTTCTCTATTTTGAGTAAAAGAACATGTTGTACATTTAACTACTTCATTATCTCCATATTCACTTACTACTTGAAATTCTTCACTAGATAGACCATTCATATCATCTGCACTAGCATTAACTACCATAGTATCTATACCAATTCTATTAAATACATGTCTAAATACTTGAAACATTTTATCATAACTAATATCTAGTCCACCATCATTAGCATCAAAACTATACGCATCTGCCATATAGAATTCTTTTTTTCTAATTAATCCATATTCCGGATGATATTCATCTCTAAATTTATTACTGATTTGAAATAATGAAAAATGCAAATCTTTATAACTTTGTATTTTATTCTTAGCAAGTACAGTAAATAATTCTTCATGTGTTGGGCATAAAGTTAATTCTTTATCATTTTTATCTTTTAAGGTAAATGTTTCATTATCAAATATATCTAATCTACTAGAACATTTAAAAATATCACTATTTACTAGTGATGGCATTAATACTTCTTCAGCATTTATTCTTGTCATTTCTTCTCTAATAATATCAGAGATATTTTTTACAACTCTAAGTCCAAAAGGTAAATATGTATAAATACCACTATCATTTTTATAAACCATTCCACTTTGAATTAATAATTTGGCACCTGGTATTTTTTCATCCTTTGGTACTTCTCTTCTAGTTATAAAAAAGCTATTACCTAAGGCCTTCATACAATTTTCCCTCATCTACAATATATGCAATTAATTTTCTAGTACTTTCTAGACTATTACGTGGTTTTGTTACAACATCAGTATCATATCTAACACATACTCTATTAAAGTTTAAACTTGTTCCAGTAAAAGGATGAACTAATTCAGTTTTATCTAAATTATCACCTGCAATATATCCTTGATCTACTAATGTTCCAATGTATACAATTAAACAATATTTTTCACAATTTGAATATTCTCCATCAAAGGTTTTTGCCCCATATTCATAGCATTTTCTACTTTCAGCAGAATCAAAATGCAAAGAACTATCAGTGAACTCATTAGGTACACTTGATAAATTATCTTCGGCATAATTAATAGCAGCATTATATATTTTTTGCACTTTTGTATCTACATTACTTTCAATAGAGTCCTTTCTCATTTGAAGAATGTTAGGAGTTATCATAAGTGAAAGAATTGCAATTATTGCAATAACAGCTATTAATTCAATTAATGTCATACCTTTTTTGTTCATAATAAAAACCTCTCATTTATTCTACATAAATAGTATAACAAAAAACCAAAATAATAACAATATTTTCTTGAAATACTACTACATATATTATATAATTATTTATAGAATAAAGAGGTGCGCGAATGAAGGTTTTTGAATTTGACAAAATACCAATCGTCGAGATTGTTAATGAGATACTATTAGATGGCGTTAAAAAAGGTGCGAGTGATATCCACTTTGACCCAAGTAAAGAATTTATTACTATTAGAATGCGTGTTGACGGTGTTTTACATGATTACGCCACTGTTCCAATGGAATTTAAGCGTAATATGATTTCACGTGTTAAGATGATAGCTAGTATGAACATCATGGAAACAAGACTTCCACAAGATGGTGCTATCAAGAGTAAAATTGGCGATAAAATGCTAGACCTTCGTGTTTCTTCTCTACCTACAAACTGTGGTGAGAAAGTCGTTCTTCGTATCTTAGATTATTCAAAGAGTTTACAAGGTTTAGAAACTTTAGGTTTCTCTGAAGAAAACTTAAATAAAATATTTAAAATGGTTGCTGTACCAAATGGTATCGTTCTTGTAACTGGTGCCACTGGTTCTGGTAAATCAACAACAGTTTACTCAATCTTACAAAGATTAAATACAAGAGAAGTTAATATTATTACTGTTGAAGACCCAGTCGAAATGGATATTGAAGGATTAAACCAAGTACAAGCTCAACAAGAAATTGGTTTAGACTTTGCAAATGTTTTAAGAAGTATATTACGTCAAGACCCAGATATAATTATGATTGGTGAGATTCGTGATACTGAGACAGCACAAATTGCAGTTAGAGCATCTATCACAGGACACAAAGTTCTTTCTACAATCCACACCAATAGTGCATTAACTACTATTGAACGTTTAATAGATATGGGTGTTGAAAGATACTTAATTGGTACTTCTCTATCAGGTATTATTTCACAAAAACTTGCTAGAAAGTTATGTCCTAATTGTAAAGTTGAAAGAGATGCATCTGATTATGAAAAGAAATTAGTTCATGATGTATTACATCAAGATATAGAAAAGGTATATGATGCTAATCCAGACGGATGTGATCAATGTACTCGTGGTTATAAAAACAGAGTTGCTATTGCAGAAGTATTATTCATTAATGATGAGGTTAGAACTGGTATTACTAACTCAGTTGATAAAGAAACAATGAGAAAACTAGTTTATGGTCATGGTAATACACATACCCTACTTCAAGATGGTTTAGATAAAGTTGTTTTAGGTGAAACATCATTTGATGAAGTATTAAAATTATCAGACTTAGAAAATGACTTAGCTATTACTAAAGAATTAGAAGAAAATGGAATGAATGATTTCTCTGCTGGTGAACAATTTAGAACAAAACCAAGTAATTTTGATAAAGGTAATGATAAAAAAGATAATAAAGGAACTGTAACTACTGCCGCAGTTGGTGCTGCTGCAGCTATGGCTACTATGGAAGAAAAAACTGAGGCTCCTAAACAAAACGAAGTTAAAACTGAAGCCCCTACTGAAGCTAAAACACAAGCAGTTACTGAAGCTCCAATAGAAACTTTTGAAGTTATAACTGAAGCTCCTACTGAGGCCAAAGTTGAAACTATTACTGAGGCTCCTAAACAAGCTGAAGCAAATACTGTTCCAGCATTAGATAATCCAACTTACAATAATGGAACTCAAAAATTAGATATAGTTGGTGCCGAAGAAAAACCAATACTAGATATACCAAAAGCAACTGGAGCAGAAAGTCCTGCTGAAACATTAGTAATGCCAGTAGTACCTAAACAAGAAAATCCAGTAGATTCATTATTTGAGGCACCAGTTACTCAAGCAACTGAAAAAATTGAATTGAGTGCTGTTATTCCTCCTAATAATACTGCTGCTGCAGTTAACTTAAATACTGGAGAAATACCAAAGAACTTAGAAATGTTCCAATAGAAACTTCACTTTGAAGTTTCTTTTTTTGTTTGCTTATTTACAAACACTTATTTGTGTGTTATTATATTCATATAAGGAAGTGGTTATATGGAAAAACTTACTGCTAAACAAAGTTCAATTTTAAATGTAATTAAAAAGTTCATTGCAGAAAAAGGATATGCCCCTACTATTAGAGAATTATGTACTTTATGTAATCTTAGTAGTACTGCAACAATGTTTGTGCATTTAAAAAAACTAACTGAAAAAGGATATATTAAACAAACTGCTAGTAAATTTAGAACAATTGAATTAAATGTTGAAAATGAATATATTGTTAAAGATGAAAATGTTGTAGAAGTTCCATTACTTGGAAAAGTAGCTGCTGGTAATCCTATTGAAGCAATAGAAAATCCAAATGAATTCTTTAATTTACCTAAAGAATTAATACCTAATAATACTGATGTATTTACTTTAGTAGTAAATGGTGAAAGTATGATTAATGCAGGTATACTTGATGATGATATTGTTATTGTTAAAAAACAAAAAGATGCTAATAATGGTGATATAGTTGTTGCCATGACTGATGAAAATGAAGTAACATTAAAAAGATTTTATAAAGAAAAAGATCATATCAGATTACAACCTGAAAATGATCATTTAGAACCAATTATATTAAGTAATGTAACTGTTTTAGGAAAAGCAATTGGTTTATATAGAAAGATATAAAAAGGACTCTTAAAGAGTCCTTTTTCTTGAGAAAGCTTCTTGATCTCCATATTGATAAAATTCAATATATGGTTTAAATGCTTGACCATATTTTTTTAATATTGCTTCTATCTCTTCTGGAGTAAATCTTAAATACATATTTAAAGTTTTCATTCTTTCAAAATTATCTGATTCTATAACCATAGATACTAATTCTTCTCTTGGAATTAGTCTTTTTATTCTCATTCTGTCAGTAGCATATAAACCAGTTATTTCATAAAATCTATTTTCAAAATAATCATCACCTGAAACAATATTTCCTAATGCTTCAACTTCTGTCAAATCAAAATTGCTTTTATCTCCTGCAAACAATAGAGTTGTTTCTGGATGTTCACAAAAACAAAATCCATTACTTTTATAATCTAATTCACCATCTAAATTATATACTTTTCCTATTTCATATTTAAATCCATATTGGTTAATTAGACCTTTATCCAAAACCTTGTATCCTTTCATATCCACCTACTTTGTTAATACTAAATATAACATAAATAAGAACATACTTATAAATACAATTGCTCCATTTATTTGATCAACTTTTCTATTTTTATCTCCTATTCCTATCCACATTGATATTAATATTCCACCAATCAATCCACCAATATGAGCATATACGTCAATTCCTGGCATCAAAAATCCTAAAACTAAGTTAACCATAATTACTGGTACTACTTGACTTCTAAGTAATCCTTGTAATGTTGCTCTATAATAATATGTAAAGTATGCAACACTACCAAATAAAGCAAATATAGCTCCACTAGCACCAATACCATATGAATATTCGTCCATGAATACACATGAGAAAATACTACCCATTAAACCACCGAGAATATATATAAATAAATATTTAGCTTTACCATAATATCTTTCTACTTGTGGTCCCATTACATAAAGTGCATACATATTAAATATTAAATGATATATGTTTGCATGTAAGAACATAGCAGTAAATAATCTATAGTATTCACCTTCTCTAATACGCATAAAGTTATTAGCAAGTCCATATACTATTTCTCCACTTTGATCATATAAATATGTATATAGATATATCATTATATTTATTACTATTAATGCATAAGTAATAACTGGTTTTTTCTTACTAAATATTCTAGCTAGTTTTCTTTCATTTTTAATTGTTTTATCATTCATATCATTAGTTAATTTAAAGAATTCTGTAGTATCCATTTTTTCATTTAAAATAGCTTTTTTAACTCTTGGAAAAAATACACCTACTACTTTATTTCTTTTAAAATCACTTATTTTATTAACTCTAATAGTTTCTATACCAGCTTCTCCAGCTTCATTAAAGCTAACACCTTCTCCAGCATCTAATATTAAATTTAATAAATTTATATTTAATGATAAAGTACTCTTTTTAATACTTTTCATAATAGTTTTTGCTTTAAATGTATCTGATCTTAATTGTTCATTATTATGAATATAATTTGTATTAATTCTAATTAATTGCAAATCATTTTCCATATTCTCTAGCCATATTTCATTTTCAAGTCCATTTATAATTACAGGTTTATAATCTTCTTCTGTAATAAAATAATGTAATATTTTTAAAATAATGTCATCTTTTTTATCTATTTTTATGTTCATTATTTCATCCCTTTCATATAGTATTTTACTATTAAAACTGTTATTTGTAAAATTATAAATTCTTATAATAATCTAATATTTCATTAAACTCTTTTTCAGGTTCAACACTAAATTCCATAAATTCTTTAGTAATAGGATGATTAAATCCTAAATAAGCTGCATGTAGCATTTGACCATAATCATTATAACATTTTCTATTTGAATAAACTGGATCATTTACCACAGGATGTCCTATATATTCCATATGTACTCTAATTTGATGAGTCCTTCCAGTCTCTAATATTAATTCTAAAAGTGTTGTATTTTTAAATCTATCAATTACAGTAAAATTAGTTACTGCTTTTTTAGAATTAAAATCAGTTACACACATCTTTTTTCTATCTAGTTTATCTCTTCCTATTGGAGCATCTATTTTACCTTTATTATTATCTATTATGCCATGTACTAGAGCAATATATTTTCTTTTAATTCTTTTATTTTTAAAATCATCACTTAATATTGTATGAGCTTTATTTGTCTTAGCTATTAATAATACTCCACTAGTATCTTTATCTATTCTATGAACAATACCACATCTTTCACTACCACCTTCATCAGATAATTCATCTGTATGGTACATAAGAGCATTAACTAAAGTTCCACTATGATTTCCATTACCAGGATGAACAACCATACCACTCTTTTTATTAACAACAATTATATCATCATCTTCATATAATATTTCTATATCAATATCTTCTGCTTTGACAGTAGTATCAACAGTTAAATCTTCTATAGTTATCCTATCTGATTCTTTAATTAAATATCCACCCTTAACTATTTTATTATTAACTAATATTTTTCCACTTTTAATATTTTTAAGGATAAAGTTTCTACTTTCATCTAACTTAGTAGTTAAATAAGTATCTAATCTTTGTAATTCTTCATCTTTACTTATGATTATTTCTTTCATGTTTTGCCTCCTTAAAAATACTATATATGAATATTATTACACCAAATGTAATATATATATCTGCTACATTAAATATAGCCATTTCACGACCAAATAATGTAAATGATATAAAATCAACTACATATCCTCTAAATACTCTATCTATTAAATTACCTAAAGCACCACATAATATTAATAAATATGAAAAGAAATATAATTTATTATTACATTTAATTAATTCATATATTAAATAAACTATTAATGCTATTGTTATAATTATTAGAATATATATATTATTATTTAATAATCCAAAAGCAGCACCACTATTTTTAATATATATAAATTTTAAAAAATTATTTATTAATGTAATACCTTCATTAACATTAAAAAAATGAATAATTAAAAACTTTGTTAAAAAATCTAACAATATTAATATTAAACTAAATATAATAATTTTTATTCCTTTTTTATTCATATATTATATTTTATCATATATCAAATAAAAAATCTTTTCATTTTATTGAAAAGATTTTATTTATTATTCTTCTATTTTAATATTCTTAGCTAATATTTGAAGTAAATCAGGATCTGTAACTACATTAACCAAGAATTTTCCATCTTCATCAATTCTTTCAAAAAACAAGAAATTATTTGTAAAATCTTCTTCATCTCCTGTAACTTCAACAGTTAAATAATATGTTTTACCACGAAATGTTGCTTGTCTTATTACAAAATAATTCTTACCATTTTTTAATTCTAAAATTTGATTTGATAAATTTTCCATTCTTTTTTCCTCCTAAAAACTATCTAGTTAATGTTAATCCTGCTTCTTCTTCAGCCATTAATGCTTCCCAGTCTACTCCAGCTATTGATTCATTTACTACTCTAGCTTCTTCTGGTGTTGCATTATCCATAAATTGTTCATAAGATTGCTCTTGACCAGTTTGTGGAATTGCTGGTGCTGGAGTTTGAGGAGCTAATTGCTCTTCAGTTACAAGTCCATGTCCTTCAGAATCTCTATCTAAATCTACATGATCTCCACGTCTAGTACCTTCATCACTATGAACATAACTATCTCCACTATTTGTTCTTTCTACTCCATCTTCCATATTCATTATTGTAACTCCTGGAGCTAACTTTGGTTGTACAAATTCATCTTGAGGTGTTGGATCAACTGGTGTTGGAGTTACTGGAGTTGGAGTTACTGGAGTTGGATCTACAGGTGTAGGATCAACTGGTGTTGGAGTAACTTCTGGTTCAGCTGGTGTACTTGGTGTGTAAGGAGCAACTGGTCTTGGTTCAGGTAAATTTGTCATTGGAGTAAGTGGTTTTACAGGATCTACAGTTGCGATAGGTTTCCAAGGTTGTTGTTGATTACTTCTTTGATAAGTACCTGTATTTGATCTATCATAATTTACTTTTACACCTAATAGTGCTAATAAACCTGCTACGCCTCCTACAACTCTAGCTATTTTAACCCATAATTTTTCCTTAGGTTTAACAACTGAACCTACTTCAGTAGGACCATCTTTAGCAGCTTCTTCCATTGCAGCTATAATAGCATCTCTATTTTTATCTTCTTCTGCAGTTGGGAATTCTGGTTCTTCTTCATCTTTTTTATCTTCAGTTGTTGATGGAGTTTCACCATCTTTTCCTCCCAATAAAGCATCTACTTCATCTTTTTTATCATCTTTTCCAGCAACAGGAAATTCTGGTTCTTCCTCATCTTCTTTTGATTTATCTTCTGATTCTTCTTCAGAAGTACGTTTTGGACCAGGAAGAACTCCTCTTTCTAAATCAGCTAATCTAGCTTTTGATTTTTTAATTTCTTCTTCTAATTCAGCAAGATATTCTTTAAGTTTAGCAAGTTTTTGTTCTTCAACTGCTATTTCAGCAAGATATTCATCTTTATCTTCTGCTAACATATTGTCTCTTAAATGACGAAATGCTGGAGCTAAAGATTCAATCTTAGCTACCTCAGTAGCTGGAATATCTTCTCCTATTAAGTATTTCTTTCTAAGAATTGAGTTAGTTAAGAAATCAATATCTAATAGAGTTTGTTTTTTCATTACTTCGAATCTACTTAATGCAGTAGTTTTTTCTAAATAAATACTTCTTTCTAGTAATTCTTTCTCATCCATTAATAATTACCTTCTTTCTTATTTCTAACAAGCATTTTTATTTGATATCTAATTTCTCCTGCATTGTTAATATCTTTTAATGTTGAAACATTATATCCTTTATTATTAAATACTTTAATTAATTGTTCTTTTGACATATAATCTGTTGATAAATCTACCCAATCAGTAGAAGAAGTTGATTTAATTTCTTGTAGTTTAATTTTTACTCTACTTTCAATTTGTCTATTTCTTCCATCTGATGTTTTTGGATTTGATTTAGACCAATTAGACCAATCAGACCATTTAGAATCGCTTGTCTTAGTTGCGTTTACATATCCACTTGGTGCTACTGCTGTATAAGTAGAAGTTACTGATGTTGATTGAGTATACCATTTATATGCAGTTGTTTTTGATGAAACATCTTTAATAGCACCATTTACTGGAGCTTTTGTATAATATACTTTTTCTCCAGCAGCAGTTGATGCTCCTGATGGATAATATGTTCTATCACCATTATCTACAATTTTATACCAATAGTAGAATGTTGCTGATACTTGTAAGCAAGTATCTGTAGATTTTCCTCCTGGACATTCTCCAGTTGAAATACTACTCCAATCACTATATGTTACACATTTATCTGTTTCATTTACTTTTTTACCATAAACTGTATCTGATGATGAATTTGGATCAGCACAACTATAGAATATTTCTCTTAATACTTTATATTCTGGATTAAGTGTTGAAGGACAAGGTTCAGGTTGGAATAACCAGTATTTTGATGTTGAACTTGTTGAACAAGCATAATATTTAGTTGGTGCTCTAGAACCAGTAACAGTTCTTGTCTTATGCATTGTAACAATAATTCCACCTTCATTATGAGTATAATCTCCAATTGGTTTTGTACTTACAGCTTTTTGTCCATCTGCTGTTAAAGCATATTCTTTTTTACTTGTTGTTGTATACCATTTATATGCCTCAGTTGTTTTATTATCATATCCAGTATAACCATTCTTTGGAGCACTTACATAATATTCATCAACCTTGCTAGGTTCAGTTTTATCTCCAGAAGTTGAATAATATAATTTCTTTGTTACATTCCATTTGAATAATTCGTCTCTATATTTGTAGTAAGTAGTAGTTCCAAGTGTTTTATATGAAACATATTTAACATCTTCTTTCCATACTTCTTCTACTTTTCCTAATTCTTCTTTAGATTTTTGTAATTCTTGTGGTAAGAATATAAAATCTACATAAGTTTCATCAGCAATAATATCATTTAGTTTTCCTTCTACACTATCTGAATATTCTTCATTTGATAATTTATCACTACAAGCAAACCATGGTGTATATTGTATTGTTCTATTTTCTAACATACATACTCTTACATAAGTATTTACTGTATTACATTTCTTCCATGTATTAGCATCTAATAATCCACTTATGATTAATGTTTGTAATGTAACTTGAGAACATTCACCAGCAGATTCAGGATATTCATCTCTATTATTTTCATAATATTTCTTTCCTGCTGCTAATAGTGCACTTTCATAATCAATTGTTACATCTTCACCAGGAGTTGGTTCTACATTATTATTATCATTTCTTCTACTATTACCACAACTCTTAACTAACATTAAGATTATTATAATAGCTGAAACTATTAATAAAATTACTCCTATTTTCTCAAGAAAATCATAACTTTTTCTCTTTTTACTAATATTACTGTCATCGTATTCATATTCATCATAATTATTTGACATAACAAACCCTCCAATATATTATTGAATTCTAATATAATTCTATCATTTTATACTTGTAAATACAAGAAAAAAGAAAAGAAAAAATTAAAATAAAGACATTTGTTCATATGGATTAATTCCACTTTTAATTAATTCCATGACTTTTTGTTCTTCCTCTATTCTTTTTAATTCTTTTTTCTTTTCTTCAGTTGGTCCTTCATTATACATAACTGGAGAATGCTTTTTATTCATTGAACCAGTAAATTTGAAGAACTCAGCAACATCATATATTCTTTTTTTACTTTTAATTCTTTTACCTTGTTTGTCTCTTTTAATTGATCCATCTCTTCTATTAATATCATATGTATATTTATCTATTAATCTTTCAGCTGCTCTATATAATTCATCTAATGAATGATTTTGATTTTCACATAAATCTATAGCTATACGTAATTTTTCTAATTCTGGTAAAGAATCATTATTAAAACATAACTCATTACATAAGTCTTTAAGAGTACCAAAGTCTCTAGAATATACATGATCTTTTAAACATTTTTTAATAAATTCTAATGAGAAAAATCTTCTATCATCTTTCAAAAAATCTTTATCATTTTTATACATTACTTGTAAATATTTAATTCTTCTATCATATTTTCTATCTTTTTTGGGAGTTTTAGAATAATCTTCATTATAAGCTACATTAATATCTGGAACATATCCTTTTCTTCCAATAGCTTTATCTCCAAAAAAACTAGCTAATTCTTCTTTAGAAGAAAAACTTGTAGTAAAATCTAATATTTCACTAATAGTACTTGCTGCTGTACGTCTACTTTTTGGATCAAGTAATTTATGAAAATTAAGTTTTCTATAACAGTGAGCAACAATATACATACCATCTGGTCTATGTTCACATGTAACATTTCCCATTAAATACTCATTTTTACTTTTACTAGAATAATCTCTTACTTTTTCTAAAAGCTTATTATATTCTAGATATGTTTCTATTTTCTTTTCTCTAGTACCACAATATGTTACTAAATAATATCTTCTTTCTTCCATAGGTATTACCCCCTTAAAAATTGGCTATATTATAGCATAAAATGGCCAAAAAGTCAATTTTTGCTTTACTTAAAGCTTTTTTTATGTTAAATTATATGTGGTTTAAAAAGAGGAGGCATACAAAAATGGCTAAAAATATATCAAAGAGAAATAATATGAGTGCTCAAAATAGACCTTTCTCTGAAAAGGCTACTAAGAAAACTCAAAAAGTTAACTTACAAACTGTTCTTGTTGATGGTAAAAAAGTTAGATTATCAACAAAAGAAATTAGAACTAATAAGAAAAATAACTAAATCAGGCAACTGATTTTTTTATTGCAATAAAAAAATAGATGTTACTCTATTTTATTATTTGTTGTTCAAGTACTAGATCTATATCATAGATCTTTTTTATTTGTTTTTTAATATATTTAATTAATTTAATAATATCAGTAGATGTAGCATTATTTGAATTAATTATGAAGTTTGCATGTTTATAACTAACACTTGCACCACCAATTGTATATCCTTTAAGACCAGCTTCATCAATTAATCTACCTGCTGAATTTCCTTCTGGATTTCTAAATACACTTCCACATGATGGATGATTTAAATCTTGTGATGCGATTCTCTTTTCAGTTCTATCTTTGCATACAGCTAATAATTCTTCTTTATTGGCTTTAGTTAATTTAAATTTAGCTCTTAAAATTACATATTTTTTCTTAGTAGTTTTAAACATAGATGTCCTATAACCAAATTCTAATTCTTCATTATTTAATTCTTTTATTTTATTTCCATCTAATACAGTAACACTTATTAAAGTTTGGGATATATCTGATCCAAAACTACCAGCATTTCCATAAATACTTCCACCTATTGTACCAGGTATACCACATGCAAAATCAAGTCCTGCATATCCTAGATTAACTAACTCATTAGCAAGTTTATTAATCATGCATCCACTTTCTACTGTTACTATATCATCATCAATTGAATAATTCTTTAATTCTAATTTAATAACTACTCCATTATAGTATTCAGGAATAATTATATTTGATCCATTTCCTATTACAAAATATTTAGATTTATATTTTTTAATAACTTCTAATACCTTTTGTAATTCTTCTATATTCTTAACAAATACTAAAGCATCACAAACACTAGCTAATCTATATGTATTATATTTTGTTAAATCAGCTTTTTCTTTTACTTCACAAATTTCATTTAATTCTTTTATCATTATTTATTTAAATATTCCTCTATAGCATCATTGCCACTAATATATTTATCTAATTTACCATTTTTAATCTTAATTATTGTAATACCTTTAATTTTTAATTCACTAGCAGTTTTAGCTTTTGGATTTTCTTCTTCACTAATGAATTTTTTATTTTCATTTTGTCCCATATCTACTTTATAAACTTTTGTTTTAATCTTTTCAGATATTAAAGTATCAATATAAGCATTTTTAACATAACTATCTTTATAATTATCAAATACTACATAATATTCTTTATCTTTTCTATTGAATACACTTCCTATAGCTATATAATCTGTATCAATAGTAGCTTCTTCTTTTTCAGGAGCAGTATAACCTTTTTCAAATAAACCAAGTTTAGTCATACCATATACACATAAATATGCTACTCCAAGAAAAATAAGTATTCCACATATATTCTTAATTACTTCAATAAATTCATCTTTTTTTGTTTTTTCTACTGTTTTGTTTCTTTCTCTTTTTTGAGGTTTGTATTTTAGTTTCATTTTATTTTTAGCCAATTTTCTCATCTCCAATGATTTGATTATAGCATAAATGCTTAAAATATAGCAATTATTTGTTGATTTTTTAAATTTTTTATATTATAATTTACCTTGTATTTAAGTGGCAGTGCTATATGGAATTATAATGTGTTTCTTGAAAATGATTAGTAATCTCTGCCAAGGTGAAAATCAAGAACAGAAACTCCCTATAATAAAGTTAGTGGCCGATAGTACAAAAATATTTTGTAAAGGAGGAACAAATACATGTCAAGATATACAGGACCTGCGTTCAAAAAATCAAGAAGATATAACTTCTCTGTACTTGAAACTGGAAAAGAATTAAGAAAGAAACCTACTGCTCCTGGAATTCATGGAACTAGTAGAAAGAAATTATCTGAATACGGTGTTCAATTACAAGAAAAACAAAAAGTTAGATTCTTATATGGACTTTCTGAAAAACAATTAAGAAAGACATTTGAAGCAGCTGGTAAAATGCAAGGAATTCATGGTTATAATTTATTAATTTTATTAGAAAGCAGACTTGATAATTTAGTTTATAGAATGGGATTTGCTAAAACTAGAAGAGCTGCTAGACAAATTGTTAATCATGGACATATCTTAGTTGATGGTAAAAAAGTAAACATTCCATCTTATAGAGTTAAAGTTGGAAATGTTATTTCTGTTAAAGAAGCTTCTATGGATCATCCAGTTATTAATGAATGCGTAAATATGGATATTAATATTCCTGCTTACGTTAATGTTGATAAAGCTAAAAAAACTGGTACTTATGTAAGATATCCAGAACGTGAAGAATTAAATTCAGAAATTAATGAATCATTAATCGTTGAATACTACAACAGATAATAAAATAAAAAGCTTACTTAATGTAAGCTTTTTTATTTGTCATAATCATCTAAAAATGAATGTTCTTCATCTTCTTTATGATAACCAAGTATAGTATTTAAATTAACATCAAATGTAGATTTAAATATATTATAATCAATAGCAGGATTAACTTTTTTAAGTTCTTTAATTAATTCTTTAATTTCTTTTCTCTTAGAATTATTTTCATGTTCAGATTTTTCAGTAAATTTACAAGCACAATTTAAGAATTTTAATTTATTTGAATTAACCCATCTTAAAATATCATGTTCTCTTATAAAATACATAGGTCTAATAAGTTGCATACCTTCAAAATTATCACTATGTAATTTAGGCATCATTGTTTTATATTCACTAGCATATAATAAACTAAGTAATATAGTCTCTACCACATCATCAAAATGATGACCAAGTGCTATTTTATTACATCCAAGATTTTTAGCTTCTGCATAAAGATTGCCTCTTCTCATTCTAGCACATAAATAACATGGGCTTTTTTCTTCATTAGAAACTATATCAAAAATATTACTTTCAAAAATATTTAAATCTATATTTAATAATTTAGCATTTGATTTAATTAATTCTAAGTTTTTTTCATTGTATCCAGGATTCATACATAGAAATACTAATTCAAAATTAATTTTTCCATGACGTTTAAATTCTTGCATACACTTAGCAAGTAAAAAACTATCTTTTCCACCACTAATACATACAGCTATTTTATCTCCATCTTCAATTAAATTGAATTCTTTTATTCCTTTAACAAATCTTGCCCATATTTCTTTTCTATATGTTTTAATAATACTTCTTTCAATTACTTCATTCTTCATCTTTTATACCATTTTGTCTTTTATAAGCAATCATTGTATTTTTAAGAAGCATACATACAGTCATAGGACCTACTCCACCAGGAACAGGTGTTTTATATGAACATTTATTATCAACATTTGGATTAACATCTCCATATAAAACTCCATCTTCTTTAGTAATACCAACATCAATTATAATAGCATCTTTCTTTATCATAGATTCATCTATTAAATGTTTTTTACCAGTACATACTATTAAGATATCTGCATTCTTAGTATAATCACTTAAATTCTTAGTTTTAGAATGACATATAGTACATGTAGCATTTCTTTTTAAACACATTAACATTGTAGGTTTACCAACTAAATTGCTTCTTCCTACAACACATACATTTTTTCCTTCTAAATTTATTTTATAATAATCAAATATTTCAAGTATTCCTAAAGCAGTACATGGTACAAAATTAGGATTTCCACTTAATAATCTAGCTTGTGAATAATTACCTAACCCATCAACATCTTTTTCAGGACTAATAGTATTTAATAATCTATCTTTATTATATTGTTTAGGTAATGGAAGTTGTACTATTATTCCATTAATACTTTCATCTTTATTTAATGATTTAATCTTTTTAACAATTTTATCTTCACTTGTTCCATCATTAAAATGAATAAGTAAAAAACTCATTCCTACATATTCACATGCTTTTCTTTTATTATTTATATATATTTTACTAGCTTCATCTTCACCAACTAATATTACTGCTAATAATGGTGTTTTTTTATAAGATGATGCATCAGCTTTAACTTCATCTTTAATTTTTGCACTAAGGTTTTTTCCATCAAGTATTATCATTTATTCACCTTCTTTATTTAACTCCTTAACGAATCTAATACTTTCTAAATCTTGATTCATTATTGGTCTATCATTTGTATTTGTTTCTACATTAGCTACTTTATCTACTACATCCATACCATGAATTACTTTACCAAAAGCAGCATATTTTCCATTTAAATGTGGACTATCTTGATGAACTATAAAGAATTGAGAAGAAGCACTATTCATTGTTTCTTCTGTATCAACTATAGCTCCTTGTCTAGCCATTGATAAAACTCCTCTTGTATGTAATAAATCATTAGTTACTCCATTTTCAGAAAACTCCCCTTTAATAGTAACAGCACTACCACCAGTTCCAGTTCCAGTTGGATCTCCAGTTTGAATCATAAAATCTTTAATAACTCTATGAAATATCATATTATCAAAGAAATGTTCACTAACTAATTTTTGAAAATTCTCAACTGTAATTGGTGCTATCTCAGGATATAATTCAGCAATAATAATTCCATAACTTGGAACACTAATTTTTACTAAATTAGTTTTCTCTTCTGTTTCAACATATCTTACATTATCTATTTCATATATTGTTGTTCCATTTTCATCTTGATCAACAACATAATTTAATTCTTCACCTTTTCCACAACCAAATATTACTAATAATAAACTAAAAACTATTAAACTTTTTAGTACTTTTTTCATATATACCATCCCTTTCATACATAGATTATACTACAATTATGTTATTTTTAAAAGGTTGACTTAATAAAAGCGCTTTGTTATAATAGCCTCGCTTTTAAGGGGGTGTCATTATGAAAAAAATAGTTATTCCTAAAAAAGAATTAGAATCATTTCCTAAACCAAATATATCTCGTGTTAAAGAAAGTACTTTATATTATAAAGAAAATCATTTATTCAAAGTTTTAAATCCTGAACTAAGAGATAGAAAAGATACTATTCTTAAATTAGAAAGACTACAAGGAAAAGAACTAATATTACCAGAATATCTATTATATGATGAAAATGGTTTTATTGGATATGTAATGCATTTCTTTAAAGAACATAAACAATTAGAAGATTTTATATTTGGTAAATTACCTTTTGAAGAAAGAAAAAGAATATGCATAGAATTATGTAGAATATTTACTAGTTTAAAAAAACAAGATTTTGCGTATTATGATATACATCCATTCAATATTTTATATAAAGATGGTGATATTAAAATAGCTGATATGGATCATGGTGTATTTAGATTAAATAGAATTATTGATTCATTAAGTGATTTTGAATTATTTAATAATTACTCTATCATAGGAAATTATCATTTAACATTAACTATATTAGGTTTGTTATTTGAAGATTATAGAGATAATGTTTTAGAATCAATAAAAAATAATAAAAGAGAACTAATTAAATATAGTCCTAAAAGAATGAAAAAATTATATAAATATATAACAAGAAGTCCTATGTTTGAATTTGATGTCTCTGAATATTTAGAAGATATAGATGAAGATTATATAGAAGGTGCTAAATTAATATTAAAAAAATAACTAATTTCTTAGTTATTTTTTTCATTTATTTCTTTATATGTAGATTCATATAAATCTCCATTATCATTTTCTTCTTTTGCTTCATAAATTATATCTGGTAAATCATCTTTAGAAGAAAGACCAAAATAATCTAAAAATTCATTTGTTGTTTTATATAAATTTGGTTTTCCTAAACTATCTTGTTTACCACATACTTTTATTAAACCAAAAGCAAGTAATTTTCTAACTATTTGAGAAGAATTAACTCCTCTTATTTCATCTATTTGTAATCTTGTTATTGGTTCATTATATGCTATTACTGCTAGTACTTCTAAAGCAGCTGTTGATAAATTAGTTGTTCTAGAATTAGTAACTAATTTTTCATAATATTCTTTATGTTCTTCTTTAGTTGTTAATTTAAATGCATTACCTAAATAAGATATTCTAAGCCCTCTATCATTACTTTCATAATCTTTCTTAAGTTCCATTAATAATGATTTAACTTCTTCATCATTAATATCAAGAATACTTTTTATTTCATCAAGAGTAGTACCTTCATCACCTACTATAAATAATATTCCTTCAAGTACTGCTTTCTTATTCATGTTTATCAACTCTTTCTAAATAAATATCAGAAAAATTATTTTCTTGTCTTAAAATTATTTCTTTATTTTTAGTCATCTCAAGTATAGATAAAAAAGTTACTACGACATAAGGTTTACTAAAATCATCAAATAATTCAGTGAAATTTAATTTTTTCTTTGTTTTTAATATCTCTCTTATTTTAACAACTCTTTCTTTAACTGACAACTCTTTTCTAGCAATTTTAGTATTCATTGGTTTAGAATATCTTTGTCTTTCTAATAATCTTTGGAAAGCATCTAATAAATCATACATATCAACAGTACCATCATTTTCAATATGCTCATCAGTATAATTCTTAATAGATTCTGGTGTTTTAGTATAATATGATGATCTATTATTTTCTAAATCTCTAAATACATTAGTACTTTCTTTATATTTTTGATATTCAAGTAATCTTTTCTTTAATGCTTCTTCAGAATTAATAAATTCATTATCTTCTTCTTCCTCATCATTACTATTAGGGAGTAATTTCTTACTTTTAATTTCAATTAATTCAGAAGCCATTACTAAATATTCACTAGCTATATCAAGATTCATTTCTTTCATAGTATCTAAATATTTTAAATACTCTTGAGTTATTTTAGATATTTCTATATCAAAAATCTCCATCTTAGATTTTTTTATAAGATGGAGTAATAAGTCAAGTGGTCCCGAAAAATCCCCTATTAATAAGTTATCCATTATTCACATATCCATTTCTTTGCTGTTTCATTCATTTTAATTATAGTTGGAGTTGTTCCTTTTGAATAAAATGGAATATAACCCTCATTTACATTATTTAAATCAACATTATATGTTAATACATTATTTTCAAATACTGTTGGTATTTCAAATTTAGTAACATCATTATTTTCTTTACTAATAATATTAATAGCATTAGATGTTGCTTTATTATTATTGATAACTTCTATTTTCTTGTTAACTTCATATCCTGTTAACTCATTATTTTTAAATAAATATTTAGTTTTATATTCTAATAAATAATTTTCATTAGAATCATTATATGTACAAGTAACACTTGTTTCTTTACCTAATTCTGCTTCACTATAAATTACAGGTTTAGCAAAATATGCATATTTATATACATCTTCTCCAAGATTTAATATAGATGAACCTACTTCACTATTTCCTACTGATTCTTCATCAAATAAATACTTACTTAATAATTCTTTATTAGAATCATATATTTCAATATAAATACCTAAATCAGAAACTTTGCTATAGTTTTTAGGAGAAGTATAATTGAATAATAGTTTAAAATCAGGTTGTTTTTTAAAATTATAGAATCTTATTTCTTTAAGTGTATAATCTGAAGTACTATCTTCAATTTTAATATATCCCTCTACTAAATTATTATTTGATGTTTCTCCCGGATCAGTTGGATTAGTAGATAAAATATTAGTTTGTACATAATTTATTACAGTATCAATATTTACTACAAATAATGCAAGTAAAAGTATTAATACTATTAATATAAAATTACTTCCTGAACGTTTTTTACCAGTATTTACTACTGTTACTTCTTGTGTATTAATTGGAACAACATTTTGTTCTGGTAATGGTGGTAAACCTGCATTATCTACAGTTGTCGGAGCTGGAGATGGAGGTAGCGCACCTTGTTGTGTATTAATAGCCACAGGTGGAACTTGAGTATTATCAACAACTGCTTGCTCTGGTACTGGTGCTGGTTTTGGAGCATCAGGATCTTCTATTACCAAAGATGGTTGAAAACCAATAACCTCAGGTTCTGGTTCTGGAGTAGCTATAGTTTGTGATTCTGTAGGAATTGCTTGTTCTACAGGACTATAACTAGCTTGTGGTTGTTGTACCACTGATTCTGAAACAGGTGGATTTCCAAACGGAGACATTCCATTTGCTGCCATTTGAACTTGATTACTAATGATTTCTTGTGCTTGATTAGACCCTGCAGGTACTGCAGTTTCTTGATTATTACCAGATACATTTGTATTTTGTGGATTTAAATCATCAATATTCATATTCTCACCCTATTTCTTATTCCTATAAAGATTATATCAAAAAATCAAAAAAAAGTACATTATTTTAAGACTTGTAAAAATATTAAAAAAATGTTATAGTTTTTTATGTCAAGGCCCATTGGTGAAATGGTTAACACATCGCCCTCTCAAGGCGACATTCATGGGTTCAAATCCCATATGGGTCACCATATAAAAAATAAACGACTTATTGTGATAAGTCGTTTTTATTATAGTCTTCTTCAGTTAGTGGAACAAACTCAGGAACATCTGTTACAGTTGGTTCAGATAATTCAGTCATTTCAAAAGTATCAGTTGTACTTGGTTCATCAAAACTAACAGTCTCTATTGGTTCAAAATCTGGTTGTGGTTCAACTTCAAATGTTTCTATTGGAGCTGGTTCCTCAATTGGGCTTGGCTCCATATCAATCATAGATGGTTCTTCAATTGGACCAGGTTCCCCTATTGGCCCTGGTTCTTCTACAGGTAAAGGCTCTATGAATGATACCTGATTTGGTTCTTCAATGTGTACTGGTTCTGGTTGTTTAATATTTGGAATGTCACTCAAACTATTTGGATGTTCTATTTGTCTAACCATAGATCCACTTACATTACTTCCTCCATTTATATATGTTGGAGTATTATAAAACTTTTTAGGATTTTCTTGTACAAATTTATTTTGAACAACTTCTTCTGGAGTTGGTTTTTTCTTTGTTAACATAGAAAGCACTATGCCAAGAACAACTAATCCTAAAAATCCTATTGCTACATAGAAAATAAGATCATTTGTACTTATTCCTGATGATTCATCTTTTTTAATATTAAATGTATATTCTATTTTACTATCGCTTCCTTGTACTGTAAGAGTAACTACTGAACCATCTTTTAAGTTTTCATTACCTACTAGCATTCCAGAACATCCATCTTTTACTTTGTATTGAATATCTAGACTTGTATCTTTTTCTTTTAATTTAATCTCATATACAGTTACTTCTGGTACAAAAGTAAAATCCGCATTTTTAATAATTAATGATTTTAACAAATCTTTATTATCTACTATTGGAGGTTCATCAGGAATAACTACTTCTCCTCTATTAACAGTTATAATATATGATCTTACAGCACCATTTTCTGCAGTAACATCTATTCTTATTTCATTAGTTCCTTCTGCTAATTCTACTGTACCTGAACCTTTTACTTTAGCTTTATCACTTTCTGCAATAGCAGACACAGTTATTTGTTTTAATGTATTACTAACATTTACTGTATATTCAGTAGTATTTTTATCAAAAGTAATATTTCCATCACTTAATGATAATCTACTTAAATAATTATTACCATCTCTATTATCTTTTCTAGTAATATTTATTGTATATGTATTTACTTTTTCATTTTCTGCTTTAACTTTAACATTAACTGCATTACCACCATAATTTAGTGATACGCTTCTAGGACCAGCGCCTTTTACAAAAGAAGATTTACTACTTGTTAAAGATGCAGTAACATCTACTGTTGAAACACTATTATCTACAGTTAATGAGTACGTTTTAGTACTTGGATTAAATGCAGGAGATATATTATATCCTTTAACTCCTAAAGCAGACAATGTATTAACAGTATCTCGTATATCTGTTCTACGTACTTTAATCTTATATACTGTTTTAGAACCAGATTCACTAGTTACTGTTACTGATTTTGTATTATCTCCATAATTTAAACTAACTGTTCCAGCTCCACTTATTTTAGCACCACTGTGATTTGCTTCTGCATTTATTTTAATTGAACTTGCATTAGTTTCAATTAGTGAATATTCTAAAAGAGTTGGAGAAAAATTTGGGCCAAGAGTCATTCCTTCAACAGATAAACTTTTTAATGAAGAATCATTTGATTTAATTCTAATTGTTTGAACTAAATTACTTGCATTAACACCATTATCACTATCTTTTACAGCAGCTGATAAATCTGTTACTTGAATTGAAAAAGCAGTTAAATTATTACTAGGTATTTTTACTTTTAATGTTCCTATAGTTAATGATGTTGAATTAATTTTAGCTTTAATTCCATCCATTTCACCAATAGAAAATCCATCAGCATCTCCAACGTAATAGTTAACTTTAGTATTTTTAGTAAAACTTACATATGTTGTTCCACCTAAATTAAACTTACCTTGTACTCCAGTAATAGTATCATCTATTGTTGCTGTTATTTTACAAGAAACAGTTTCTCCAGGATTAGCTGTGCTAGGACAACTCATAGTTGGTTTAAATGTAGCAGCACTAATTAATATTGGAAATAAACATATTAATACTAGTAGTCCTTTCAAACTCTTTTTCATTTCTTTCCTCCTAGTCCCCTATCATATATATAATAGCATATATAAGTGGTTTTTTCTATTCTTTTTTAATATTTAAATATATAGTTAATTATGATAAAATATTTATAAGGAAGTGACTTTAATGAACAAAATAAGATTTTTTTTAGCTTTATGGATATCTAAATTATCGATTATAGCTCTTAAAATAACTAAACATAATGGTACTAATTTTCCTGGAAGATTAGCATTAAAAATATGTCCTAAATTTTTACAATATATTAGTAAACCTAAAACAATAATTGGGGTTACTGGTACAAATGGTAAAACTACTGTTAATAACTTAATAGCAGATACATTAAATGCAGATGGTAGAAATGTTTTAGATAATAGACTTGGTTCTAATACTGATACTGGTATATCTACTGCTTTAATAAATGGAGTTAATATTTTTAATAAAGAAAAATATGATATAGCAACATTTGAAATAGATGAAAGAAGTGCTGTTAGAATATATCCACATGTTACTCCTACTTATTTACTTATTACTAACCTTACAAGAGATTCTATTATGAGAAATGGACATCCTGAATTTATAAGTAATGTATTAACTAAAAATATTCCTAAAGAAACTAAATTAATATTAAATGCAGAAGATTTAATTAGCGATATGGTATCTCCTAATAATGATAGAATTTATTATGGAATAGATAAAATGGACACTGATGTTACTGAATGCATTAACTTAATTAATGATATGCAAATATGTCCTAAATGTTCTTATAAATTAAAATATAATTATTTAAGATATCATCATATAGGAAATGCTTATTGCCCTAATTGTGGATTTAAATCTCCTAAAGCTGATTATCAAGGTAAAAATGTTGATTTAAAGAAAATGACTATAGATATTAAAGATCATGAAGGAACATTTAATTATAGATTATTAAATGATAGTGTATTTAATATTTATAATGTTGTTTGTACAGTAGCCCTACTTCGTGATATGGGTTATACTCCTAAAAGAGTTCAAGAATTATTAAATAAAATAGAAATAGTTAAAAGTAGATATAATGTTACAGAAGTAAATGGTGTTAAAGTTATCATGTTACTTTCTAAAGATAGAAATGCACTAGGTAGTTCAAGAGCATTTGATTATGCAGTACATACTAAAGGAAATAAAAAATTCATACTTATGATGAATAATATGAGTGATGAAAAAGTATGGTCTGAAAATGTATGTTGGTTATATGATTGTGATTTTGAATTTTTAAATAAACCAGATATTGAAAAAATAGTTGTTACTGGTCCTAGATTTAAAGATTATAAACTTAGATTATTACTAGCAGGTGTTAAAGAAGAAAATGTACTTGATACACACTTTGAACTTGATTCACCTGAATTACTTGAATATAACAAAGGTGATGTAATTTATTTATTATATGGAACAGATAATATAGATCTAGCAACTAGTGTTAGAGATAAAATAGTTAGAATCATAAAGGAGGGAAAATAATGAAAATAGAAGTTTTATTTCCAGAAGTATGTAACCTTTATGGTGATTTAGCTAATATAAGATATTTAAAAAAATCATTTAAAGACTTAGAAATAATTGAAACTAAATTAACAGATGAACCATATTTTTTAAAACATAAACCTACATTAATTTATATGGGTACTATGACAGAACATAATCAAGAATTAGTAATTGAAAAATTATCTAAATACAAAAAAAGAATTAAAGAATTAATAGATCAAAATGTATACTTTTTAATAACTGGTAATGCTTTTGAAATATTTGGTAAAGAAATTATTTGCGAAGATAAAAGAGTTATTAAATGTTTAGATATTTATGATACTACTGCTAAAAGAGATATGATGCATAGATTTAATTCTTTATATGTTGGTAAATTTGAAGATATAAATATTGTTGGATTTAAAAGTCAATTTACTCATTCTTATACTAAGAAAAAACTTAATCCTTTATTTGAAACAGTTAGATCTTGTGGATTAAATCCAGATACTATGGATGAAGGAATTAGAATTAATAATTTTATGGCTACTTATGTAATTGGGCCATTATTAATATTAAACCCATTATTTACTAAATGGTTAGCTAAAGAATTAGGTATTAAAGATACAACTCTTGCTTATGAAGAAGCTGCACTTGATTCATATAATTATAGATATAATGAATATATGCAAAAGAAAAACATTTATTACTAAATGTTTATCTATTTTGATTTAATAACTTTTCATTAGAATCAATTTCTCTTTTTAAGTTAACAATATCATTTTGCAATTGATTGATTTTATCATCAATTGCTTTTTTTTCATTTTTAAATTTATCTTCTACTTCATCTCTCTCACTTTTAACATTATTACCTAGTCTTCTAATAATATCAACTAATTTATTTTTTTCTTCATTTAATTCTTTTTTCTTTTTAAGATCAAGTATACTAACTTTATCCAGTTTTTTATTTACTTCATCTAACTTTTTAATAAATTCTTGCTGTTTTATATAAGAAGGACTAGTACTTAAATCTAATGTTAAACCACTTTTATCTTTATTTAGTTTTTCTATTTCTTGTTCCTTACTTGATATATCTTCTTTAGCTTGTTTTATTTTACTTTCTAATTCTTCTTTTTCTTCTTTATGAGATGCCCAATATTCTTCTTTTTTACCTGTTTGTAAATAATTAACTTTTTCATTACAAAAATCATATAATTTTTTAACTCTAGATAATAATGGTTCGCCTAATTTAGAATCTTTAAATTTAGAATAAATACTCTTAGTAATAGATGTTAAAGATATATAATTATCTAAAGAATAGACTTCTTCTTTAGTAACTAAAACATCATTTAAAACTATTTCCATACTAGTAGCATATGCTACTGCACTTAAACTAATACCAGCTAAATAATCATTTTGTGCTTTTTTATAATTTTCTTCTATTTCATTAAGTTTCTTTTCTACATAATCTACATTAGACTGTTCTCCACTATATTTATCATAATCATTTGTTTTTTTCTTTTTAGTTTTATATTCATTATATTCATATGTATATTTATCTATATACATTTGCAAACTAAACATAGTGAATTTATCTATTTCACTTATTATTTCTAAATTATTATTAACATAGTTTTCTGGTAGATTTCCTCTTCTTAAAACATCATAACCTTCTTTAATAGCAGTTACCATATCTACATGATGTGGATCTGTTAAAGTAGTTTGATATGTTTTATTAAAACCTTTATATATAATAGCCATATAATTATTAGAATATGCTATTATTTCAGAAAATAAACTATTAGCTTCTTCAAATTTCTTTTCTAAATAAACTTTTTTAGCACGTAAAAATCTTTCATCATCCATAGTATCACCTTATCTAGATTTTATTTTACCCCTTCTACGTCTTTTAATATCCTTTTTAACGAATTTTATTATTTCTTTAACTCTTTGATAGTATTCATCAGTTGGTGGCTCTAAAGACGTATTAAGCTCTTTAAATAATCTATTTAATTCATTATATTCTTTATTATAATTAACTTCTAATAAGTGTATTAAATGATGTGACTCATCAGTAAGAAGAGCATAATTAGAAATATCATTTAATCCACCCTTTTCTTTTTTAACAATATGATGCTTAGTTAAACATTTAATATCATTAACTTTATCATTCATCCAATCTAAATTATATGTTTTATAAATATTTAACATTAATTCAATATCAGCATTCATACTAGTCTCCTATATAAAGTATAGCATAATAATTCAAAATAAAAAACACGTTAAACGTGTTTTTATTATATTTTTGATACTTGAATTAAATCCACTTCTACAGGTGTTTCTTGTCCAAATAGATCTATTAATACTGTTAGTTTTTCGTTTTCTTTATCTTCACTTTCAACCTTACCAGACATTCCTTTGAATGGTCCATCAATAATTGAAACATTGTCTCCTACTTCAACATCAGTATTAATTGGAGTTACTTTTTCTTCTCCATCTCCTATGAATTTCTTAACTTCTTCAGGTGATAGTGGAATTGGTTTAGCTCCTTTACCAGAAGATCCAATAAATCCTGTTACTCCTGGAGTATTACGAACTACATACCACGCTTCGTCACTCATAATCATTTCAATTAAAACATAGCCTGGAAACATTTTTCTAACTTTTTCTTTTTTAACTCCATCTTTAACTTCAACTTCTGTTCTTTCAGGAATAATAACTCTAAAAATGTTATTTTCCATTCCCATGCTTTCACGTCTTGATTCTAAATAATCTTTAACTTTTTGTTCATGTCCAGAATAAGCATTAACTACATACCATAATTTCTTTTCTTCCATTAGAATAGCCCCCTAACTAATGCAAATAATGCATCTAATCCATAAAAGAATAAACCAACAAATACTAGCATTAATATAGTAATGCATGAATATTTTAATAATGATTTACCACTAGACCATCTAACAGCCTTAGCTTCTTTTCTAACTCCTTTAAAGAAACTCTTAATTTTCTTCATAATTATTCCTCCAAAAAAAAACACCTTTTGTGTAATTAGATAATAACATAATTATCTAGTTATTTCAAGTGTTTTTTATTATTTTAAATTAATTAGGATAATAAACTGTTGTCTTATCTTCGCAAAGATATCTCCAGGTTTGTGTTGATCCACCACCTGATTCGCTACATGAACCATACACATATCCTCTACTATTATTATACCATTGTGAAATACCACAATTATTTTTCCATACGCTCCAGCCATTAGAACAAGAACATCCTGTCATTGTACATGTTCCTGTTCCATCTAATCCCCAAGTAGTTGTACTTGAAACTAAATATCTATCTGGAGTTAAAAACTTTGATTGATAATTATTTGAAATTTCTTTAGCATCACTAAAACTACTAGCTTTTACTAGTATTGGTATTATCATTATAAATAAAAAGACATATTTTAATACTCTTTTCATATTTTCACCTATAATAATTTTATCATAATAAAAAAAGGACATAAAGGCCTTTTTTTTGAAGTGTTTTTAAAACTAATAATTTATTAATTCTTTCCTTTTTAAATCTTTTTCTTTTAAAGATTCTCTTTTATCATATAGTTTTTTACCTTGGCATATACCAAGTTCTATTTTAGCTTTATTACCTTTAAAATATAATTTCAATGGTACTAGAGTATATCTATTAGTTTCTATATTATGAGATATTTTTAATATTTCATTTTTATGAAGAAGTAGTTTTCTTTCTCTTCTTTCATCATGATTAAATATATTTCCTTCTTCATATTTAGCTATATACATATTAATAACAAATATTTCATTATTTTTAACTCTAGCATAAGAATCATTTATATTAACATTTCCTTTTCTTATACTTTTTATTTCTGTACCAAATAATTCTATACCTGCTTCATATGTATCTTTAATAAAATATTCATGACTTGCTTTTCTATTTAATACTTCCATATTATATCTTCCTTATAAGAGCAAAGTCTACTTCACGAACAGATGGATCACTACCTATACATTTAACAAGTACTCTATCTCCATATCTTAGACACTCTCTACCTTCTCTTGTAAATGCCATTTTTTCTTCATCATATTTATAATAACTTCCAAGATTAATAAATCTATTTTCTGCATTCTCTTCTACATCTGTTCTTTCTATTCTATCTACTCTACCTTCAATTAAATCATCTGTTTGAACAAAGAATGCACCTTGGAACATATCATCAATAGTTGCTTCATACTCATCACCTATGTGACCCATCATCATATAAGCTTTTAACATATCATCTACTTCATATTCACAATCTTTACTATTCTTTTCGCATTTACTAATACGTTCACAAATAGTTGTTAAATATGATTTCCAAGATCTTAAGAATTTAGAATCAATTGGTTTATTCTCAAGTATATATCCTAAGCTAGTATGATTTAATAAATCATCAAATCTTCTAATTGGACTAGTAAAATGTGTATATATTTTACTTGCTATACCAAAGTGTCCAATATTCTCTGTAGAATATTCTGCTTTTTGCATAGCTCTTAAGAATTTTCTACTAAGTAATTTATAATATTTAGTTCCTTTTAAAAATTCTAATAATTTTTGACATTCAAAGTTAGAAGGATATTCAGTATTAAACTTTCCAGGATAATGAATACCTAAAATGTCTAAGAACTTCATAAATTTATCTAATTTTTCTTTAGATGGTTCAGCATGAATTCTATATGTTGCCATATTATGTTCTTCTAAGAATTCAGCTATTGATTCATTAGCAGCAACCATAAAGTCTTCTATTAATCTTTCTGCTGGTCTTTGAACTCTTTCTTTTACATCATATGGAACATCATTTTCATCTTGAGATATCTTAGTTTCATCAGAAACAAATTGTAATTCTCCACGTCTTTGTTTCATAGCACTAATTACTTTAGATAATCTATGTGCATTTTCAATTATCTTAGAACATGGAACATTTACATCTCTAGATTTAGTTATATCAAAATCTTTATTGTAATCTAATAATTCATCTATTGTAAGACCATTAGCTGCTGCTACATCAGCTAAAGTTTCTCCATCTTTAAGTGTATATACTAAAGTATCATAACTTCTGTATGGGATATTTACTACTCTTGATTCTTCTATATTAAAATCTTTATTGTATTTTAATAGTTCATCTATAGTAATATTATTGTTTTTAGCTACATCTTCTAATGTTTCTCCATCTTTTAATGTATATTCATTAGTAGCAAATAATTCTTCACTATCATTATCTTTATCCATTAATGCTTGAACAGCATCATAATTCATTTTCTTTTTAGATTTTATGATACCTTTGCAAACTTTTTTATTTACTACTTTACCTGAATGATCAATTTCCATTATGCAGCTTGTAGTAAATCTATCTTCATTTGGATTTAAAGAACAAATACCATTTGATAATTCTACAGGTAACATAGGTATAACTTTATTACCTAAGTAATTTGAATTACCTCTTCTTTCTGCTTCTTTCCATATAGCACTACCTGGTTTAACATAATGAGATACATCAGCTATATGAACAGCAAGTTCATAATTTCCATTAGGTAATATTTTTACACTAATCGCATCATCTATATCTTTTGTATCTTTACCATCTATTGTATAAACAAGTTCATTTCTAAAATCTACTCTTCCATTATCAAGACCTTCCTTGATCATTTCTTCACTAAGTGATTTAGGGAACTTTTTAGCTTCTTCTAAAACCTCAGGTGGGAATAATAAAGGAATATCAAATTCACACGCTACTTTAGCTATTTCACCAGATACTTCTGTTGGTTCTTGTCCTGGATTTAATAATGCATTTTTATGACCCATTATTCTATCTATTCTAGCAAGTATTCTATTATGTGATAATTCTCCAACATATTCTAAATGTACTAAGTTTCCATCTACTAAATTTAAGTCATTATCTTCTATTTCAACTTCATAAGGAAGTTTAGTAGATGTAGGAACTACTTTTAATACACCATTGTCATTAACAACTTCTCCTACACCATTACCAATGCTTCTTTTTAATATTTTAACTACTCTCCACTCATCAGTTTTTTCCTTTTGATGTTTTTTATCATATACATGATCAATAGCTACAATATCATTATCATGAGCATCTTGCATAAAATTTCTTGCTATGAAAATATCCTCACCATCTTCTAAAATAACATGAGCATTTCCTTTAATATGTTCATCTATTCTTCCAATAATAAGATCATTTTTAATAAAACTACCACCAGATGTCTCTCTAATAGTTCCATCTTGACACATAACTCTTAATGTATCTTGAACCATTCTTATATCTTCTGGTGTATACTTATTCATTAATGATTTAACAATATCTATTGGATTTAATCCTCTTTCTGTTTTATTAATTAATTCTTGTATTTTTTCTTTCATAGCTATACCTCGTAACATACTTATTTTATCACACAAATAAAAAAGTTCATAACAAATTTATGAACTTTTAATTAATTGATAATATAAAAGATATTATTATAAAGGCAAACCCTAGTGCATAAGTTACATTAGTAATAAGTTTCTCAGCACCTCTTTCTTTTGATTTACCCATTAACATTGCATTACCACCTGTAATTATTTGACTAGCATCACTAGCTTTATTACTTTGTAATAATACAATTAATATTAATAAAACTGATATAACAATTAACGCTTTTTCCATCTCAAATCCCTCGCTTAATGATTATACTATTTATAGACATTTATGTCAATTATAATCCCTTTTTTTCCCTTCTTTTCTCATCTTGATATCTATCTTCCATTCGAGAAGTATAGTTTTCTAAGGCAGGATCATTTTCATCATATATATCATCCGCATCTAATATAACATAATCCCCTGCTTTTAATTTTGCAGTACCTCTACGTCCTGTAAATGATAATGTTTCATCACTAGGATCAATATCTTCTCTCCAATATATTTCATTATCCCTTTTTAACATACCAACATTATCAATTGTTCCATCTATCCATATAAGACCAAGATCTCTAACTTTTTTATATAATTCATATATGATTTCTTCTTCATCATTTACCATAAAGTTTACTTCAGCTTGTTCCATTACTTCCATAAATACATCATTATTACCAAATCTCATTTCTTCTCTTAACAATGGTTTAATAATATATGGAATATTTGGAAAATGCTTAGTATCTCTAGTAAGACCTATTTTAATAACTTTATCACCTATAAAAATAATTCTAGAATGTCTTCCACCTGGATTAACAGAAATATCAGAAAGATTTACTTGTTCATTATCTACAACATCTTTAACTAAAAAATATACAAAATCTCTTAAATATTTATTATCACTTATTGCTTCATCTAAATTAATCATTATAGAATCAACAACTCCATCAAAGTGTTCATTCATATATTTATTAATTATTCTAGTTGCTTCTTCATCTCTATAAAATATATATCTTAATTGAAAATAATCATTACAATATGGTAATAATCTTTCTAAATTTTGTTTTAATAATTCAATTATTTCTGGTGAAAAAGAACTAGGATACATATGAACTGGTACTATATTTACATCAATACACTTTTTAACAAATCCATACTTTTTTTCTTTTGGTGAAGAATCAATTATTTCACTTATAGTTTCTTCATCTGCATTTAAACTAATAACTTTATCTATTAATTCATCTGTATATAATTCTTCTGGTGGTATAGAATAGCCTACTTCAAAAATAAATTGTGATAGTTTTTTAGGATATCTAAAATTACCTAAATATTTAATAAATTGTTTTATAAAACCTGGATGATTAGTAATTACATCATTACAAATAATATGCATGTTTTTATTATTAACATACTTTATGATTATATCTAAACTATCAATTATGTCTTGAGCATATCTTTTAGATAATCTTTTATCTACATATCTAGATAATTGACTAAAATCATCTTTTTTATAATCACCATGATAATTTGGTTCTATCCTTTCAACTATTTTTAACAATTTATCTCTCATTACTATTTGTTATTTAACTCCTCTTCTATTGCTAATAATCTATTATATTTACAAACTCTTTCTCCTCTTGATACTGAACCACTTTTAATAAATGGTATTTCAAGTGCAACAGCAGCATCTATAATAAATGTATCTGTTGTTTCACCACTTCTATGAGACATAATACATGTATAATTATTTTTTCTTGCTAGTACTATTGTCTCTAACATTTCAAAGAATGTTCCTACTTGATTAGGTTTAATTAGAATAGAATTACATATTTTATTATCTATACCTTTTTGTAATTCTTTCTTTTGAGTAACAAATAAATCATCACCTACTATATTTATACCCTTTCCAAGTTTATCACTAATTAATTTAAATCCTTCTATGTCATTTTCATCATATGGATCTTCTATTGAAATAATAGGATAATTTTTAAGTAAATCCATATAATAATTTAATAATTCTTCACGAGTAAAAAAGTTACTATCTATTTTATATGTTTGTTTTTCTTTGTTATATAAAGTAGATGCCGCTACATCAAGTGCTATAAATACATCTTTACCTGGTTTATATCCAGCACTTTCTATAGATTTAATAATATAATTTAAAGCACTTTTATTATTTTCTAAATTAGGTGCAAAACCACCTTCATCTCCAACTGAGGTATTTAATCCTTCTTTATCTAATAATTCTTTTAATGCATGAAATACTTCACTAGCACATCTAAGTGTTTCTTTAAATGTATCCATTTTAGGAACAATCATAAATTCTTGAATATCTAAATTATTTTTAGAATGCATTCCTCCATTAATAATATTAAACATAGCTTTAGGTATTTTATGTCTTTTAGGACTTAGATATTCATATATTTCTTTATGAGATTCATTTGCTGCTGCTTTTAAAACTGCAATACTCACACCAAGTATAGCATTAGCACCTAATCTACTTTTGTTATCTGTTCCATCTAAAGAAATTAATCTTTCATCTATTTCTTTTTGTTTAAAGACATCCATTCCTAAGATAGCATCTTTTATTTCAGTATTAACATTATTAACTGCTTTAGATACACCTTTACCAAAATATCTTCCTTCATTATCTCTTAATTCAATACATTCTCTTGAACCTGTTGATGCTCCTGAAGGTACACTAAATACTCCTTTATATCCTTTTTCAGTAGTTACTTCTACTTCAACAGTAGGATATCCTCTTGAGTCTAATATTTCACGTCCTTTTATATTAACTATTTTACTCATAATAGCCTCCCAAGAATTATATACTTTTATTATACTATTTTTTTAATATTTATGCTATAATTAAACATGAATAAAGGGATGTTATTATGATAATAAGTGAAATTAATGAAAATATATTTAATGATTTTGCTACAAAACATACATTAAAGAATTTCTTTCAAACAAAAGAATATGGAAACTTTATGAAATTTAGTGATTTTAGTGTTATGTATATTGGAGCATATGATAATGGTTCTTTAGTAGCTGCTAGTTTAGTACTATATAAAACATTAAGTGCTGGTATTAAATATGGATATGCTCCTAGAGGTTTTTTGATTGATTATTATAATACTGATTTATTAACAAGATTCACAAGAGAAGTAAAAGCATATTTTAGTAAAAGAAAATTTGCCTTTATTAAAATTAATCCAGAAATTACTTTTGCTACTTTAGATTATGAGAAGAAATTAAAAAATGTTAATAAAACTAACAGAGAATTAATAGATACATTAAAATCTCTTGGATATGTTAAATTAAAAGATCATTTATACTTTGAATCTTTATTACCAAAATATACTCCAGTTATTTATTTACCAAATTATAATTTTGATTTATTAAATAAAAATATGATTGATACATTAAGAAATCATGAATTAAGTGGTATTACTCTAACAATTGGAACTGAAAATGATTTAGAAACTTTCTATTCATTTGTTAAAGGTAAAACTGCTCACCCACTTTCATATTATAAGAAATTATATAATGCATTTAAAGAAACTGGTAAAATAGATTTAGTTCTTGTAGCATTAGATTATTCAATGTATGTTAAATATTTACAAAAACAATTTGCTTATGAACAAGTTAATAATGATAGAATTAATAATGAATTTAGAAATAATCCTAATGATCCAAATTTATATCAAGAAAAAATGAAATCTGATCAATTAGTGAATCAATTACAGTTTGATATAGCTAAAGTTAATGACAAAATGGGAGAAAATCCTGAGAAACAAATTCTTGGTAGTGCATTAATTATTAAACATGAAGGAAGAATTACTCTATTTATAAGTGGATGTAATAAAGACTTTAATGGTATAGATTTAAAAACGTATATGTATTATAAAATAATTAAAGACTATAAAGATAATGGTTACTTATATTTAGATTTATATGGAATAACTGGTGATTTTGAAGATACTAATCCATATAAAGATTTAAATGATTTTAAATTAAAATTTGAACCAACTGTATATGAATATATTGGAGAGTTTGATTTAATAGTAAATAAACCTTTCCATCAATTCTTATGGTCAACAAATAAAATACAAAAAGAATTTTATAGATCAAAAAACACTAATGTTTATTAGTGTTTTTATTTTGTTATTTAATAACTATATTAACTATTCTATTAGGAACAACTATTTCTTTAACAATTTCATGTCCTTCAATATGTTTCATAACATTTTCTTGTTCTTTAGCAAGTTTAATTAATTCATCTTTATCAGTATCAACAGCTACTTCTATTGTTGCTCTTAATTTACCATTAACTGAACATGCTATTTGAACAGTATCATCTACACATTTACTTTCATCATATGATGGCCATTCAAATGAAGATATTTCTTTATTATGAAGAACAACATCATTTACTTCTTCAGTAACATGTGGTGCTATTGGATTTAATAATGTTAATAAAATCTTATAATCATCTTTAGTTATTGATTCTTGTTTATCATATTCATTACACATAATCATTAAAGAAGAAATTGCAGTATTAAATTTCATAGCTTCAAAGTCATTAGAAACTTTCTTAATAGTTTTATTAATAATACTTTCTAATTCTTTAGTATAACCTTTTTTATCATTTAATTTATTTTGATAATTATATACTTTTTCTAAGAATCTACTTACACCTTTAATACCATTTTCATTCCATGGACATTCAAGTCCATATTCACCCATAAATAGAATGTATGCTCTTAAAGTATCAGCGCCGTATTCTGCAACTACATCTAGTGGATCTATTACATTTCCTTTAGACTTACTCATTTTATCACCATCTGGTCCTAAAACAAGTCCTTGAGCAGTTCTTTTAGCATATGGTTCTTTAGTTGGAACAACACCTATATCATATAAGAAATGATGCCAGAATCTAGAATAAATAACGTGTCTTGTTACATGTTCCATTCCACCATTATACCAATCAACTGGTAACCAATATTTTAATTCTTCCATACTTGCAAGTTCATCATCATTATGTGGATCAATATATCTTAAGAAATACCAAGAAGATCCAGCCCATTGAGGCATAGTATCTGTTTCTCTTTTAGCATCTTTTCCACATTTTGGACACTTACAATTAACAAATTCAGGCATTTTAGCAAGTGGACTTTCACCATCAGTACCAACTTCAAAGTTTTCAACTGGTGGTAAACGTAGTGGTAATTCTTCATAAGGAACTCCAACATCTCCACAATGAGGACAATGTACAATTGGAATTGGTTCACCCCAATATCTTTGTCTATTAAATGCCCAATCTTTCATTTTATATTGAACAGCTTTTTCACCAATTTTCTTCTTTTCTAAGAATTTGATTACTGTTTCAATAGCTTCACTCTTATTTAAACCATCTAATATTTCAGAATTAATATGAGTTCCATCACCAATCATAGCACCTGGATTATTTAAATATGCAAAACATTTAGCATGAAGTTCATCTTTAATATCATTTTCAACTTCTTTTTTGCTAACCCATTCAACTACAAATTTTTCATCATCATCTAATTCTTGCTCATCTCTCTTATCACTATTTAATTTAAATAAAATAGGAGTTGCTTCTATATTAAAATATTTATCTTTATTAAAAGCATAATAATGATGATTAATTTTAAATCCTTCTCTAACAAGAGATATATCTGTATATCCCGTTTCTTCTTTTATTTCACGAATAGCACATTCTACTGGTGTTTCTCCATCTTTAATAGTTCCACCAATAAATAATCTACCACCTAATTTATTCCAATTAAGAGTTAAATATTTATTATTCTTTTCATCATAAACTACAGCTACTATTGAATTCTTTTTAGATTCATCTTTATTTTGTGTACCTGTAACTTCTTCAAGAACTTGAATAATTGGAATATTAAATCTCATAGCAAAATCATAGTCTCTTTGGTCATGAGCAGGAACAGCCATAATAGCTCCAGTACCATAACCCATCATTACATAGTCTGCTACAAAAACAGGAATTTCTACATCATTAACTGGATCAATAGCTTTAATACCTTTAATTTCTACACCAGTTTTATCTTTTTGAAGTTCTACTCTTTCAAACTCAGTTTTCTTTTTAGCAGCTTCTCTATAATCCATTATTTCATCATAGTTTTCAATTTTATCTTTTAATGTTTCAACAAGTGGATGTTCTGGTGCAATAACCATAAATGTAACACCATATAATGTATCTGGTCTTGTTGTATAAACTTTTAATGATTCTTTAGTATCTTTAATTTTAAAAGTTACAAAAGCTCCTGTTGATTTACCTATCCAATTTTCTTGTTGTGTTTTAATATTTGGTAAATAATCTACATCTTTTAAACCTTCTAATAATTTATCAGCATATTCTGTTATTCTTAAATACCAAACATCTTTTTCTCTTTGAACTACTTCACTATGACAAATATCACATTTACCACCTTGAGAGTCTTCATTAGAAAGTACTACTCTACATGATGGACAATAATTAACTAATGTTTTATCTCTAAAAACTAGTCCATTATCAAACATCTTTAAGAATATCCATTGAGTCCATTTATAATATTTTTCATCTGTAGTATCTACACATCTATCATAATCAAATGAAAAACCTATTTGTTTTAATTGTTTAGTAAATACTTCTATATTTCTATCAGTTACTTTTCTTGGATGTGTTTTAGTTTTAATAGCATAGTTTTCTGTTGGTAAACCAAATGCATCAAAACCTATTGGAAATAATACATTATATCCTTCCATTCTTCTTTTTCTAGATATTACTTCTAAACCAGAATAAGCTTTAACATGACCAATGTGCATTCCAGCACCACTTGGATATGGAAATTCTACAAGTCCATAAAATTTCTTTTTACTTTTATCTGTTCCAGTTTTAAAAGTCTTTTCTTTTTCCCATCTATCTTGCCATTTCTTTTCTATCTTTTTAAAATCATACATTATTTTTTGCCTTCTTTCTTTTTAGTCTTTTTCTTTCTTGTTTCTTTTATTACTTCTTCTATTTTTTCTTCAACAACAATCTCTTTTTCATGAGATTTAAAATATCTACCAGCTATATTAAATAAAGAAAATATTAATGCTAGTACTATTAATAAACATACTATTATTGACCATGCTATACTTTCTATTCTAACAATAATAGTTGCTGTAAAAGCTATAATAAATGCATTAATCAGCGCTAAAACTGTTAATAACTTTTTATAATCTATTTTTCTAATATCTAAATTATATCTTAATACAAATATTCTTACTTCATCTGAATCTTTTAGTTTAGAAAAATCTTTTTTTCTTCTATAAATCAGTTTATAAACAATAAATATAATTACAAATAATCCTAAAAACTCAATTAATGATTTTACTACCTCATTCATATTTCTTTATTCCTTTCAAAATAAAAACTTTATAACTTAAGGACGAATTACCGCGGTACCACCTTAATTCATAAAGTTTATTATGCATCTTAATTCTTTAACGCAGATATACGTTGTCTCTAGAAAAACAAGTTCAATATATTCATATATTAGTTTTCACCATTCACTAACTCTCTTAAATAATCCTATATTTACTACTTTTCCCATCACTGAAACATGAGTAAATTATATAATAATTTTCTTTTAAATACAAGTATTTTTATTATTATGGTCTTGGATTAGAATTAGATACATATTTAAGTGGATCTACTCTTTTTCCATTTAATTCCATTTGGAAATGTAAGTGTGGTCCGGTTGAACAACCTGAACTACCAGAAAGACCAATAACTTGACCTTGTTCTACATGATCTCCTGCTTTTACTAAAATAGTATTTTTATACAAATGACTATACTGTGTTTTCATACCATTTCCATGATCTATAATTACATAATTTGCTATTAACCCTCTACAATTATATTTACCATTAGCATCTGGTTTAATATATGAGTCTGGATAGTCTATTCTAGCACCTCTTGTTGGATAAATGACTGTTCCTGATTTAGATGCTATTACATTACTACCACGACCAGCACCTATATCAATTGCTCCATGTCCACCACCTAATCCTTGATGAACTGAATCATTTCCACCAAAATAAGCAGTTAATCTTGTTGCTGAAGGTGAACCTTTTGCAAATAATTTACCATCTATAGATGTTGTTTCTTTACTACCAACAGGCCACCACCATCCAGCATCAGTACTAACAAAATCTCCAATGGTTTGTTGATATTTTGATGCTTCTTCTCTAACTATTTCTGTTTCTACTTCATTTAATTGTTTTTCATAATAATTATATTTATCAGCATCATCTATCTTTTGAACTGCAACTCTTGCATTGTATAAATCTGCTCTACTTTTAGATTTTTTAACAACCTCAACATATTTTTCAGCATCAGCCACTATTATCTTATTTATATTTTCAGTACTTGCATTTTTAATACAATTAAGTGCTCCAGAATATCCTCCGCTTGTTAAATTAGATATTATTCCAATTAAAGTAGGCACCATAAAAATAACTAAAGCAGCAATACATTTTCTAATAACAGATTGCATTGCTTTTTTATTTTCTCCATTAGCAACAGCTTTTGTAAATGTTAAAGCTGCACTTACTAACAATAAAATTGGTACTATTATTTTAATGATTTTAATTATAACTTTTATTACCATAAATACTCTTAATATTTCTGGACTTTCACAAATACCTAATATCATAATATCCCTCTTCGCTAATAATTATACAATTAAAAACATAATAAATCTAGTTTATTATGTTTTATAATTCAGCCATATATTCAAATAATTGCATGAACATATTAATGAATATCTTAGGAAGACCATCTCTTCTTAATCTTCTTATCATAATTCTCTTTTCTTTTATAGTTGCTTTAGGATCAAATATTATTTTATCTATTTGTTCTTTTAATTCAGTTGGTATAGCTAAGTCATTTATGATACTTTCTAAATCTTCATTAATAACACGAGCTGCATCTATTTCAATATCTTGTCCTTTACAATATACAAATACTTTTGATTCAACAGGTATTTCATCAAATTCAATAACAAAATCTGTTTCATCAGTATATCTTCTATAAGGAACATTTACTTCATTAGCAAATACTTGTACTCCATCAGTAAACTTAGTATTTCTAAATCTAATAATATAATTTCTCTTAGCAGGTACTACACTTGTAATACCAGATATTGGTTCTAAAGAAACTGAGAAATCATTAGTTTTATAATAATAGTTTATTTCAGTTGTTAAACTTTCACCTTGTTTATATTTAGATGAGAATCCATCATCTTCATATAATTTATATGTGTTACTTCTACCTGGGAATATATGTATCTCTAATGTTTTAGGAGATGATACATCATTTATATTATCTGGATTTAATTTAGCCATTGGTATGATAGCACCAGTCTTAGCAAATACTGGATAATCTTCATCTTTATAGAATGTTACATATCTTCTACCGCCAATAAACTTCTTACCAGTTTTAAATTCATACCATGTTCCGTTTGGTAAGAATAATCTATGAACAACTCTATTCATGATAGAGTCTTTTGGATTAACAATTGGTGAAATAAATAATTCACTACCAAAATAATATTCTGTTTTATATAATGGTTCATCATATGTCTCTGGATATTTATAATAAAGTGGTTGTAATAATGGAACTCCATTACTTGAATACTTTTTAGCTTCACTATATAAATATGGTATTAATCTATGTCTTAGATTTAAATATTCTTTTACTATATTATATGTTTCAGCATTCCATCTCCATGGTTCACGTTTATAATACTTACCACCTTCACTAGCAAGTCTAAGTATTGGACTATAAACTCCTAACTGAACATATCTCATATATAGTTCTGCATCTTCAGTACCACTATCAAATCCACCTATATCGTGACTCCACCAAGATACTCCTATATTAGCAGCAGAAGCATTATAGAATGGAAGTAATTTTAATATTTTCCAACTAATTAATGTTTTTCCTGAATATAATACAGAGTATTTATGAGGAGCAACTCCAAAGTTTCTACTAAATACTAAATTTCTCTTTTGAACATTACCATTCATATTATTGTATAAATAATAATCCATAGCAAAGTTTCTTAATCTATGTTCTATATTGTTATCATCTATCCATAAGAAGTCTACACCACCATTTAAATATGGTGTTATAATTCCTTTTAAGAATCCATCCATTAACTTAGAATTATATACATTTAGTGGAATATTTTTATCTGTATCAACATTATAGATTTTTATAAAATCTGCATGATGTTCTTCTTCTATACTAAGTATTCCATCTGTTTTAATATTTGTTCCTAAGAATATATTATTTGAATGTAAATAATTAGCTAATGCTGGTGGATTTGGGAATATACTCTTATTAAATGAAAAACTAATATCTGAATATCTATTTTGTGTTCTAGCATATTCTCCTAGTAATAATACACTTAGTGGAATATCACTCTTTTTAAACTTATTAACTAATATTTGAATATCACTTTCAGTATATGGTTCATTTTTAGCCCACCATACTCCAAGAGCATATCTAGGAATTAGTGGTGGTAAACCAGTTAAATTAAAGTAATCTCTAAGACCATATCCAAAGTCATTATTATATACAAATAAATAAGTATCTACATTTTTATAATTTGGTGTAATTATATTACCATTTTGATCTAATATTGGTGTTCTAGAATCATCAAATGATGCAAAACCATCTATTGAGAATAAACCTTTTTCTAATTCAGCCTTACCTACTGATTCATCTAAACTATAACTAGTTCCACCAAAGTTTTTAGCTTCAACATGACCAAAATACCATGTCTTATCAGTATCTTTAATTGTTACTTTTAAATTTTGATCTGGTGCATATTTATTACCAGCAAAATGTTTTTCTTTTTGATATTCTAAGATGAACTTTTCACCTTTAATAATTAATATATTTGTATCCTCTTCTACAGAAGTTTTAGGGTTAGCAAAGTTTCTATTACTAGCGAAAAAAGTAGGATAATCATTAAATGATCCAGTTTCGCTATATTCAAGTCTAATTAAAGAGTCAGACAAAATACTAATTCTATATTTGTTTCCTCTATATACATGTGCGACTGGTGTTTTGCTTTTCTTTAGATCAATTCTAAAGTTAAGACCCAAATCATACATAATTATCCTCCCTTTCTATTCTATTTTTTATTGTTGTTCTACTGTTTGAACTGGTTCAGGTGTTTGAACAGGTTCAGGTGTTTGAACTGGTTGCTGTTCTTGTTTTAATTTTACCATCCAATTTCCAAATATATCGCAGTTTGAACTTGTTGGTGGTGGATCAGCCTTTTCCATCTTAACAATCATTGGTATTTTAAATATTCTACCAAATGCTACACAAGTTCCTGATTGTAATGTTTTTTGTTTTTCTATAATGTCTTCACTCATATTTGGAACACTCTTTGCTATATATTCAAGATCAGCTGGATGGTTAATCTTAAATATTAAGAAGTTAGCACATTGAGATATAACATTTTCATTTATATCTGTTGGTCTTTGTGTAATAAGTGTTAATAGTAAACCATACTTTCTACCTTCTTTAGCAATTCTTTCAAATATGTTATAACCAAATAATTTTTTATCATCACCATCTATAACATATCTGTGTGCTTCTTCAAGTATCATATGTATTGGGAAAGATGCTCTATCTTCTAAAGCTCTAGTAAATTTCATAAACATACGTCCAAAAATTTTAACTATAGTACGAGCAAATCTATCATCTACATCTTCTAAATTGAAGTTAACTATTTGACATTTCTTATTATCTTTAATTTGTATTCTTCTAATATATTCATCTAATGTAATATAACTATCAGATGAGAAGAAGTTTCTATATTGTCTTGAAGCTAAATCATGTAGTTTAACTTTTAAACTCATAGCTGAGTCATACATAGCTTCATTTAATAAATATCTTTCACTATATAAAGTAAAGTTTAAAGCGACTTCTAAATCATGTAATGAGTAAGTAACTCCAGTTGCTTCAAAATTCCATTTTCTATCTTCATCTATAAATTGTTTAATGTAATCTGAAATAATTTTATGTTCAGCAAATCTACCTTCACTATCTATATCAAAACAATTTCTAAAACTTCTTGTGAATCCAATACCAGGTACTTCAGCATTAAGATTCATTTCATTAGTAGAAGTTTCATTTAATATTTCAAATATTTGATCTCTTATTCTAGTAGAAGTTTGACTTGTATACATAATATTTAAAACTGCTTTAGCAAGAATATGATTTTTAAATTCTATTGCTTCTTGATCTTCTCTTGCAAACATTTTTACATATGTAAGAGCTGTCTCTACCATAGATATTTGTGAAAAAGAAGTTGCTTCTAGTAAATTTAATACATCTTCTAAATCTAATAAACATACTGGAATATTTAACTTTTCATATTCTTTCTTTCCACTAGTTGTTATTACTTTAAAATTATAATATGGGCTGTTTTTATTTAAATCTTTAAATGCATTCATATATTCACCATATGAATCAAATATAAATATATTTGCTTTATATGGGATTATTTGTGAATTAGGAAAAATATTTTGAATTATTCTACATATACCATAAGTTTTACCACTACCAGTATTACCAAAGATAGCACTATGGTTAGAAAACATATCATCTAAATCAACAGTTAATTGTACTTCATCATATAATGGAGACACACCTAAACTAAGACATTTACTAGTAGGTCCTGTAAGAATCTTTAATTCTTCTGGATTAATAAGTCTTACATCAGCATCCATACTTGGTTTCTTTAAAACTCCACCAATAAAATTGTCTTCTGTTAATTCACCTAAAAATGATATTTTAATAGTATCTTCTAAAATAGAATCTACTTCACCCAATACTTTTTTATTTGGATCTTCAAAAACAACATGTACATTAATTAAATCACTTGCTTTACTTAGTACTTCAGGATTTAATTTTACTATTGTACTGTTTTTATTAATTGTTATTATTTTTCCTAGCATACAAAAACAACACCCTTCTATTTTCTATAATCATTTTACCAAAAATATATATAAAAATAAATATAAAAAGATGAAAAATTATTATTTTTTCATCTTTTAATAATATATATCTTTTAAATATAATCCACATCCTGATGCACATTTACCACAAGAACATCTATTTTCACTTTGAAATATTTTATCTATATCACTAATATTCTTTTTATTATCATTAATATCTAATAATAAACCTACTATATTACGAATCATATATCTTAAGAATCCAGATGATTTAAATGTTAGATATAATATATTATTTTGTATTTTATATGTTAATACTAAATCTCTTTGATAATTATCTTTATCTTTATCACTAGTAAAACTTCTAAAATTATGTATTCCACTCATTTTAAATATAAATTCATCTAATAATTTCTTATTAATTTTTTTATTATATTGAAGTACATAATCTTTTTCTATAGGATTATATTCACCCATATTAATTTTATATATGTATTCTTTTTTAATAACACTAAATCTAGAATGAAATTTATCATCTACTTTTAGTATTTTTTTTATATAAATACTTTCATCTAACATAGAATTCATTGAATGAGCTAATCTATTTAAATCCATTTTATCAGCATCAAAATGACAATATTGACTTAAAGCATGAACATCTTTATCTGTTCTAGATGCTCCAATAGTATTTATCTTTTTATTAAATATTTTAGATAATACTTTTTCTAATTCACCTTCAACAGTTTTCTTTCCTTTTTGAATTTGATAACCATAGAACTTACTACCATCATAACTTAAATTAACCAAATATCTCATATAATACCACTCTCAATCAAATGAACTAATATTAAGCCTAAATGAAATAATAAGAAAAATATATCATTATAGTTAACTCTATTTGTTCTATAATTAGTTCTATATTTTTTAAGATCAAATAATCTTAATTCACTACATTCTTGTATTTCATGTATTCTATGTTTAATTAATTTACCAAAATTAGAATGTACTTTTAAATATGCATATATTCTACCAAATATAGTTCCATGATAATAATCTATTCCACGAGAAGATGCTGCTTTAAATGTTTTATATTCTATTCCTTGAGCAAGAGGTATAAATCTTAATACAGCATTTATTTTAAAAGCTAATTTAGATATTGGTAAATATAAGAAATTAAAGAATGATAAAAACTTTTCAATTCCATAAATACTTTCACTAGGACTAGTAGTATAAGCAAGTAAATTTAAATATTCTATTACTATTGTAAATTTAATTAAATATACAAAACATTCAACCATTTGAGTATCAAAATATAAACATAAAAATGCAATAATAATATAAATATATCTAAGCGACCATATACTATTTAAATAAAATTTAAATGGTACATAAGACATAAGTAACATAACAAATAATAATACTAATACAAAACTATTTACATAAATAGAACTAGATATACATATAAGAATAATTGTTAATAAAAAGTTAATTAATTTAACTACAGGGTTTAATCTATGAATTAAAGAATCTATTGGATAATAAGATCCAAATGAATTTCTAGAATACATCGTTATACACCCCCTTTATTAAATCTTGAATATTAACATAATAATTAATATCATGATTCTTTTTATGGCATGCATCAACAAATGCAACAATTGGAGGTACTTCAAGGCCAATATTTGTAAGTACTTCTGCATCTCTTAATAATTCTCTATCACCATGTGCCACTAATCTAGTTAAATGAAGTAAGAATACTTCATCACTAGCCTGATGTGCAAAAGTAGTATCTTTTGTTAATAAAATGATTGTCTTATTATAATTATTTTTTAATACTCTTAATACTCTAACTAATTCAGTTTTATCCTTATTACTAAGTCCATTAGTATATTCATCTAATATTATTATATTTGGATTGTATGCTAAAACACATGCTAAAGCTACTTTCTTAGCATCAACTAAATTTAATATTTGTGGATTAATATATAAATATGATTCATCTAAACCAACCAATGTTAATGCATCTTGAACTCTCATTTCCATCTTTTTAGTTCTATATTTAAAATATTTAATTCCAAATTTAATTTCATCTTCTACAGTTTTATTAAAAAACATATCATATGGATTTTTATATACATAACCAGTTTCTAATCTAAGAGAATTAACTTTCTTAATTCTTCTCCCATCATTAATTTTATCTCCGATATATGCTTTTCCATTAGTTGGTGCTATTAAAGCATTTATTATATCTGCTATAGCTGTTTTACCACTATTAGAGGCACCAACAAAAGAATAGATACCTACTTTATCTATTTTAAATGAAACATCATTTAATATTGTTTTTTCAAGAGGAGTTCTCTCATTAATAACTAAACTCACATGATCAAATACTATTTCCATAATGCACCTACTAACTTATCATTATCTAAATAATATTTATCAATCATTCCATAATCCATAAAATATCTATTTAAATCTATTATAAATGGTAATCCTATACCAATCTTCTTTAATAATTTTTCTTCATTTAAAACACTTAATGTTTTTCCAAAACAAATTAATTTTTTATCATAAATAACTATAATCTTTTCACTATATAAAGTTTCTTCCATATCATTAGTTACATTTATAACAATACCACCAAGTTTTTTAAACTCCTTTAATATATCAAATATTAATAATTTATCTTTATAATCTAATTCACATAAAACATTATCAAGAACTAATATTTGAGGTTTAATAATCATAGCAGATAATATTTTCATTTTAACTTTATCACTAGAACCTAAACTATTACAATCTCTTTCAAGTAAATGATCTAATTTAAATCTTCTAGCTTCACTAGCAACTGTGGTTCTAATATCATCTTTAGTATATGCTAAACCTTCTAATCCAAAAGCTATTTCATCCATTACTGTTTCACCAACAAATATATTTAAATGTTTATATAAAACAATACTCATTCTTCTTTTAATAGTTGGCATATTTTCACTATTTAATTCTTTATCACCTATAAAAATATTACATTTAGTATGTCCATTTAATAAAGTATATATAAATAAATCATTACCATTACCAACAACTGAAACAAAATCTTTTGAATCAAGATTAAATTCAATATCAGTACCAAATCTATATTTAAAGTAATCTTTCATATACTATTCTCCTATATTAAAATTATATACTTTAATAAAAAAAATTACAAATAAAATAGAAAATACAAAAGTATTTTCTATTTTTCAAAACCATAATCCTTGTTTTCATCTTCTTCGTCTTCTTTTTTACGAATTATTTCATGAGCTCCAAGACTTACTGCTCCAAGTGCTACTCCTACTCCAGCAGCAACACCCATTGTTTTAATTACTCTACTATTTTCATTTGTTTCAGCAGGTGCTACATTGTTAGATGAAAGCTTAACAATCTTTGGTGGTTTTACTATTTCTTCATAATATTCTGTATTTGGTTCCATAGTTGGTACTTCTATACCTTCTGTTATTGGTTCTACAAAATTATCTTTTGGTTTATTTACTCCACCACCATGATGTGGTCTATTTTCATTATGTGGTTCTTCTGTTGGTACTTCATTATATTCTGTTGGTTTTTCTTCAACTATAGAATCTGATGCAGTTGATGCTTCATGATATTCAGTTGGAGGTTCAATTGTAGTACCAGGTTCTTCCTCAGCTCCTTCTTCTATAGTTGGTGGTTCTTCTTCAGTTGATGCTTCTTCTGTATGAGTTTCTGGTGTAGTTCCAGTTGGTCCACCATAATCTCCATAATCATCTGGATTACCACTATATTCATCATCAGGATTTTCTTCTTGTGGTTGTTGAGTAGGATTTAATTTTTCATGATAATCATCTATTAAATTTTTATAGTATGATGCATCTTTCTCAAATCCATATGCACTCATATCTAACTTAAAGTCAGCACTAAATCTTTGGTTTCCATCTGTAGTTGTTACTGGATTTTCATACATATTCTTAACTTGACTTATTGCGTCATTAATCATTTTTTGTGCATTTTCAACTAGTGGTGCTAGACCAGCTAATCTAGTTGCATATGTATTTAATGCTGTTTGTGCTGTTTCATACTTAGTTAAAGAATCTCTATATGGTTGAATATCTGATGCACTATATTTATTTACCCATGTACAAGATGGTGCTTCAGTACCTACTGGTGTTGAACAAACTTGTTCTTTTGCATTTTCCATCTCTGTAATAGTTGCACTTAATGTTTCTATTTGAGTTGCTATTTCTTCTAATGTTGTTTGTATTTCTGGTAATTTAGAATCATCTAATTCTCCAACACTAACAAAGCCTCCAAAATCAGTACCAGCTACTGCATTAATGGCATCAGAAGATCCATTAATGTAGTCTACTACAACTCCCATAGCAGCTTTAATAGTATCTGATATAAAGTTAGCAGCCTTCATATTACAATCTAATAAGTTTTGATATGCTTCCATATTAGATTTAACAGCATCCCATGGGCCACCTTGTAATATATTAGAAGCTCCTATTCCACTCATGAATTCATCTACACTAGATTTTAATCCTTGAGCTTTTTCTACTTCTTCGTTTAATGATGGAACTACTGCATTAATAGCACTTTCTAAAGAAGATATACTTATCTTTCCTACTGTTCCTTCAGCAACTGAATTTGTAAGTAATGTTGATAATTCATCATATCTACCATTAGCCATTACTGCATTTTTAGCTGTATCAACTAGTTCACTTGTTGTTTTTTGTAATGCTTCTAGATTTGATGCTAAACTTGGTGAATTAAATAAACTACTTACTCCATCTGTTAGGGTTTCATCAGCTATTACAGCAGCACATCCATCCATTTGATATATTGCATTAGCTATAGCATAAACTGCATCTGCTTCTGCACTTATATTTCCATATAATACGTTTGTTACAGCACCATAATAATTTGTTGCTGAATACATTGCTCCAACTATTCCAGCTTCATTATCTGAACCTTTTGTATAATTTATATCTGTATGACTTGTTATTCTTCCTTTTAAATCACTCATTGAGTTTGAAACAAATGAAAGATTTGATGCCAAAGTTGTATTATTAGAACTTCTATATCTATCTGCAAATTCTTCTAATGTAGTACATTTTTCAAGTAATACTTCCATATAATTTGTACTAGATACTTCTCTTACTTCATCATCACTCATTTTTATCCAAACTAATTTATTTGGATCTACACATCTCCAGAATGAATAATTATTATTACTTAAAAACTTTTCAGGATCTCCACTTAATAAATTAAATACATTTGTTTTTAAAGGATTCCATGATAATTGATCATGACCAGCTGCTTTACATTCAACTAATACTACATTAACACCATGTTTTAATAGTGCTTGTACATAACTATATCTTTCAGCATTTTTTCCTTCAAAAACATATACAGTTCTACCTTGCATATAACTATATTCTTTATCTGATAAAAATGCCCAGTTTGGACCATAATGATACTCTTGTCCAGCTTGATTAGCTCCTTGTATTGTAGAAGCTCCTGTTATAACACAATATCCATTATCTACACCATCTCTACATGCATTTGCAAATTCTTTTAATGAATATCTATCTCCTGCACTTGAACCTAATGTATTTAATGATACTAATGAAACGTTTCTTTCATTACAAATTTTATTTATATATCCCATACATTGTTTATAAGTTGTTTGCATAGCATTTTCACCATACATATAACCAGCATACTTAGGGATAACAACTATTTGATCTGTTCCTTGTGTAATTAGAGGACTATATAGGTTTGCACACATAGTATAAAAAGATCCTTGGCCAGGATTAATAATAGTAGCAGACGCTGCTCCACTTAAATTATTAGGTATGAAAACATAAGCTCCACCTAAATCTACTACTTTACCTGTTGAATAGTTTCCTGGTTTTAACATACCCATATACAATCACCCTACTATAAATAAATTTTAGCATAAATTGAATCAAAAAAAAACATTGTTTTACAATGTTTTTAATCAACTACGCTACTAGTTACCATTTTAGCTACGATTTCTCCATCAACTTTATACAAGCCAACTACTCTCCAGTTAGCACTTGAAGAACCATATTTTAACCAGTTATTAACATTTCCATTAGAATCACTAGTACTTACTAATATACATGAATTAACTTCAGTACCACTATCATTTACTAATTTTGTAACTCCTTGGCAATGACAATAATCACTTGTACCAGTTCCATATTTTCCAAGAACAAATCCTTTATCAATAGCATCACATACTTTTTTAACAAGTAATTCACTTCCACCTTCTGGTGCATCAGGAGTAGAATCTGGATCTAATTCAGCTACAATTCCTACAGTTTTTTTAGTTAATTTAACTTTCTTACTATTTAAAGAAGATTGATTAACTGGATCACTTACACATCCTACACTTAACTTTGAGTTTCTAACATATTCATCTGGACTATCATCTACTAATGAAGTAACACCATTAACTGTATAATAATTACATACATCATCTGTTCCATCTAAATCAGCATTTAAATAGTTTTCTGCTACTAATTGCCATACAAAAATATATGCAACATCTCCACCTTGGAAAATATTTGGTTTATCACTTGCATACATTTCAGCTGCATTTTGAATATAAGTTTTTCTTTGCTCATATTCTCTTAAATTTATATTTTCATTAATTTTAACAACACTTGGTATAATAATTACACTTAAAATACCAATTATTGCTATTACAACTAATAATTCTGTTAGAGTAAAACCTTTTTTATTCATATCAATCTACCTCTATTCTACTAAATTAATTATAATAAAAAGCTTGATAAATATCAAGCGTTTTTATTTATTACATTTTCTATTATTTCATAAATTCTTTCTTTACCTACTTTAGTAACACTAGAAAAGTTAACTATTTCATCACCTAAAGCAAGATTTAAAGTCTTTTTAATAAGATCATCTTGTTTAGCTTTTAAAGCTCTACCTACTTTATCATATTTAGTACAAATAATAGTAACAGGTAAATTATAATATTTTAAGAATTTATACATTAAAATATCATCTTCAGTTGGTTTATGTCTATAATCTACAAGTAAAAATATATGTTTTAAATACAATCTTTGTTTTAGATATTCTTCTATCATAATACCAAATTTTTCAATTTGTTTTTTATTAGTAGCAGCATATCCATATCCAGGAACATCTACAAAATAAAACTCCTTGTTAATTAAATAAAAATTTAGTGTTTGAGTTTTACCTGGTTTTGAACTAGTTCTAGCTATATTTTTACGATTAACAATTGTATTAATAAAACTACTTTTACCTACATTACTTCTACCAAGAATTAAAAATTCTGGTTTTTTATCTTCAGGATATTGAGATATTCTAACAGCAATGATAGGTTCATCTACATTAGTTATTTCCATGTTTATCCTTCTCCTCTTGATATTTTTTACATGTAAGAGATAAATCTTTTAATAATTCTTCAACTACTTTTTTATCTTCTGTTCTAACACCACTAGCAAGTTTATGGCCTCCACCACCATGCTTTTGAGCTACTTCATTTATAATTGGACCTCTACTTCTAATATTAACTCTATATTGTCCTGCTTTTGAATCATGAGATACAAATGTCCAAACAAGTACTTCACTAATATTATTAAAGTCATTAATCATATTTGAAGCTGCTGTACCATCAGTATTTAATGAATTCATAATATCATCATCTAATTCTATATAAGCAAATCCATATTTATCTACTTTAAGAGTTGATGCTATATGACCCATTAATCTAACTTCATTTAATGGTTTTGCATAAACATTTCTATAAACTTTATCAGTATCTACTTTATATTTTTTAATTAAAGATGACATCTTAGCAAAAGTTACACTTGTAGTATTAAATAAAAATCTATTAGTATCACTTACAACCCCAGCATATATAAATTCTGCTACTTCTTTATTTACCTTTAATTTAGTATTTTCAAGTATGTCTAATACTAATTCACTTGCTGAACTAGCATCTTCTACTATATATTCAACATCACTAAATGTATCTACCTTAGGATGATGATCTATCTTTACTATATTTTTAAATAAATCAATATTTTCAATGTCTACTCTTTTTTTATCTGGAGTATCTACTACTATTAATAAACCATCTTCATAATCATAAGAAGTTACTTTATCAACTTTACCAAAATATTTAAATCTAGATACAGTAGTACCAACTGCATAAACTTCTTTATTTTTAAATGTTAATAATATAGAAGCTTTTAATGCCATTTGACTACCAAACGCATCTGGATCTGGTCCAACATGTCTAGCTATATAAATCTTCTTATATTTTTTAATTTCATTATATATTGATTTAAAAATATTATTCATTATTATTCTCTTTTCTATTTATTTATTAATTCATATGTGTCTTTTATAATCATTAATTCTTCATTTGTTGGAACTACCCATACAGGTATTTTAGATGATTTAGCACTAATAACTCCTTCTTGAATATCTTTATAACTTGCTATCTTTTCATTTGTTTTTTCATCTAATTTAATTCCTAAAGGTGCAAGTCTACTAATGATTTCACTTCTAGCAGCAATACCATTTTCACCAACACCTGCTGTAAATACAATAGCATCTACTTTTCCTTCTAATTCAATAAAGTAATCTGCAATATATTTAGCAACTCTATCATTATACATATGCAATGCTAAAATAGCTCTTTCATCTCCACTATTAGCAGCATTTTCAACATCTCTACTATCACTAAATCCACTTACTCCAAGAAGACCACTCTTCTTATTTAATGCATTAGTAACATCAGCAATGCTTTCTCCTGATTCTTTACATACATATTCTAAGATAGATGGATCTATTGAACCACTACGAGTACCCATCATTAATCCATCAAGTGGAGTAATACCCATAGTTGTATCAAAACATTTACCTTCCTTAATAGCACTTATACTAGCACCACTACCAATATGACAAATAATTAAATTAACATCATCTTTCTTCAATTTTTCTTTCATAACAGTAGTTATATATTTATGACTAGTACCATGGAAACCATATTTTCTAACTCCATATTTTAAATACCATTCATAAGGTACTGGATAAATATAATTTTCTTTAGGCATAGTTTGATGAAATGCTGTATCATAAACAGCTACCATTGGAACACCAGGTAATGCTTTTTGCATAGCTTCAATACCTGCTAAGTTTCCTGGGTGGTGTAATGGTCCTAATTTAGTTAAATCCTTTATATCTTGAATTACTTCATCAGTAATAATAACTGAATCACTATATTTTTCACCACCATGTAAAACTCTATGTCCTACACCTTTTATTTCATCTAAAGATTTAACTGCTCCATGTTCTAATAATTCATCTATTAAAACTTCTACTGCCTCAGTATGATCTTTTAGATATTTAGCTCCTTTAATCTTTTCTCCATTTACTTTAGTAGTCCAGAAACTATCTTCTAATCCTATTTTTTCAATATAACCACTAATTAAAACTTTTTCTTCTGGCATCTCAAATAATTGAAATTTTAAAGAACTACTACCAGCATTAACACATAAAAATTTCATATTCTATTCTCCTTCAACACAATTTCGCTTTTATTATAACAAAATAATAAAAAAAGTGAAATATTTATTATAATAAATCACTTTTATTTTCTTTTAAATCCACTATTTCTATATTATCAATTGCTTCTTTTATTAATGGTTCAAAATCAATTTTAGATTCCTCATCATATATATGTTTTAAATTAGGATTTATAACTGGATGACGAGGTACAAAAACTGTACAACAATCTTCATATGGAAGAATTGATATATCATATGTATCTATCTTTTTAGCAATATCAATTATTTCTAATTTATCAAATGAACATAAAGGTCTAAGTATTGGATAATTAGTAACATTATTAACTGCAATCATACTACTTAAAGTTTGACTAGCTACTTGTCCTACACTTTCACCATTTATTATTGATAAACATTTATTTCTTTTAGCTACTCTTTCTGCTATTTTATACATCATTCTTCTCATTATAGTTATTAAATAATCAGTATCTAAATTCTTATATATTGTTTCTTGAATCTTAGTAAAATTAACAACAAATAATTTACCATGAGAATTATATCTTTCTAACTTTCGAGCTAAAGAAATAACTTTATTTCTAGCTTCTATACTAGTATGAGGTCTACTTTCAAAATATAAGTAATATAACTCTACCCCTCTTTTAATTATTTGATATCCTGCTACTGGTGAATCAATACCACCACTTAGCATTAATAAACCTCTACCTAAAGCACTTACTGGATATCCTCCACTACCAGGTATAGTTTCATTATAAATATATACAGCATCTTTTCTAATTTCAATAAATAAATGTATATTTGGATTATGAACATCTACTTTATAATTAGTATTTTTAAGTATATGAGCTCCTATTTTAGCACTAACATCCATAGATTTAATAGGATAACTTTTATCACTTCTATTAGTTTCAACTTTAAATGTTTTAATATCTTTATCTTTCATTAAATCTAAACTAATACTTTTAATATTATCTAAAGAAGTATCTTCACTCATAAGAGCAATTACTATACCATGTATTCCAAAAATATCTTTAAGAATAGAAATTATTTTATCTATATCTTCTTCATTAGGATAGATAAACATTCTATAATAATCTTCTTTTATTTCAAACTTAAAAGAAGATAATTTATCGAAAATATTTCTTTTTAATATTTTAATGAAATAATTTCTATTATCTTTTTTAGTAGTTAATTCTCCATATTTTATTAATATAACTTTTTTCATTTTAATAATAATTCATTCCAACACTTATCAAATATTTTTAAAAATTCATCTATTTCATTCTCAGTAGTTAAATGAGATAAACTAACTCTAATAGATGTTGTTGATACTCTTTTATCTCCATGAGATAAACTAGCAAGAGCAACACTTTCACTTCCACTAGAACATGCTGTTGTAGTAGATACATATACTTCATATCTTTCTAAAGCATGTAAGAAAGTTTCTGATTTAATTTCTAATAAACTAAAATTAACCATATGAGGAACACATAATTCATTAGAATTAATTTGTATTGGATATTTTTCTAATCCTTTAACTAATTTATTTTTTAATTTTTGAACATGATCTATTTTATTATCTAAATCTTCATACATTAATCTAATAGCTTTAGCAAAAGAAACTACTAGTGGTAATGCAGGAGTTCCACCTCTAAATGGACAATTAGCTGTTGTTCCATAAATTAATGTATCAATATTAATATCTTTCTTTTTATATAATATTCCACATCCCTTAGGAGCATATATTTTATGACTTGAAAATGATGCTAAATCCATATCATTTAAATCAAATTTCATTTTACCTAAAGCTTGTGTTAAATCACTATGGAATATTGTATTTTTATTTTTCTTTTTAACTATTTTACTTATCTCTTTTAAAGGTTGTTTAAAGCCTGTTTCAGAGTTAACAGCACAAATACTTACAAGTATAGTATCTTGTCTAATTAACTTCTCTAAACTCTTTAAATCTATTTGTCCAGTCTTATCTAACTCTACAAAATCAACTTCATATCCTTCATTAGATAAATAACCCATAGTTTCTAGTATACTTTTATGTTCTAATTTAGAAGTAATAATATGTTTACCTCTATTTTTATATTTATAAGCAACACCCTTAATAGCAGTAGCATTACTTTCACTAGCTCCACTAGTAAATATTAATTCCTTTGGATTAATACCAAAAATATCTGCTATTTGATTAGTAGCTTGTAACCATAATTCCTTACTCTTAACACCTAAAGTATGCATAGAATTAGCATTTCCAATATATTCTCTAGTAGTTTTACAATAAGAATCTAACACTCTTTCATCAACAGGTGTTGTAGCACTATAATCTAAATAAATCATAATTCCTCCACTTCTTGTATAACAGTTAAAATAACTGGTTTACATTTAGTTTCTTTATATAAATATGCACTTATTCTTTCTCTAATTTCATTTCTTATTTTAGTATAATCAGCATATTTATTATAAATATTTTCTTCTATAGTTTGAATACTAATATTTTTAATTTCATCTATTATTTCATTACTTTCTTTATCATAAACAAATCCCCTAGTCATAACTTCAGGACCTATTAATAATTCTTTTGTTGATTTCTTAAGAGTAGCACTTATAAGAATTAATCCATTAGCACTTAACATTTCTCTATCTTTAAGTACTAATTCACCAACATCTTCACTAGATTTACCATCTATTAAAATATCATCAACAAAATATTTATCAAAATTATCTTTTAGTATACCATTATCAAATTCAACAATACTACCATTTTCTTTAAGTAATATATTTTCTTTTGGTATACCTATTTTTTCTGCTAAAGCAGCATTACCAACTTGATAACGATATTCTCCTTTAATAGGCATATAGTATTTAGGATTAAATAATTTCATTATTAACATTAAGTCTTCACTACTAGCATGATATCTAACGCTATTCTCTTTAGGTATTGTTTCAATATTAACACCTAAAACAGCTAGTTCATTCATTAACTTAACTATTATTTTTTCATAAGCATCATAACTTGGTTCAGCAAAACATATAGTATCAGTCTTTTCTAAAGTAATAAATTTATCTCTATTATTAATTAATCTATTAATATTAGCATAAGGGCTTTCTCTATCATTACTTACTAAAATAACTGTATTTTCACTCTTAAGATCAGTTAAATTGCCAAGCATATCATCTTTAATATTTAAATATCCATGTTTAACACATATATTAACAATAGAATGTAATTCTTTACCCATAATAACTACTTTTCTATTTTTACCTTCTAAAGCATTAAATATCTCTTGAACAGTATATATATGTAATGGAAGAACACTAAATATTATTCTACCTTTATTTCTATCAACAACTTTTTTAAAGAAACCTTCTAATTTATGAAGAGGACTAGTAAATCCTTTCTTTTCAGAAAATAAACTTTCAGCCATTAAACATAAAACACCTTGTTTACCAATATATGCTAATTTGCCAATATCCATATCATATTGACCACTCATAGTAGAATCCACTATAAAGTCACTCATATATATAACAGCTCCATCTTCAGTATTAATAGAAAATCCAAAAGATTCAGGACAACTATGTGTTACATTAAATGGAAATACACTAAATTCTTTAAAATCTATTTTTCTATGAGGAAGAATAGTTATTAAATTTTTAATTTCAACATTCTCTTCACTACATACATATTCAATTATTCTTGTTGTAAATTTAGATGCATATACTTTTAAATTAGGTATTAAACTAATTAAATCAGTAAGTGCTCCCATATTTTCAAAATGAGGATGTGTTAAAAATAAACCAACTATTTTATTTTTATTTTCTACTAAATAAGTAAAATCAGGTATAACATAATCAACACCATACATCTTATCTGGAGCATATTTTATTCCACAATCAAAAATAAGTATTTTATCATTAATACTAACTGTATATAAATTTTTACCATTCTCGTTTAAACCACCCAAACTCATTATTTTAATATTTGCCATAAATTCATCTCCTCAATTAATAAAAGTTCAAATGCTGTTTTAAATTATAGCACAATTCAAAAAAAAATACTAGTCAATGCTAGTATTTAATTATCTATTCCCACTATTACTCCATCATCAGGAATTTCATCTGATTCTTCATCTTCATCATCAGACTCATTATTATTAGGAGTTGATGTATGTTCAATTATTTGAAGCATTGAACCAAGATTAACTTTGAATTTCTTTTCTTCTTCATCTGATACTCCCATATGGAATACTTTTTCTATATCACCATGATTAAATAAATTAACTTCATTTGTTGATAACATACCCTCAGGATAAGCACATCCACAATAATCATATAAAGTATGTGCAGCATCATGATCATATAAACAAAAACCTGTAATCATTACTTTTCTTTTACCAGTTTTTAATTTAACAATTGTTCCAATTGGTAAATACTTCTTTAAAGTTTTTATATCAATCTCTTTCATTTCTTTCTTCCTCCTAATAACAAGCTTGATGCATTATTAGTTACATGTCCACCTAAACCTTTTCTTCCACCTTTTAAAGTATCTAATGATTTTTCTTTTTCACTTAATATACTAGAAGAATGTTTAGATTTTTTAGCTCCTAAATCATTATTATTACCTTTAACTTGATCTAGTTTCTTTTCTTTTTTATCTATATCATCATTAAACTTAAATTCTTTATTTTGATCTACATTCAAATAATTAAATAAATTATTTATACTAGGATCCATTTTAGTTATTTCCTTAGCTAATTTTTTTAATTTAGCATATAGATCATTTAATCTTTTATCAACAGAATTAATTCTAATTTCATATGATGAAACATCATAATCTAAATTACTAATACTTCTTAATAATTCTTTTACATCTTCTAGCTCATCAATTGATAGTTTAACATCTCTAAGAGCATAATAGAATTCTGATGGGTTAATTTCTAAGTTATCCATAATGCCCTCCTAAATATCTGATGTTTCTATTTGGAATTTTGATTCTAATATTTCTAAATCATTAACAATATTCATAATATCAGTATTTATTTCCTTAATAGAACCCTTATCAAAAGATTTTCCACATGAATTATTAGATTCTAACTCATATTCACTTCTAGATAATAGTGATCTAATAGAATCTAATTCTTCACATATGTTATCTATCTTATCAATCATAATTAATTTCTTTTCTTTATCAGTCATAATCTAGACTCCCGTCATATATACATTTTATCACTTTTATACTACTATTACAAATAAAAAGATTAATTGTTCTTCAATTAATCTTTAAATATTTTTATCTACAATCTTCTACCATTCCAAAATGAGGATCATTTCTCTCATCCTTCATGGTTTGTAATGCTTCAGATGCAACTTCATAATCCTCAAAAGCTTGTGCTTGTAAATTAGATAATGGTCCAATCATATTATTCAAGCACTCTTGCGAACCACTAAATAAACCTTTGGCATCAATATTATCCGTTCCAAAATGACCAACCTCTTCAAATCTGGCTGACATAGTTGTGTATTGTCCAGATACATCTTCTATGTCTCCAACATATCCTTGAATACTATCTGAAACATTCTTTAAATTATCAACAATTCCTTGTTGAGCTTCTATTTCTGCATCTTTCGTGGCTATTAAAGATGCTTTGTCTGATCTATCATACCATCCCCATGTACATTGATATTCTGTAGAAGCTTCTGCGCCAGTCTCAAAACATAATTTTAATCTTTGTATCTTTAACATTATCCCTCCGCATGAAGATTAGAATAATTTTCTAGCGCCCTATGTACATTATTAGATGTATCTATTAAAGCTTCTTCAAATCTTCCCATATCATTAATAAATAAATTAAATTTATGAATTAATTGGTCTCTACCTGCTCCTTCTTCCCAATTTTCTAACACAACAGTATGAAAATCACTAACATCTTTAATAAATGTATCTAGCGCAGATCTAGCTATATCAATATGTTTTAAACCAACTAAAACATTTTCATTTATATCTATTAAATCTCTATTATCAGAGTATTCTTCAAGTCGTCTTTGAGCTTCATACCTTAATCTAACAAGTTCTTCTTCTTTTTTTGGTTTTTTTATAAGATTATTAACTTCATGGTATCCTTTAGCTACTCTAGTAAGTCCAGCACATATTAAAGCCAAATTGTTTCTAACATCAATCATTTCATTGTATGTTAAAATCAGTTCTTGAATTCGTATTCCAGCATCCTTTCCTTTCCAATTTTCTTTGAAATTATTGATTGCTTTTTCAATATTAGATAGAACATCTACAGCAGAACCTTCAACAATTTTCTTTTGAGCTGTTATAGTATCATTATATAATTTTCCTACACTTTTAATTCTATGTATCATAATTCACCACTTCTACTTATCTTCTGCTAACAAAAGTATCAAATAATGATTTTAAAAGGTGATAATCTGTAACTTTCTTTAAATCAGACCCTTCATGATCACTTTTTGTAACTTCATAAAAAACACATTCAATTTTTCCATCACCAATTGCAAATAAAATGTATTCTTTTTTGTTAAAAGAAAATTTATCTATTACGGTATACTCTTTACCATTTTTCTCTAATACTTGCCCTGGTATAAACATTAGCGCCTCCTTGATTCTTCTTCATTTATAAAAGTCATTTTATCAATATATTCCTTATCGAATTTATTCTCAACTCTACGTACAAAATCAACTGATGGATTTGTTGGATTTAAATAAACTTCTTCAGTCATATCAACACCTTTAATTACAGCAACTAAATATGCAAAAATATCGTTAAGTGATTTAGTTCCAAAAATGCTTGCACCTGCAAGACATGGGGTTAAAATCGCCTTTATTGTTTCTCTTGCTAAACCAACATCATGTAATAAATGAATACCCCCATATGTTAATCCTGTAAATAATACTGTTAATAGAATTTCTTTTATTACTTTTGCAAGATAAGGATTAAATTTTGCTTTCATTAATTCTGTTGAAGAAAAATGTAGTTCATCTTCTCCATATGATGGTTCTAAACTCTCATTATTTTCTTCATAATTTATATTTTCACCATCACTAATTTGCGAATCAGTGATTTGCATATTAGAAAATTTACTATTCATAATAATTCACCTCTTAATTATTATTAAAGAAAGTATTCATATTATTGAAATCTTCATCTTTATATCCCATAAACTTAACTTCTTTAATATAATCTTTATCTATAAATTTTACTTGATCACTACTTACAAAGCCAAAAGGATAATCTACAACGCAATAATCACTTTTTTCACCATTTGATTCAGACTCAAATCCAACAATCATATACATTCCTTCTTCAAATCTTATAGTAACAATACTTCCTACTGGCAATCTTTCTTCACTCATATTATAATCCCTGCTCTTCCATAATTTTTTTATAGTTTTCTTCTAAAGAATTCATTACATCATCAAAATGTTCAAATTTATAGCCCTCAAATAAAACTTCTTTAATCTTTTCTTGATTAAAAAGAATTATCTCATCTTTACTATATAAACCAATTGGATATACAAAACCTATATATTTGTAGTATCTACCTTTTTGTACTGCTTGATAACCAGCCACAACAACTTTTACTCCGCCAAGTTTAACTATTGAACCAATAGGTAACCATCTATTCTCCATTTTTATCTCTCCTATCAACTTCCCATTTAATGTCATCATAATAAGATTCTATTTTTTTATTCATATATCCAACATACATTACTTTATCTATATCTGTAGCATTAAATAGTACTAAATCATCAGTATTAGTATATCCTCTAGGAAGTGTAACAGATATATAATCGGCATAATATTTTTTCTTATCATCATTGTTTTCAATTTTTGCTTGTAAACTGATAATCATATAAAGCCTATCATCATTTTTTAATTTTACAATACTTCCATATGGTAAATATTTTAAATCAATATCATTCATATAAACACTCCTTATCTATTATATTATTTTCCATATATTGAATCATACATTTCATCAAAATCTAATTTAAATTTGAATTTTGGCCAAATAGTTTTTCTATCTACAATATATTTTCTCCAACCATCTTTTCTAGAAAATTCAAATCCAAGTCCATCAATCTGGCCTTCAACACTTGCTTTTCCACCAGTAAATATATTACCAGCAAACTTATACTTCAATTGAGCAACTCTTCCATATACTTTACCATCTATCTTAATATAGTCTTGATTATCTACGTCTATATCAAAGTTTTCTAAAGACTGAACATTTCCACTGCCCAGACTATTCATAATACTTCTATTTCGTAATAATTGACAAATATTAGGATTGATATTTATATCAAGTTCCCCACCTAATTGTAATAAATTAAGATCTAAAGCATAACTAATTGAATCATTAAGTGTATCGTAATGCTTTAAATTAAAATTCAATGTTGTCCAACTTGCTTCTCCGTGAATTTTTATTCCCTTGGTTCCAGCTGATAGAGTAGCTTTACCTTTCAAATGGCCAAATTCAACTCCTGAAGTATCTCGACGATATATACTACCATCACTATTATATACTTTGAAATCAGTTGAATTAGAATATACAACAAATTCTCCTTCTACCCCAACTTCATATTCTCCACTAAGAGGGTTCTCAGGATCTTTACCCATTAAATTATTAAATACTTTTTGAAAATCAACAGAACCAGTACCTTCTACAACAGTATCACTACTATGCCACATATTTTTTACTTCATTTACATATTCTGCCTCTTTATGTCCAACTGTACCTTTTGTTGTAGTTTTAGCATAAAAAGGTACATAATCTCTATCTTCATAATAATGATATTCCATATTTGTTTCTTTATTCACCCTTGTTGAAGTTTTTTGCTCTCTTAAATAAAGCGAATATGAATTATATTCTTTGCCATCTTCTCCTTTAATATACACAGTAATATCATCATCATTTACGCTTCCCTCATCAAAAGCGCCAATATTTGAATGCTCTAATTTATAGTTTCTATCAAGAGCATTACCCATATCATCAAAAAACTCTGTCAAACTGGCTGATAAACAATTTGAATCACCACTAGCAGGTAAACTACAGGAAGCACATTTAAATGAATCACCAATTGCCGACATAAAAGATTCAAAATTTGTTATTGAAGAACCATCAATTGACGAACAAAAAGCTGATACTGTATCTTTCACTTCATATGTACGCTGCATTAAATCGTGAGTATTCAAATATACTTCTGCTAATGTAGCTGAATTATAAAACATACCATCTAGCCAAGCATCTCCTGGTCCAACAGTAAACTGAAAATTTTGGAATAATCCTTTTAATGCCGCATTTGCAGAATAATCTGCTTCTGCAGCTACTACATCCGCTAAACTTTTAGCAGCAGCTTCTTGTGCAGCATCAAAATTTCCTGTAAATTCTTCTCTAGATATTTCTATGAAATCTGATGTATATGGATCATACTTATATAAAATAATTGTTGCTGTACCATCACCATTATCTATGCATTTATATTTAAACCAAGCATCTTCAGATGTATTCCTATTAAAATACTCTAAACATCTTTTCCCATCTTCTTCATACACGTACAAACTTTCTATAGGGCCCTGCACATCATAACAACATACGTCATAATCGCCATCACCATAATCATAAACAGAATATGTAACATATCCACCCTGAGGTGCTTGAACGATTACTTCTGCATGGCCGTACTCATCATAGGTAAAAAGATATTGATTTCCTTCCGAATCTGTTAAATCATAACCATCCAAACGAGTTCCAAAACACCAATGGGTTCTTGCTTCTATATCCTCGAACTCACCATGAGGTATTCCATATGCATCTAAAAAATTAGCAACATCAGTTGTACTTATACTTTGACCTTCATAGCTATCATTTACATCAGATGAAAAAGCACCACCTGTGCCATCTACAATTTGATCCCTAGAATATAAAATATTATTCTTTTTAATATTTAACATATAATACGCCCATCCTTAAAAATAATGTTAACAAGTCTACTCTACTACTCAATAATATTATAACATAAATTATCATTCAAGCAAACTATAAAGTATAACTTTTGTGTTTTTGATATGAAAAAGATTAATTACTTTTTATAGTAATTAATCCTTTATCTACTTCTTCTAAAGCTCTTCCTATTTCTTTTTTAGATACATATTCATCTTCATTCATTTGAAAATGTTTATGTTCTTTCATTACCTTAGCTCTATCAGCAGCTATGTGAACTAATTTATATTTTGAGTCCACAATATTCAATAATTTATCTATTGACGGATATATCACTTCTACCATCTCCCTATCTTTATAATAAGTATATATTATTACCATTTTATTTACAATGTTAGTATACACATTTTTGACAACTAACTTTCCTCTATGAAGTTTTTGCTTTTGTGTGGTTCTTCTCTTAAAAGGTCTGGATAATCTTGTTGTCTTAATGCTTCATATACCATAATAGCAACACTATTTGAAACATTAAGAGCTCTAACATTATCTGTCATTGGTATTCTCATGCACCTATCTATATATGGTTTTAATATTTTAGGTGGAATACCTGTTGATTCCTTTCCAAAGAAGAAATAATAATTTTTATCTTTATCACTATAATCAAAACTAGTATGTGGTTTATGACCATATCTAGTTAAGAAGTAATATTCTCCTTTATTCTTTTCAAAAAATTCTTCTATATTTTCATAAACAGTATAAATACATTTATCTATGTAATTTACACCACATCTTTTTATATATTTATCTTCTAAACTAAAACCTAATGGTTTTATTAGATGCAAATGAGAATTTGTTGCGACACAAGTTCTCATAATATTACCAGTATTAGCTGGTATTTCAGGTTCATATAAAACAATATTTATCATATTTATTCATTTCCAGTAGTAGTATTTTCTCTATGAATTGTTTCTATATAAAAATCTTCTACTTTAAAATTATTTATTTCATTTATTAGAATATTGTTATATTTAATACTATTTTCTGTTTTGTATCCTTCATGTAATATCTTTGCTATTTCACTATGATTAAATACTACTGTTCCTTTACTTCCTGCTACTCCAAAAGGATATATACAACCAGAATAATCATATTTTTTATTTGAATCTAAACTAGTACACTTATAACCAGTTATTACTAATGGTAATGGTTTATCATATAAAGCAACAACTGTACCAAGTGGTAAATATTTATCTTCCACTATCTTCACCCTCTTAAAAATCAACTATTTCGTCTATTTCTACATCTTTTTTATCTACTTTTTTAATATTTGCTTTAAATTCTTTTTCTCTATCAGTTACATGTCCTAAATTAACTAGTGATTTAACATATTCTCTATTAAAGAATACTATATCATTTAAATTATAGAATCCTAAAGGATATTCAACAGCAGAATAATCATAAATATTACCTTCTGCATTTTTTGTATAGAATCCCATGATCATATATAATTTTTTAGAAAATCTTATCTTAACAATAGATCCAACAGGCAATAAATCTTTATTAATATCATAATTCATTATTTACTAGCCTCCTGTCTTGCTTTTTCTATTATCTTAGAAACATCTTTTGTAACTTCTTCATATTCTTCATTTTTATAACTTTCAAATAATACTTCTGTTACATTAGTTTTATTAAATAATAATATTTTATCTTTTCCAAGAAAACCAAAAGGATATGGAAAACCAATATAGTCATATATATCTTTACTACCTTTTCCACCATATCCAACTACTACTATCATATGTTCTTTATCTTTTGTATATACAACAGAACCTATTGGCAATAAATTATCCATTTTTCTTTTCCCTTTCTTTCAACCATTCTATATCTTCATAGAATTCTTTTGATTCATCATCAAAATATCCATTAAATATTACATTTTTTATAGCATCTTTGTTAAAAACTAATAATTCATCTACACTCATATAACCATATGGATGAGTACAACCAATGTAATCATATTTTTCTTTTCCAGACATTTGATTAACACCTATTATTAATACTTTATCTTTCATATTTTTTAGTTCAACTATTGAACCTAATGCTAATAATTCCATTTACAACACCTTCTTTATCCAAATATTGAGCCCAGCCATGTTACTGCATTTTCAACTAGTCCACTGACATTTATAGATCCACCAACTTCGAATCCTACTCCTGCGGCTACACCAACATGAAACTGAAATTGTCCATCTACGTAACCAACATCAAATTGAGCACCTAGTCCTATTTTTGCTGATGCTGAAACTGTTCCTTCAACACCAAGTACATTTAATGATGCTTCTCCTTCGACTTTAACTAGGTCAACTCCAACTTTTGCTTGAACGCCTACTTCTGTATGTCTTTGACCCATTTCATCTTCATATATACCCATGGCTGCTCTACCTTTAGCGTAAACATCAACTACTGATACTTCAGCACTTGCACTAACACCTAATAATTCTTGTCCATCAGCTGTAGTCCAGAAAGAGTTATTATAATCTAATTCTCCTCTAAAAATACCAGCTTCAAAACTTGCATCAGCACCTATATAACCACGTCCCATACGAGCTGAAGCACTTCCATTAGCATACATGCCTTCCCATTCACCAGTTAGTTCTCCAAATCCTTCATATAAAGTACCAGAGTCTCCATCCATATGTTTGCTAAATTTACCTAATGAGAAAGATAAAAATGCAACATTATATGGTAAGTTTTTACCTACACGATATGGATTATCATTATCATAAACATCATCTAATTCATGTTCTTTTTTCTTTTCTGTACCTTTTTCAGATGTTATTCCAATTCCATCAAATATTGATTGTAGAAAATCCCATGCACCTTCATTTTGTGTACCAAACCATGAATCCCATGCTGATGGAATTTCTGCTTCACCACCTAATTCCATATTGTTGATAATATAATCTAAAACATCAAAGGCATGATCACCTAATACATCTCCAAATTCAGCAATAGTTTCATCTTCCATTTGCTCAAATAAATCTGGATCTATACCTTCTGCTACTAATACAGCATTTCTAACATTTAATGCTTGAGTTAATGCAGCTTGTAAATTTCCTAAAAAACCTGAGTGATTTGCATCTCCATTAACACATTGTGTTGCTGTATCAAATGCACCAGTATCTATATCTGTTGATGTATTTGAAAAAGATGTTAAACTTGATAGAGATCCACTCATATCAGACATTAAACCTTTTAAAGTTATAACTGCATTATTAACAGATTGTAAGTCAACCTCTAAATTGTCGTAATTAAAGTCCTCGTCTCTAGTAACATCTGCATCTGGTTCTACAGGTTCACGGTAATTAATTATACTATGATTAAATATTCTCATAATTACCACCACGCACTTCTTGTAACAGTTTTCTTAACTTCAATATCAGAACACGCAGTAAGACTAGCTTCTGCCTCTGTTAATTCAGTTTCTGCATCTGTTTTTTTAGTTGTATATTCTTCTAATTTAGTTGTACAATCTTTTTCCATAGCATCAAATTGTGCACCTAAATTTTCTAAGCAATCTTTACAACCTATATCAAAATTAACATTAATATTTGCTTTATCAACATATCCTTGAGCAGCTGAAAAACTTGAACCTACTGTTTCCATAAGTGTTCTTTTTTCGCCTATTTCAGTTATCATATTATTAATATCTTCAATATGAGTATCATATTCTTCAATCTTTGCTTTTATGTCATCGATAACTTGTTGTGCATTTGTTTTGCATGAAGAAATAGCCTCTGCTGTCGCAGTTGCATCTACAACTTCTTCTGTCCAAGTATGCAAAGTCATTTTAGGTCCATCACCTAAAACTTCAGCATAATTGATATTTCTATTTTCTTTCATTAAAAATTTCTTCATACTTATTACCCATCTTACTCTTTTCAACAAAAAGCATATAGCTTATCATTGAAAAGAGGAGTTATTTAAATAACTCCTACTTTATTAATATATTAATTGTGAATTTTTACAATATAATTCATACACTATCCTCATATAATAAACATATCATAAAATTGTCAATTAATCAATTTTGCTTTACACTTACTTTATTTCATTAACCATCTTTATGATAGTTGGCATACCATTCTTAATATAAACACCAAAGTCATTAGGTATATTAGAGAATGAAGTTAATTGTACTACTAATTTAATTAAGAATTGTTGTGTAACTCCTCCTCCAACCCAAATACCATCATTAGCATTTACAGAAGCCTTATACCAATCATCATATTCAAATTTCTTAAATCCACTTGGTACATCTATGAATATAAAGTTAGTTTTAGCAACTTCTTTATTTGTAGATAATATTTCTTTAAATGCAGTCTTATGATCTTCATCTAACTTATTAAAGAATTTTTCTATTCCAATTACAACACATACATTATTTGGCATATCTGTAACACTTCTTGGATTCATATTGTTTTGAGTTAATACATCTTGTACTTTAGTATTATATTCTTTTAATGAATCTATTACTTTATTAAAGTCTACACTTTCATAAGGTATTGTTGTTTGTAAGTCTTCAAAGAAATTAGTAGCATCTACTACTGTCTTAGTAAATGTATTATTTCTTTCAAATAAAGCTATTAAGTTCTTAACAAATGGTCTCATTGTCTCTAATTCATTTGAAGAAATAATATTAAATGCTTCTTTCTTGAAGTTATATAATTGTGCATTTAATGAATCTCTTGTTAAACCAATTGGAACATTTTCTAAACCTAGATATTTTGATTTGAATAAGTCTAATTTTATTACATCAGGCATTACTGGTACTGGTCTTGCTTTAGTTAAATTACTTGCTTTTAATCTTTCAACAATTTCTTTAATAGCATTAAATGAAGATTCTTCTTCAGTAATTGAAGCAGTTTGAAATTCACAAACTTCTCCCATTCTTACAAGTCCTCTACCAAGTACTGCAGATGGTACTAATCCTTCTGTCTTACCTAATATATCTCTATAATCATTAGCATTATTCATTTGTAAGCATAGAGCTAATTTACAACTTTGAGATACTTTAAATTTAACAGTACTTTGACTAGTTGTTAGTATTACAAAGTAAATACCATATTTACTTCCTTCTCTAACAGGTCCAATAATCTTTTCAGTATATTCTTGATATACTTCAGTTAATACTTCAATTGAATTAATAACTACTACTATATTAGGAAGTGATTGACCACTAAGTTTAATATAATCTTGATAATTACCATTATATGCCATGAATAATTTTTTACGTTTATTCATTTCACTATTTAACATTTTAGCGATATTTTCAATTTTTTCATCATCGCCATTTATCATTACATCTCCAACTTGAGGTGCTTCTCTAAAGTTTTGAAGAGTTTCTGCTCCAAAATCCATAATATAAAGGTTTAATTCATCAGTAGTATATGTATTAATACAAGAATATATAAATGATGATGCAAATTCATCTTTACCACTATCTCCTGTACCATAAACAATTACATTACCTTGTTCACTAATTGGTAAAGTAAGTAATCCTTGATTTTGATTAGAAGGATCATCATATTCACCAATAACAGGGTTTAAGAAATAATTAACTTTTGCATAATTATATTTTTTAGCTATATTAGATAATAATATCTTAGGTGGTATTTTATCTAACCATAATGGTCTAATTTTTAAATTAGCATCACTACCAATATTAATTAAATATTTAACTATATTAGTAAGCTCTTCACCTTCAGATTTAACAAATTTTTTAGCAAGTGAATTCTTAATAGTTTTATTAACAAATCCTGTATTATCTATAAAGTATAAGTTTTTATCTGCTGCCTTTTTATATTCTTTTGATGGATAATATTGAGCTCCTGCCCAAGCAGCTTGTCCCATTGCAAAGTATTCATTATAACCAACTTGTAAATAGAAACGACCAGTTTGTTTTAATTCTGCTGCTAAATCTGTTTTAATCATTTCCATACTATCTGATTTATCTTGAACTTTTAAACAAATTTTAAATTTAGAGTTTGACCAAATTTGTGCATCTACTACACCACTTGGTTTTTGTGTTGCTAAGATTAAGTGTACTCCTAGTGAACGACCAATACGAGCTGTAGAAACTAAGTCATCCATAAATTCTGGTTGTTGTTCTTTTAATTCTGCAAACTCATCACTTACTATAATTAAGTGAGGCATTGGTTCATCTATAACACCATCTCTATATAATTTTTGATATTTATAAATGTCTATTGTACTTTCACCAGTTTGTTCTTTAACTTCATTAAATCTTTCTTGTCTTCTTCTTAACTCACTTTGTATAGAAGATAAAGCTCTATTAATTTCTGATTTATCTAAGTTTGTAATTGTTCCAACTACATGTGGAAGCTTTTTACCAAGTTCATTATTTTCAAATGCTCCTGCAAGTCCACCACCTTTGTAGTCAATAAGTACAAATGCTACTTCTTCTGGACTATAGTTAACTGCCATTGAAAGAACAAGTGTGATAATAAACTCTGATTTACCTGAACCAGTCATACCTGCAACTAAACCATGAGGTCCATGTTGTTTTTCATGTAAATCTAAAATAAATACATCATTATTTTCATTAGCACCAATTTCTGTTCTAAGTGATTTAGTTGGATCATTACCAGCCCATCTATTTAAAACATTTAATTGTTCTATTTGTCCTACACCAAACATTTCTAAGAATGTTATAGTATTTGGTAATTCTTTAGCATTTTCAGTTAAATATAATGGTAAGTTAGATACAACTTGAGTACATTTTTCCATATCAAATGTATCTATTATTTCATCTTTAAATTTAATTTGTTCATTTCCTATAGTACTAATTACAGCAGAAATATTATCACCAATAGTTAAGAAGTTACTAACTTCACTAGGTATTTTAGATAATTTTTCTTCTATTGTAATTAAACTAAATCCAAAATTAGTTTTTCCTTTTAATACACTATTAATAATATTTATTTTTCTTGAAACATCTATATCATCAGTAAGTATTAAATAATATGTTTTAAATTTAGAATAATCATCTGGTCTATCAGAACCATTAGTATTAAATAATGCTTCTCTTCCTGCGAATACTTTATCTAAATAATTAGATACTTCTTGCATTTCTTCTATTGTTGTTGCAAAGAATCTTATAGCTTTATCATCAGAGAAACAATAAGGTGTTTCTTTTATATATGACCATCTTTCTTGATTATCTTTATTTGTAAATATAACAAATTTTAAATTATCATAACTATGATATGCCATTAACTGTAAGAATACATTATCCATAAATTTAATATATTTTGGATACATTCCACATAAAGCAGTTAATCTATTTTCTGCTAGTGAGAAACCTAATGGTACATTTTGTATTTCTTTATAACCATTAATTAATCCTTCTACTAAAGATTTTAATTCATCATCATCCATTCTAAAATCTTCAGTATGATAATTAATCTTAGCATCAAATGGAACATTACCAACACCAAGTCTAATAGTTAAGAAATCATTTTGATCTATTTTTCTTTCCCATAATGTTCTTCTTCTATTAGTAATGATGTCATAACATGCATTTAATGGTAATAAATTTTCTTCAGCTGTTTTTCTTTGAGACTCGTATTCTCTTACTATTTCATCTCTTTTTTTATCTATATAAGCTCTATATTTTTGATTTCTTTCTTCTTCTTTTTTCTTTCTTCTTTTTTCTTCATATTTCTTTGTTAAGAAAGGCCATACTAACATAGATGTAAGCATACATAAAGATATTAACAATGTTGGCCATACTTGTTTTAATGTTTTAGTTCCATCATTTATTGTTTGAAATGTATTTGCTATTGTAATAGCACTACTAGCTCCCATTGTAAGCATAGGTCCTATTGTTAAAATTAATGGAGTTTCAGGTACTTCTTCTTTAGTAGGAGGACTATCTATTCCCATTTCTAAAGTTTGAACACTCTTTCTCATACGAGGACTTCTTAAGAAATAATCAGTATCATTATACATACTAACATTATCTATTTCTTCTTCACCAATTTCCTCATTTTCAACAAAATTACATTTATTTAATTTAGCATTAAATGTTAAATCATGATTTGGATTATTAATAAATATTTTTCCATAAATTAATACAATCTTAATTCCATATAAATCCACACTAATACCATTTTTAACTACTCTAGTTTCTTCTTTCATTATATGGTTATCAATATATACTACTGAATTATTTAATTTCTTAATAGTCCATTTATTGTTTTCAAAACTAAATTCTATGTGTTCATCTAATACATATGGATTTCTAACTATTACATCACAAGAAGCACCTTTTCCTAATTTAAAAGGTACACCTTCAGTAACAACATATCCATCAAATGTTTCATCACTAGAAGAATCTGCATATAATAATTTCTTTTCTGTTTCTTTAGATACAACAAAATAAGTATTTTCTTTTAATACTACTTTTCCATTTTCTACATTACCAAGAATATTAATATTTTTATTTCCAGTAATTACCCATCTATTATCTTCACCATTTATATTAACTATATTTTTATTTTCTTCATCTGCAAGCCAAAAATTACCTATTTTTTTATTAGGTAATACAAAATTAATTATTTTATTTTTGTCATAAAAATATAATTTCACTCTTCCAACCCACTTCTTTTAATTAAACTAATAATAATTTAGTTCCATTTTTAATATTTGTATTTCTAACTAAATCATTCTTTTTATAACAAGTACCATCTTCTACATTTAATATAGTAAAATTCTTTTCCATATCAATGGAATCAAACATAGTACTATTGATAAGTTTAGATATATTTCCAACTTTTTCATTAACAGGAATATATATTTCAAAATTCGTGCCTAAAGATAGTATATATAAATTTACTAAAACTTTGTTTTCAAACATATCTATCACCTATCTTCCCTACTATAAAAAGTATACTATGTTTGCTAAAAAAAGTAAATTAAAAAAGCTATTTTTAATAAAAAAAATAAGTAGTTTTTAAAAACTACTTATTCTGTTCTTAATGCTATTACCGGATCTTGTTTAGAAGCCTTCTTAGCAGGTATTAATCCACCTATTATAGTAAGTATAATGCTTAGTATTACAAGAAGTATTGCTCCACTTATTGGTAATATTGCATTTATATCATAATTATCAGTTAATTTATGAACTGAATAATTTATAATTGGAATACATAATAATGATATTCCTATACCAAGTAATCCTGATAATAAACCAATAATAAATGTTTCAGCATTAAATATAGATGAAATATTTCTCTTAGAAGCACCTATTGCTCTTAAAATACCTATTTCTTTTGTTCTTTCAAGAACACTTATATATGTAATAATACCTATCATAATACTAGAAACAACAAGTGAAATAGATACAAATGCTATTAAAGCATAACTAATACTATTAACAATCTTTTTAACAGATGACATAAGTATTCCAGCTGCATCTGTATAATTAATAGTTTTATCTGTTTCACCTAATTTTTCCATTGCTTCATTATAATTATCTATAAAATCTAATACTCTTTCTTTAGCATCAAAATCTTTAAAATATAATGATATCATTGTTGGTTCTTCTTTATCTTGATAACCAAGTTTTAATAAATTAGTTTGTGCATTAGATGTATTATCAGAACCCATCATAGCACTCATTATTCTCTTTAATTCATCTTCAGTTAGATCAAATTTAAATGCTTTTGCTATTTTATTTGGATCAACTTTAAATCCAGAAGCAACACTTTGCATTAATTTGCCTGTTAACTCTCCTACTTTAGTAAGAATGTTCTTTTGCATTACTGCTTCAGTCATTTTGCCAGCCATTAATTCAGAACTAGCCTCTACTTCAGCTTGAGTCATAAATCCATCAACTGTTGTCTTAATACCTTGTTGCATTACTGGAGCACCCATATTATTTTCATCTTGAGTAAATGAATGATCCATTTGGTTATAAACTGCTATATATCCATTCATTAATCCACCAAGTAATGATTTAAACATATCATTATATACACTTGTTGGTATTACATAATTTTTTTCAAGATTACTAATTGTTTCTTTAGATGTTTCTTTACTTAAAAATTCTTTAACAAAATCTTCTACATCACTTGTATGAATAACTGCTATTTTAGTGCTAGGATTCATAGGATTTGGAATACTTTGTTTAGGATTTTCAATATAATCATTAAACATATTAGTTGCTAAATCTTTTAAAGCATTTGTTAAATCTTTTTTAGCAGGACTAATATCAGTTGTTATATCAGAAGATATTTGACCCATATATCCTTGAGTCATTTTAGTTATATCTTCCTCGCTAATTTCCATTCCAAATGCACTTGATAACATTTCTTTATCTATTGTTATTAAATCTTCAAATTCTAAACCAGTTTCTTCTTTCTTTTCATCAAAACTAGTATTTGAAAATACATCTATATCTTTATTTTTTAATTGTTTTTTAACAAGTTCACTATTTGTTGATTTATCAATGATATGATTAATTAAATCACTTGTATAAGCAATACCAGGTTGAAGTGTTCTTGAATTTACTCCATCTTTAGCTATTACTATACCTGATATTTTAAGCTTTTCAGAGCTATTATATACTCTTGATACATAATCTTCATCTTCACTCATATCTTCATATATTTTATATTTGCTATTGTATTTATATAGTTTATTAGGATCTATTAATTTAAACTCAGTATCCATGATTTGATCATATGTAAGTTCCATTGGAGTATTATGTAATTCAACTGTTTCTCCTGACATTACTTTAGTCATAACATCATATAATTCTTCCATATCTCTATAACCAAGAAAATATAATATAAAATCAGGTATCATATGTTGTTGTGATAAAACTATAACCATTTCATTATATTGTTCAGGCCAATGACCTGCTACTACATCATATTGTTCATCTAATGCTTCTCTATCATCAACCATTTGATAGAAAATACTAGAATATGATGAAAATAAACTAGTCATACCACCAAATCCACTATACATAGAAGTTATCATTGAATTTGGATTAACTTGAATTATATCTTTTTTAAAATCTTTAGTATAAATTAATGGATCTACACTATATGTATATTTAACAGAAGTTAAATCATTTTTAACTTTATCATAATTCTTTTCTAAATAAGATTTAAAACTTCTTAAATCATTCTTACTAATACTAGAAAACATTTCACTAACAAATTGTTTTTCTATTAATTTATTAGACTTTGTTGTTTTAATATTTTCATCCTCAGTAACCATAGATAATAATAATGATGACATATCAGCTGTTTCACTTTGAATAGTAAGTGGATAAGATGACATTGTATCTTCTTGTATTTTATCTATATATGCTTGGAATCCTGTTGATAAAGATAAAATAAGTGCTATACCAATAATTCCTATAGAACCAGCTAGTGCTGTTAAAATAGTTCTACCTTTTTTAGTCATTAAGTTATTAAATGATAAACCTAATGCTGTTAAATATGACATTGTTGTCTTTTTAGTTTTAGCAAATATACTATCTTTTTCTTTTTTATTATCATTAAATGGATTAGAATCACTAATAATTTTTCCATCTTTTAATTTAATAATTCTATTTGAATATTCATTAGCTATATCAGGATTATGAGTAACCATAATTACTAATTTATCTTTAGCTATATTTTTTAAAATATTCATTATTTGAATACTAGTTTCACTATCAAGTGCTCCAGTTGGTTCATCTGCAAGAACTATATCAGGGTCATTTACAAGTGCTCTTGCAATAGCAACTCTTTGCATTTGACCACCACTTAATTGATTTGGTTTTTTATACATATGTTCTTCTAAACCAACATCAATAAGAGCTTGTTTAGCTTTTTCTATTCCAGCTTTTTTAGATACGCCAGATATAGTCATAGCTAAACTAACATTTTTTAATACTGTTTGATGTGATATTAAATTATAGCTTTGAAATACAAAACCAATTCTATGATTTCTATAACTATCCCAATCACTATCTTTATATTTTTTTGTTGATATATTGTTAATTATTAAATCTCCACTAGTATATTTATCTAGTCCACCAATAATATTTAATAATGTTGTTTTTCCACTACCAGAAGGTCCTAAAATAGATGCAAATTCATTTTTTCTAAAACTTACACTTACATCATCTAAAGCTACTTGTCGTAAGTCTCCAACTTGATAAATTTTAGTTACATTTTTAATCTCAAGCATCTATTTTTCACCTCCTTTAAAAACTACGTTTATTTTATCATAAGATATTATTTTTTACCATAAAAAAATGAGTAATTTTTACCCATTTTTATTAATTATTATTCAATACCATTTTCTTCTTTAAATCTATTACTTAAATATGGTATTGCATCTTCAGAATAAATTCTATATAAACACTTTTCTGCTATATAATTATCATCTACTTTTTTACTAGAATCTTCTAAAAAGGCACCAGATGCTTTAGCACTAATAGCTGCTTCTAAACATTCATAAAATAAACTTTCATCTTCATTACGCACTATTGGATAACTAAACAATATATCACAAAAAGAAAGTACTGTTTCTTTACCAACACCATAGTTTTCAACTAGTTCATTTACTTGTTCTTCGTCTAACATAAGCACCTATAATCTCTCAATTTCTTCCATGAAAGCTTCATCTTCTAATAATTCATCACCAAGATACCCTTTAGCTTTACTATTTTCTCTAATAGCAGTTCTCATAAAATCTTTATTATTTCTTAATTTTTTACTGGCAAATTTAACGTTTTCCCAACTATATTCTCTTATAAGTTTAATCATAAAATCATAATCGTTTAAAATTGTTTCACCCTCATATCCTGTTAATAAATTATTATTTTCATGTAACACAGCAAAACACACATCTCTATCATTTCTTAATTCATAACTCGCATATTTGATATTGTCAGCTTCATCTCTTAATGCTTTGATAACAAATTCTTCATTATCTCTAAAATCAATTGGTGCATCCTCTATCCAAATTCTTTTATCTCTTTCTAAAAGAGCCCACCATAAATTCCAACTATTTCTGATAGCTTCAGGTTCACGTCCCATTGACCTACCTTCAGTATCAACAGCTCTTTCATATGCAACTTTTTCTTCATCTGTTAATTGATCCATAATTATACCTCCAATAACAATTTTATTTTATCATAAAAAAAGTAGTATTAATACTACTTTTATAAACAACTTAAATCAAATCCAGCTATTTTACCAATTACATTTACAATAGTTGGGAATATACCAATTGCAACAAGAATTACTGCCATTAATACACATTTCTTAGTAGCTGTTTTTAATGCATTAGCATCATCTGATGCTACAGCAGGTATTAATGTTAACATTCCTGATACTATTGCTATAATAGCACCAGCTATTCTAATAGCTGTAATAAATAAGTGTAATATTTTTACTAAATTTTTACCCATTAATTTATCACATGACATTTTTTCATCTGATATTTCTAGTGGATTACCTTGTAATAATAATGCAGTATAGTTGCCCGGATCTTCTATTGATTGACCATTATTAGTAATAATATCACCACAATTAGAGCTTCCTGAGAAGTCACTTGATTGTACTCCTACTTCTATATTTTTTGATCCATTTTTTAAATTACATACAACTCTTGAAGGACACTTTCCTTGTGTAAGAGCAGCTGCAAATCTTTCTTCTAAACCAGCTTTATTTTTCCATATTACTACTAAGCCAGCACTACCACCATCAAATTGTAATCCGCTAGAACTTGAATATGTTAATTTAAAACTTGATTTTTTAGCTAATAATGCATCTGTTTTATATTCACATGATAATGACTTACTATCATATGTTACTAAATTATTACAATCTGCTGATTTACCACCTTTAGCACAAGAAGGACCAGTAATAGTTAATGATTTATTATCACAAGCTTGTCCAGTAGTTTCATCACTATATCTGCTAGCATATGTAGCAAAATATCCAGTACCACTAGCACAATTATTAGTAAGATATAATTGTGGACAATGTACTTGTTTACTTCCAAAAGATTTATTAGCAAATCCACTTGCTAATGTTGTATCAAATACATCACTACCTTTAGGATATAAACTACCAGTTCCACTCCAACTATATCCCTGGAAATCACTTGTACTTTTTCCAGTTAATTGGTGATATGTATTATCTTTTCCAAGATAATATATAGTAACATATTTACCACCAGTATTTTGTAAAGTTTGAGAATTCTTTAATACACTTTCTGGAATATTAGTAACTTGATATTTAATACCAATTTTAACATTTCCACTTCCCCATTGATATTGGCAAGCCCATGTATATGTTTCTTCTGCATGAACATTTACCATAAATACTAAAAATATAAAAATAAAAAATATATATTTTTTCATTCTAATACACCTACTATAATAATATCAAAAATAACAAAATAAAAAAAGAGATATAATCTCTTTTTACATTATTCTTCATCCATATCTATTAAATTCTCTTCATTTTCAATCTTAACATTACTAATAGAATCAAATCTCTTAGTAATCTTTTCAGTTGTTTTATGAATATTTTCAACATCATTAGAAACTGTTTGAATACTTCTAGATAATTTATCCCATCTATCTCTATATCTTGAAAATTCAATACCTAATTTATTTAATTCTTCATGAATTACTGATGTATATTTATCTCTTTCAAGACCCATTAATACTGATTGAATTATTGTTAATAAACTCATTAATGTTGTTGGACTAGTTAACCATACTTTTTTGCTAGCTGCATATTTAATTAATGATGTATGATATGCATTTATTTCAGCAAATATTGCTTCTGCAGGTAAAAACATAATAGCTTGATCAGATGTCTCACCAGCAATAATATATTTACTAGCAATAGCATCTATATGTTTTTTAACATCTGCTTCAAAAGCTTTACTTCTAGCTTCTTTTTCAGAATTAGTTAAACCTTTTTCAACTAATCTTCTATAGTTTTCTAATGGAAATTTAGAATCTATACATATTGTCCCTAAAGGTTCTGGTCCAAATACTATAGCATCAGCAATAGTATCATTTGATAATGTATATTGAGTTTGATATATTTTATCATTCTTTTCACCAAATATTGATGAAAGTATATGATATAAATTAACTTCTCCAAATATTCCTCTACTCTTTTTATCAGTAAGAATTCCTTCTAAAGATACTATTTCATTTCCAAGACCATCTATTTTCTTTTGAGCTTCATCTATTCTAGCAAGTCTATTCATTACTTCAGTAAATGTTTTATTTGTTTTATCAAAACCATCTTCTAATTTCTCATTTACTTTTTGATTTATTAAATTTAATTTTCTTTCTATTCTATCATTTAAATTATTAAAATCTCTATTAATATCACTACTAAAATCATTTCTAAAATCATTTATTTCTTTAATAACATTTATTTCAGTTCTATGTAATTTTTCATTAACTTCATTATTATTTGGTTTCTTAAATATTAATACTATTAATAATACAACTACTAAAACTAATAATCCTATAATTGCATACTCCATGATTTTACCTCCTAATAAAATAATTATATTACAAATTAAATATAAAAAAAAGAATACTTTTTAGTATTCTTTTTATTCATCTTCACTTCCAAAGAAATCATCAAAGAAATCTTCGCTCTTTTCAGGTTGTTCATGAACAACAACACTATCAACATCAACATTAACAACTGGTTTAGATACTTTAGCATATGTTGGTTGTTGTGTATAAGATTCTGGTTCATCTTGTACTTCTACCACAGGAGTAGGTTCTGGAGTATGAACAGGTTCTGAAACAACTGGTTCTTCATGAATTTCAGTAAAATCAAATTCATCTTTTGGAGCAGTTGGAAATTCTGGTTCTTCAACTCTATGATTTAATATATCTTCTATATCATTCTTTATTTCAGATTGAGTTTCAATAGAATCATTTATTTCATCATGTACAGTGTCAATTCTATCAGATACTACTTCATGAACATCATTAGCAGTTTCATGAACTTCTTCTTTAATATCATCTACTTTATTTTCTATTGAATCTACTTTTTCTGATATATCTTCTACTTTATTGATTGCTGCTTGTTCTTTTTCTCTTCTTTCTCTTTCGATTCTTTCATTTTCTTCAGCTTCTTCACGTTCTAGTTGAGCAATCTTTTCATCTAATCTTCTAACATAATCATCTAAACTAGTAGGAACAACTCCTGATGATTTTCTTCCACCAGGTACAGGTCCACTTGGTTCAAATGGATTTGCTCCCATAGGTACAGAACCCATTGGCATACCAGGCATAGCTCCCATCATTCCCATTCCAGGTGCCATTCCCATACCACCACCAAAGTTACCTAATCCTTGTTCTTCTCTTTGTTTATTTACGAATGCTTTAATATCAAAAACTTGAACTTCTCTATGAGGTCTTTCAGTATAACCCATTGGTTCATATTTTTTACCCCAGTCAGTTTTCCAGTCATAAGTAAGTACAGATTTATAAGGCATACTTCTAAATCTATTAATTATAACTTCTCCTTCTTTTAATGCTTGTAAATCACTAACTGTAAATAAAGGTCTAATTGGTTTTTGAGGTTCATCCTTTTTAGCTTTTTCAGGTTTTTGATCACCTAATAATTTACTAACTTCTTCTAAAGCTGCTAACTCTGTTGACATGATATATACAAAGTTACCACAGTTACCTTTAATAGTTTCTGCTACATCTTTACCATAAACTTTATTTAATTGTGAGAAGTTTTGAATAACGAATGTAAATCTAATATTTCTTGATCTAGATGCTGTAATCATAGTTTCAACATCTTTTAAAGCTGGCATGTTAGCAAACTCATCAAGAACGAAATTAGTTCTATATGGTAATTTTAATTTAGGACATGTTTGCGCTACTGCAATTAATGCTTCATAAACTTGTTTTACGAAGATTGTAGCAAGAGCATGGTAAGTAGTTTTTTCATCATGTACTTTTAAGAATACTGCTGTTTTTTCTTTACCAATATCTCTAATATCAAAATCACTATATGATAACATCTCAGATAATGCTGCTTGTGATGAGAAAATTCTTGTTTTTGTTCTAAATGTAGACATGATACCACCACGAGTATCACTAGGAGCATTTATACAAGATGCTGCTGCTATATATGCAGGAGATAATTCTCCTTTACTCTTAAAGTATTCTTTAATATATGTTGAAGAACCAACTCTATCTTCTCCTACTTCAGCCATCATATTAATACTATTGATGTTAATTTCTGCTTCAGGAGCATCATCAAATAAACCTAATGATAAACCAGTAAAGAAGTTACTAGCTGTTTGTTCCCAGAATGGTTCAGCTTTATTATTTGGATCTATTAATATGTTACTAGCTAAGTCTTGTAAAAGTTCGTTTGCTTTATCAGCATTTCCTTCTTTATATATTCTATATGGATAACTAAATGGGTTCCATGCAGCACCTTCTCTAGGGTCACGGAAGTTAACCAAAATTAATTTATATCCTTTTTCTTTTAATAAATTACCACAGGCTTCATATAACTCACCTTTAGGGTCAGTTACAATCATACTTTCTCCTGCTCTACCTAATATCTTAATTAAAGGGAACATGAACGCTTGAGTTTTACCTGAACCAGAAGCACCCATGATAAGAGCATGAGGTTCACCATGTGCATCTACCCAAGCATCTTTTCCATCATTTATAACAGGAATTCCTCCAGCTTCATAAGTATCATCTTTTAAATGAACCTTCATAATTCCTCTATCTTTTTTCATTTCTCTATCAGTCATTAATTTAGAGTAACCATCATTTTTACTCTTCTTTTCTGATGTAAATCCTATTCCTTCTTCCATTTCAAAGAAATAAGATGAACATGTTAACATTAGTGCAATTAAGATAACAAAATATAATATTATTGTAGGCCAAAAAAATTCTACAAATGCTGGTATTGGATTTAATCCTAAAAATACACCATCAACTGCAAAACTATTTAAATTAATAACCGCAATGGCAACTAAATATAAAAGCACAAGACAAAATATTAAAAATATTACTACGTCTTTTGTTTCAGCCCTTACCTTTAATTTCATATTTTTTCACCCCATCCACTCATATTATACAATAATTATTAGAAAAAAACACTAATTAATTACTGCACTATATAATAATTGATATTCAAAATATTTTTTTCTTTTATTTAATTTGAATACTACTTTCTTATGTTCAACAGTACCATTTAAATTATTAGTGATAATATCAGATGCTGCACTATAATTTCTTGAATCTATATAACTTTTAGCCTTTTTAACATATGAATTTTCAGTAGTAGTACCATTTATATAAAACTTATATAAATATAAATCTGCTTCAACATTTTTAGCTTTACTAACTGATATTTTTTTAATACCTACTAATAACTCATTATCATTCATTTTAGATACTTTATCAAAGTTAAAACATATGTTATTATTATCTACTTTTACTAAATCAATATAATTAGCTATATTCTCAACAAAGTCATTTAAACTAATAGTTGAATAGTATAATTCTTCAAACGACTCTTTTACTCTAATAGGAGTCATACAAAAATATCCTGTATTATAATCCAAACTAGTTAAAGGCTCATCATTTGACAATTGATAATTAAATATAAAATTAGTTATCATATTTCTTAAATATCCATCTTCAATATATGAATATGTAAGTCCTGTTGTTGGATCTATTTCTTTTCTAATATTAGCATAATTATATGTTGGTGCTGTTACAAATTTTTTAAAATATACATCATTTTCTAATGATTTTCTTGTTTTAGCATTACTAGTTTCTGTACTAGTTGTTTTTTCTGTTATTTCTATTTTTTGATATTCAGGGAAAGCTTCTGCTTCCTCTTCTTTTTCATTCATTATTATGATAGGTACTATGATTGCTCCAAATAATAGAGCAAAAAACAAGAAAACTGTCATTACTGATTTTGCTTTTGCCATAATACCTCCTAATACTTAACTTGGAAATGCATTCCATCCCAACTAGATGCGCTCCAGTTTCCACCCCAAGTAAATCCTGCAGGTTGGAAAGCATATTTCCATAATATATAGTTAACATTTAAACAAGATTCTTCTTTACCAAGAGCCTGAACAAACCTATCATATTCAGCTTTTGTTGATGCTCCTTGAGAAGCATATGGTTTATAATTTTTACCATTATAAGGTATTGTTAAACTATAATTCCAATCTTGAGCTATACCATAAGCATGTAAACTATAATTTCCACTACTAGTTTTTCTTGAAACAAAATCTCCACCCCATTTTAATTGACTAGTAGATAATTTACAATGAGTTCCATCACTTAAAGTAACGCCTTGTGTTATCAATCTACATATATTTTTATAAGCATTAACAAACTCTGTTTGTGCTGCTTTATTTATTCTAGTATTAATATTCCATGATCCAGAAGTACAATTTGTTTTAACACTTATAATATTTGCATTTGTCCATGCTGGATCTATTGCTATAGTTCTTCCTGCAGGAGAATCATTATAAGCAAATCCATAGAATTTACCATAATCTGGAGATACTTCAGGATATTGAGTAGATGGTTTATTACCTACTTTAGTTCCTGTTGTTGGTTCTGTTGTTGAAGTTGGTGATTCTCCAGTTGCTTCTTCTCCACCATTACATTGTATTAATTGTGCTCCTTCATCTTGATATTCTTCTTGAATAATTTGAGTAAATGGAATACCTCTATTAGCTTTAGATTTCCATCCTAATTGAATAGTTGATACATAATGTGCACTATGAGGTTTTCCATTAGAAACTACTAAATAATTCTTAGCTGTTTCATAATAATTTGCATATTTTTCTTGTAAACTTTGAGAAGCTCTTCCGTGATAAGAACCTCCTCCAGGATAATATGAGGTACATTTGAATGAGCCACAAGATAAATTAGCTTTTCTGCCAGAACATCCTGAACTCATTGGACAATATACTTGATCACAGTTTCCACTTCTCATAGTAATTGTTCCACCTTTTAAATAATTGTTTCTTCTATGTAATGCAAAACTAATTGCTGCTGTCATTTCAGATAATACATAATTATCTCCACTATCACTTACTTCACCATATGCAACACCCATAATATAATCTTTAAATGATGTTGTTGTTATATAAGTACCATCACAATCAGTAACTTTTACTTGAATTGAATCAGGTGCTGCTGTTAAATATGGTTCACAATTAGCACCAATTACATAATCACCAATTTGAGTATATTCATTACTATCTTGATCTGGGAAATCTAAGTAATAATTAACGTCTTGTTTTTTAGAAATAATATGTTGAATTATCTCTTCAATTTGTTTTGGTGTAGCAATATAATCATAACTCAATTCTATTTGAGGATTATTAATTGCCTTTTCAAAAGCAGGAAAATTCTTAAATGCAAAACCATTCATATAATTTAAATCTAAATCACCATATGGTTCAAAGATATCTGCTGTTGATGTTTCAGTATTAGCTTTTTGATCAAATGGACTTAAATCAGCAGCATTTCTTTTAGCTGCAAACTTATTATTTGCAGTTCTAACACTTCCATCTATTTTAACATCTACATCAGCATTTCCACTACCAATAATTCTTTGTTTTAATTCATCATCACTTAATCCCATTTTACATTCTTCATCACTTGAATTAAATGAATGTGAATATTGTAAATCTTTTTGATATGTATTAGCTGCTTCTTCACCAAATCGCATTAATATTGCCCATTTTTGAGAACTATAATGAGTATAACTAACATCAGATGCTTCACATTTACCTATCTTCTTAGTTACTTCTCCATCATCATTAGTTTCTTCTTCTACTTCCCAAGTATAATATGTATGAGATTCATCTAATACAGTATCATCTATAATTGTTTGTAAATTCTTTCTTGTTAATACACCACCATCTTTAATAACACTTTCTAGTGATGCATATCTATCATAAGCACTTGTTATTTCATCGACACTTTCTAAATCTACATTTGATTTATAATCTGTATAATCAGGTTGATTAGCAAATCCATAGAATAATGTTGAAACAACAATTCCTCTATCTAATTGAAGACCAGAATCAGCATTATCTTCTTCTAATTCTTCCATATGTTTAGCCATGAATCTATAATATCCACAGTAATTTGAATATTCTCCATCCCAAGAATCAAACCAGTCTCTTATTAAAGCTAAAGTAGTTGTTTTACAAGTACCATCAGATTTTAAATAATCAACTAATTCTTCAGTAGAAAAATCTTCTCCTGTCTCTGGATTTATCAAATATTCTTCACTAGTTAATAAACCATTTCTATCTTCTTCTGTTAATACTTCTCCTGAATCTTCTTCAGAAATACCAAAGAATGATGAAATAGATCCCAATACTACATCATATAAATATAAAAAGACTGCGATGAAAAATAAAATTATAAATCCTGCTACTAATACTCCAAGAGCTATTAAAGCAATTTTAACTTTTCTCTTAAGAGCATTCCATTTTCTAGAAAGGAATCCTCCACCACCTTCACCATCACCTGCATCAGATTTATGTGAATCTTTGGATTTATCGCCTTTATCAGAATCTCCATCTTTTTTATCTTTTTTATCATCAGAAGATGAATCACCATCTTTTTTATCTTTCTTGTCGTCTAATCCATCTTTTTTATCTAAATCATCATCGTCTTTATTCTTCTTTTTCTTCTTTTTACCTGAATCGTCATCATCTTCATCGTCTCTTCTTCTAGATCTTCCAGCATTATCATCATTATTAGATCCTCTATTATTAATGCTATCAACATCTTTCTTTCTACGATCTTGATAATCAACGATATTTTCTGCTATTCCAGACGAAAGAGAACCAATAGAATCCCCAGTACTTTTAATACCTTGGGCTATCTGTTGGTTTTGATATTCTTCTTCAGCATATTTTAAATCAGTTTCGTCCATCCTAACTCCTTAAATAAAAGAAGGACTCTTTTAGAATCCTCCTCCAGAACCAAATGATTCTAATTCTTGTTGTGTTGCAATTATGTTAATACGCATTCTTCTACTACCGCAAACAAATAATGCTTGTCCTTGACTATATCTCTTAATAGAATCTTTTTCTTGATCATTTAAATCTACTAATTTAGATAAATCATCAACTGCTTGTTTCTTTAATCCCATTACTAAGTAATAAGATGCATTATCAAATATTGCTTTACCATGTATTAATACATTTGGAGCAGCAAAGTCTGTTGGTTGTTGAGTAATAATAATTGTACCTGTATTATACTTACGACTACGTCTTTGAATTCTAGCTAAGAATTCAGCACCTAAGTTATTTTGATCAGCAAGTAACATATGTGCCTCATCAACCATTAATACTGTATTAACTTCTCTATCTAATGTTAATCCCCATGCATACTTTAAAATGTTGAAGAATAATGCATTTCTGATATTGCTATCAGCATTCATTAATTCTCTAATATTAAATACAACAAAGTCTGCATCAGAATCAATAGTAGTTTTTCCAGTAAAATAATATCTTAATTCTTTAACTAAAGGTCTGATCTTTAATTCTAATCTTTCCATGATATCTCTTTCATGAGTATGTTCAGTCATAGATAAAAGTCTTCCTCTTATTGTTGCATAAACATCATCAAATGTTGGATAATCATGAGCTACTATTTTAGAAAAATCAGTATTGTAATCTATTTTATATCTTCTATATGTATCTTGTACTACTTCACTAAATAGTGTAAGAACATCTTCTTCAATATCAGGACTATAATATTTCATAAATGCTTTTAATGTTTGAAGAGTTCTTGTAAGTACAGCATAACCCATACCTTCAGCCATTTCCTCTTCATCAGCATCTAGAACTACTTCTAGTGGGTTAATCATACCAAATTCTCCACCACGTCCTAAATCAATGAAATCTCCACCATATAGTTTAGTCATTTCTTCTAGCTCACCTTCTGGGTCTATTGCTACAATCTTATGACCATTTCTAATATTACTTCTAAGTAATATTTTAGCTGCTGTAGATTTACCACTACCAGATGTACCTAAGATAATCATATTAGCATTATTTCTATTGAATTCTTTCTTAGTTTGATATAAGAATTGATTAAATAGAATAACACCACCAGAATAATCTACACCAAGTAAACAAGATAATCCTGGATCCTTAATACTATCAAATACAAAAGGATACATAGCAGCTATTGTAACAGATGGAATTGGTGTTCCAATTCTTTCTTCTACATCTGTTTTTTCATATATAGGTAACATACTCTTCCAAATCTTTTCTTGTTCAAATGTAAGAGTAATACCCTTCATTCCCATAGCATCTAAATAGTTCTTAACTTGAATTTTTTTATTTTCTAATTCTGTAGCAGAATCAGCACTAACTAATAAATGCATTTGGAAATCAAATATTCTAGCTTGTGTTGCTGTAAGCATAGTAATAAATTCTTCTATACTTTCATAATCTTGTCTAATTTGTTCTTGCACTGTTCTATCATGTTCATCAGCATATCTTTGCTTCATATCTGCAATTTCTTTATTAAGCATTTTAGATAAAACAGAAAATGCAATTGGAATATGCTTAATACATACTTTTATTCCAGATAACTGAGTTATATTAGCAAGGTAGCCTTCATTTATTGTTTTTGGATAACTAATAATAGTAAGTATTGTACAATGCTTATTACTAATAACTAATCCATCTTTTTTAGTTTGCCAACCCTTTGGGGCTATTTGACTTTTAAAACTTATACTCATAGGTTACTCATCACCGTCCCAAACTTAGTTGTATCTCCACCATTCATAAATCCATCTAATAGAACTCTTAAATCATCATTACTAACTTGAGATGATTGAAGTCCAGCATTAGCTAAACCTGATACTAAATTTTGAATTCTCTTTTGGATTATTTCAGGTCTCTTATCTCTAAATAATATAAAATATTCAGTATCTGTAACATTAACATCTTTACTCATAAATAAATTAGCTTTTTCAATATCTTCTCTAACAAGTTTTTTAATTGCTTGAGCTCCTACTGTATTATAAAGTAATTTTAATTGAGCTAAATATACATTAATATCTACAGGTCTATCAGAAACTATTAACCAGAAAGGATAATCTAGTGTGTTATAAAAGTTTCTTAAGTTAAATATTGCATTGCTTTGAGAATCATAATCAAGAATGAAAATATTTCTTGGTCTAACTTTTACACCAGTTACTCTAAATCCATTATCTAAAATTATTTCTCCATTTTGAATTCCTCTAATTGGAACCCATTTTTCAGAATAATTATTTCCTGTCCCCGAACTCACGATAAGCACACCATCCTCTCCATTTATATTCTTTTTGTGATTGAACGTATGTTATAAATTCAATAATGTAAGTTATTACATTATGATAAAAAGGTATAGGTAATACTAATAATACTGATATTGCTAAAGGCAACAGTTTAATTACTATTATCCCTACTTCATCACCACTAATAGCAAACATAAGTATTAATGAAATAGATATTCCTATACCAAGAATCCATAAATCAGATCCTTTGAACATACCCATTATTAATAAACTCTTTTTGCTATTAGCAGGTATTAAATAATCGTCCATATTCTTTTCCCCTTTCTATTTTAACTTTTATCTTTTTTGTTATGAGTTGCTCTATATCTAAGTGAATCTTTAAATCTATCTCTTTTAGCTCTACGCTCATCAGCCATTTTAGCAAGGTCTTTTTGAAGTGTCTCTGAACTATTTTTAACATCTGTACCGTTAATAGTTTCAGTAGAACCAAGGCTTCTTGCTTTTCTATTAATACTAGCACGAGCTTGTGCAGCCTCTGCAGTTTCTGGAGCAGCATTTCTTCTGTTCTCCCACATATCACTTGCAGCTTTATTAGACGCATTAATAATTTCTTGTCTTTCAGCTAACAATGATGATAATTCAACTTTTGATTCTGTACCATCTGAACCTTTACGCATAATAAATCCTGTTTCTCTTGCTCGATCTATTTCAGATTCAACTTGTTGATATGCTTCATTATGAGCCAAAGCTGATTGTATAAATGAACCCTTATCGCTGCCATATTTGATTCCTTTAATTGAATCTTTAAATCCAGTATAACTTTCACTATTTGCTCCAACATAATCATCTTTGATTGCGTCAGCACGCAACTTAGTATATGCAGATATATCTTTATCTAAAGAATCATATTTTTCTATTTCTCTATCATATCTTGCAGCTTCAACATCTATACCACTTTGGAATGGTCTCATTGCTTTACCAAGCATCCATGTTCCAGCTCCAACAGTAGCAACATCAACAACTCTGTCTCTTGTGTTCTTTCTTGCTTCTGAAGCAGCTTTTAATTTATCTGCTATTGTATTTCCTTTAAATGCAGATGCAAAACCTGTTGCAGCACCAGTTAATCCACCTATCACAGATCCACTAACACTTCTTGATGCTATTCCAGCAGTTAAACCACCAATTCCACCAGCTAATCCTAAAGCAGGAGCTCCAAGTACTGTTGTTAGGAATTTTCCAAATCCTTTGTCTGGATCTTCTCCTAAATGAGTAGTAAATAGTTTATCTAACATTTTAGGTATATCGCCAGCAAATTTATAACCAGCTACTATACAAATGATTATTATCCATAATGCATATCCATTTGCAGAAGCATCACTTATAAGTGTATCTACTTGTGTAAATATTTTAGAAACAAAGACTGTTACTAATAATACAGCGGTTATTCTTGTAAATGCGCTTAAGAATACCGAAATATACATTTTATAAAACTCTGTAAATGTTTTAGATTTAACACCTTCGTCACTAGCAACAGTAATTATTGCTATTGGTGCTACAAGTTGTAATAACATAAGTTTAAACATACGAGTACCAATTTCTACTGATGCTTTAACTACACTATATACCATGTATAAACCTAAAAGTAATGCAATTCCTGGATGGCCATCTACTGATACATCTAGTTTTTTAGTTATATTATTAAATTTTTTAAGATTATAATTTGAAGTTGTTGAACCATCACTTATTGTTTGAATAAGATGAGTACATTGTAAACCTGTTTTATCTTTATCTGGGAATGTAGCACATAATGCATTAAATGCTATATTATTTCCAAGACTTTCAACATTCTTAAATGATGTTGCATTATTATTAGTTCCGAAGAATAATCTAAATATTAAACCTTCATCAGCATCATTTGTTACATTAGCTATTTGTGCTAATGTTGTATATTTATAACTATCAGGTTTTCCTATAATCATCATACTAAGTTCATTAAATACTGAGAATACAAAGTTATATGATACTAACATTGCCGCACAAATAAGAATATTTAACAAGAATTTTTTACTTCCTTTTGCAGCTTTATCAGGATCAAGCATATATTGAATTAATGCTACCCCAACTTTAAATATAATAAATACTATAATTAATGCTTTTAATCTATCAACTAATGATACAGCAATATCATAAATAACATTTAAATTTAATTGGCACATAATCATAAATAATGTGAATGATGTTTGTACTAATCTATAAACCCCTCTATCTATCCAAACCAAAAGCCCATCAAAAATTGAGCCAATTGGTGTTGACGCTAAAATTTTAACAAAACTAGTTATCAAAGTTGAAAATAACATACTCTTCAGCTCCATTTCATACCTATTATAAATTATATCATAAAAAAGTATCAAATAAAATACTATATTTGATACTTTTTTTAATTAATTTCTAGGAAAATTGAGATAAATCCTCTTCATTATCTAAAAATATTTTGTTAATAACATAATCAAATTCTTTTTCATCGTTTATTTGACCAAAACTACCATCTTCTAATACTTTAACAAGAGATATATCATCTTCAAATTCATTGTTATTTATTAGATATAAAAATGTATTTTCATTATAATTTACAACATCCAAAACCAAATATTCCCCTTCTTTAAAACTAATTATTTGATATGGAGAGTATTTCATAATCTAACACCCCTATCACCAACAATTATTTTAGAATTACTAATCATTTTATCAACTATTTCAGAATAATTTTCTCCTACTTCACTTTTTGCTTTAGAATAATAACCTCTAGCATACATTACATCAAAAATAAATAATGCTCCTTTAGTTCTTTTTTCCTCATTCACTTCACCATCAACTACTTTTAATGGGTGGCCAAAAGTTCTTTCATTATTTCTTGCTTCGTCTAATATTTTTTTATTTGTACCATCTATAAATTTATCTTTCATACGTATATACTCCTAATAATATATTATCATAAAAGATTAAAAAAGTAGAGTTTTTTATAACTCTACATTATGGTAAACATTACTTACATCATCTATTTCATCTAGCATATCAAGTAATCTTTCAAATTTTTCTTTTTCTTCAGGTGTTAAAGTAACTGTATCTTTTGGATAATATGATATTTCATCTATTTCAAATGTAATACCAGGAAATGCATCTTCTAATGCTTTTTTAGCATTATTTAAATCAGCAACTTCAGTATATACAACAATCATATCATCTTCAGCTTCAATATCATTAGCATCAACATCAGCATTAATTAAAGCTTCCATTACTTCGTCTTCGCTGTGTCCTTTAATACCTACAGCACCTAAATGTTCATACATAAAACTAACAGCATTTTGGCCAGCTATTTTAGCTCCACATTTATTAAACACAGTTTTAACATATGTAACAGTTCTATTAGGATTATCAGTTAAACATTTAACTATTAAGTTACTACCACCTTGTGCAAATGCTTCATATTCAACTACATCATAGTTTTCAACTTCACCCTTTTTAGCCTTATCAATATTTCTATTAATAACATCAGATGGTACTTGTTCTCTTTTAGCTTTTTCAATAACTCTTCTTAAGACATCATTACTAGCAGGATCCGGGTTAGACTTAGCAGCTTTCATAATTTCTTTTGCATAAATTGAATATAATTTTGATTTTTTTGCTGCAGTAGCAGCCATAGCTTTTGCTCTTACTTCATGTGCTCTTCCCATAAAATTTCCTCCTTAAATTTAATCTAAATTCATTAATTCCTCTACTATTTTAGCATATTCTTTATAATTTGCAAAATTATTATTTTTATTACTCTCTAAAAATTCTTTAGAATCAGCTTTAGCTTGAAGAAGTATCTTCATATCTTTATGTAAATTAGATACTTTAAATTCCATATCTCCACTTTGTTTTACTCCAAATAAATCTCCTTCTCCACGCATTTCATAATCTTTTTCTGTTATATAAAATCCATCATTAGATTCTGTTAAAACTTTTAATCTTTCATTCTTTTCACTACCAATTAATACACATGTAGAATCAAATTCATTTCTACCAACTCTACCACGTAATTGATGTAATGTTGCTAAACCAAATCTCTCAGCATCATATATAACCATTAAAGTAGCATTTTTTACATCTATTCCTACTTCAATAACAGTAGTAGATATTAATATATCTAACTTACCATCTTTATATTCATTCATTACTTTATCTTTATCAGGTTTAGATAATTTACCATGCATTATTCCACACTTAACACTACCCTTAAAATAAAGTTCTATATTTCTTTTAATTTCATTAACAGTTGTTAAATCAATTACATCACTTTCTTCTATTAATGGTGAAACTATATAAACTTGATGTCCATTATCTATTTCTTGTTTCATAAGTTCATATACACTTATTAATTCTTTATCACTTTTAATAATAGTTTTTATTTCTTTTCTACCAGCAGGTTTAGTTTTAATATTTGTTATATCCATATCACCATAAATAGTTAATGCAAATGTTCTTGGTATTGGTGTAGCACTCATATATAATGTGTCTGGAAGTAATCCTTTATTTTTTAAGCTTGCTCTTTGATTAACACCAAATCTATGTTGTTCATCAGTAATAACAAGTCCAAGATTTTTAAATACAACATTTTCACTTATTAAAGCATGAGTTCCAATTATAAAATCTATTTTACCTGTTTTTAACTTTTCAACAACCTCATCTTTTTCTTTCTTTTTCATGCTACCAATTAATAGATCTACTTTCATATTAGTTGATTCAAGTATTTGTTTAATAGTTCCAAAATGTTGAACAGCTAATACTTCAGTTGGTGCCATTAAAGCAGTTTGATGTTTTGATAAAAAGTTTATATATGCTGCAATTACAGATACAATTGTTTTACCACTACCAACATCACCTTGTAGCATTCTATTCATTCTTCTACTAGAAGTCATATCTTTGTATATTTCTTCAACTGCACTATTTTGATCGGCTGTTAACTCAAATGGTAAACTTCTAATAAAATCATTTATATCTTCTGGATCTATATTTCTAATATATCCAGATTTATTTTCTTTATTTAATTCTTTCATATAGTTAATCTTAAACATAAATTCAAATAATTCTTCATATTTTAATTTAACTAATGCTTTTTTAACTTCATCTTCACTCTTAGGATTATGTATCATATTAACCGCATCACGTTTAGATATAAATCCATATTTTTCATTTAAATATTCTGGTATATAATCTACATAATTATCATATGTTAATAATGCTTCACTTATATACTTTCTTAAAGATTTACCAGTTAATCCATTTGTTAAATGATATACACTTTCTATAGATCCACTTTCTAATCTTTCAAATTTAATATCTGAAGCAACAACAGTATTCTTCTTTAAATCATATTTTCCTATAACAGTTATTACACTACCAGGTTTAATATTATTTTTTAAAAATACTCTATTAAATATAACAACAGCAATCATTTTTTTATTAGACATCGCTCTAAAAGTTAATGATGACATATTTGCTCTAAATCTACGAGCTAAGGGAACTGAATCAACAATACATTCTATTGTGACATGATCCCCATCTTTTGCTTCTTTAATATCATTTAGTACTATTACATCATGTCTATAGGGATAATAAGCAACTAAATCATCTATATTATTTATTCCAATATTACTTAAATACTCTAATGATTTTGGTCCAAGGCCTTTTATTTTTGATAATTCCATCTCTTACCTCCCAGCACAAATATGCAATATTATATCACATTTTATTCATTTTACAAAGATAAAAAATAATATTTTTTTTGCTAAAAATGCTTGACAAAACAACTTTTTGTGATAGTATATAGACTTACCAATTCACTTTTAGGCGAATTGGTGCTAGTATCACACTAGCCAACCCCTTTTTATTCTTTTTTCCGGACTGTCCATCAGGGGGTGGCAGTCCTATTTTATTGAAATTAAAAAGTGCATTAAGCACTTTTTTTATTATATTTTATTCCTTGATAAGAATCTCTTCTATTCATTTCTTTATCTATATCATTTAGAATTGTAGTCTTTTTAATTAACCATGAAGGTTCAACTAATTCACTAATCATTGGATCTCCAGTTAATCTATGAACAACTATATCTTCTCTTAAATATTCAAGTTGATCACATACTATATCTATATATTCTTCTCTACTTAATATTTTAAAATGTGTTTTGTTATATAACTTCTCTAACTCAGTTCCTTTTAATATAGATAAAGCATGTATCTTAATTCCTTGTATATCTAAATTACTTAAATATTTAACTGTATCTATCATCATTTCTTTAGTTTCATATGGAAGACCATTTATGATGTGCACTACTACATTAATATTTCTTTTTCTTAATTCTTTAACCATATCTTCAAAACATTTCAAAGTATGGCATCTATTGATTAATTTAGAAGTACTATCATGTATTGTTTGAAGACCTAATTCAATTGTTAAAAATGTTCTAGTATTTAAATCACTTAAATATTCTAAGCATTCTTTACTAATCGCATCACATCTTGTTCCAATAGAAAGACCTACTACATTATCAAGTTTTAATATTGGTTCATATTTTTCTTTTAAAATACTAACAGGTGCATATGTATTAGTATTAGCTTGAAAATATCCTATATATTTAGCATTAGGCCATTTATTAATCATTATTTTTTTAATATCATTAAATTGCTCTAATAATGGTTTTCTTTTATTTCCTGCATATTCTGCACTACCACTTTTAGAACAATAAATACAGCCACCTGTTCCAACTGTTCCATCTTTATTAGGGCATGAGAAACCACCATCTAAAGATATTTTGCATACTTTAGAATTAAACTTATGTTTATAAAAATAATCAAGAGTATAATATCTCTTATTTGAGTCACTATATTTAAACATCTTTTTCTCCTAAATAAATTTTATCATAATAATTAAAAAGAGTGAATTTATTCACTCTTTTCTTCTAAATTTTTAAAATATGTATATCTATTTTTAGCATATTCCATATTTGCTTCATATAATTTTTGATATTCTTCTTCATTCTTAGTTTCAAGATTTTTATATCTCATTTCTTTAGAGAATAATGAATCATAAATATTAAATTCTGGTTCTTTAGAATCTACTTCTAATTTTTCAGTATCAGGATTATATCTCATTAAAATATTATATCCAATATCTACTAAGAATTTTTGTTCATCTATTTGGCCAGTCATTCCACCTACTATACCTTGTTCAATACATGGACAATATGCAATTATTAATGAAGGTCCATTATGTTCTTTTGCTTCTTTAAATGCTTTTATAGTTTGCTGCATATTAGCACCCATTGATATTGAAGCTACATAAACATTTGGTATAGACATCGCTATTTTAAATAAATCTTTTTTGCCTTCTAGTTTTCCTGCAGAAGCAAATTCAGCTACACTACCTGTTCTAGTTGATTTAGATTTTTGACCACCTGTATTTGAATATACTTCTGTATCTAAAACCATTACATTAATATTTTCATTACTATGAAGAACATGATCAAGTCCTCCATATCCAATATCATATGCCCATCCATCTCCACCTAGAATCCATACACTTCTTGATGGTATATAATCTAATAATTCTCTTATTTCATTTGGAATATCTGAAGAAGCTAACTTATCTTTAATAGCAATAGTTAAATCATCATCTTCCATATTATCTAACCATTCTCTAAATGTTGCTTTTATTTCAGGTTTAACTTCATCCTTATATTTATACATTAGAGATACTAATCTTTCTCTCATCTTTTTATATGACATATGAATTCCAAATCCAAATTCAGCATTATCTTCAAATAATGAGTTCATCCATGGAATCTTATATGGTGTTAGTGGTAAACTTCCACCATAAATTGATGAACATCCTGTTGCATTTGCAATAACCATATTTCTTCCATAAAGTTCTGTTAATAACTTAATATATGCTGCTTCACCGCATCCAGCACAAGCACCACTAAATTCAAAATATGGTTTTTCAAAACTAATACCTTTTACTGTAAATTTATTAAATGGTGTTACATTCTCTTGATTATTAAATAAGTAATTAGCTATTCTAGCTTTTCTTTCATCATAATTTCCTAGTGTAAGAGCTTTTTCTCCATTTTTACCAGGACATACATTAGCACATAATCCACATCCAGTACAATTGTCTTCATCAATAGTCATATAGAAATGTTTATTCTTTTCACCCATACTGTCTATTACTTCATCTCTATCTAAATGTGCCATTAATAAGTCATTATCTTCAAGTGAGAATGGTCTAATAGCAGCATGTGGGCAAACAAATGCACATTGATTACATTCTATACAATTTCCACTACACCATTTTGGTACACTAAGAGCAATTTTTCTCTTATCAGAGGCAGCTGTTCCTCCTTCAAATGTACCATTTTTATATTTAAGAAAATCTGATACTTTTAAATCATTTCCTCTTAATTTTAATATTTCATTTGTGAAATCTTTTTCTTCTTTTTTATCCTCTGTTAAAGTGAAAATATTATTATCTATTTCTTCTAAATATTTAAGTCCTTCTTCAATAGCACCTAAATTATTATTAACAACATCTTCACCTTTTCTAGAATATGTTTTAACAACTAATTGTTTAAAATCATCAAGTTCTTTTTTATCATATCCATTTAGTTTTAACATATACATACATATAACATTATTTATTTTTCCATTTAGTTTATATTTTTTATTTAGTTCATCTAAATTAGCTATATATACTTTAATATGTTTATCAAGTATTTCTCTTTTATTATCATTATTTAATAATTCATTTAATTCTTGATCATTTTTATTTGATGATATTAATAATATTCCATTTTCTTTAATATCTTTTAAACAATAATATCTATTTAAATAAATATCTTTTGATACTACAATAAAATCTGGATTAGTTAAGAAATATGGTGCATTTATTTTACTAGTACCACATCTTAAGTGTGATATAGTAACTCCTCCACTTTTCTTAGAATCATATTCAAAATATCCTTGAACATAATTAGAAGGAATATCTCCTAGAACTTTCATAAAGTTTTTAGAAGCACCAACCATTCCATCACTACCAAATCCAAATACTTTTATTTCTTTGTAATCTGGAGTTATTGAAAGTGGTTTACTTTCTAAACTTAAATGAGTTACATCATCATCTATTCCAATAGTAAATTTTTCTTTACCATTATTAAACATATTTTCAAATACTGCATTTATATCAGCTATTGGTACATTTTTAGAAGAAAGACCATATCTACCAGCATATATTTTAATATTTGATTTTCCTTTTAATGCTTCAACTATATCTAAATATAATGGTTCTCCATTAGCACCTGCTTCTTTAGTTCTATCAAGTACACTAATATAATTTACACTATGTGGTAAAACATTTAACAAATGTTTAACACTAAATGGTCTATATAAATGAACTTCTATTAAACCAACTTGTTTATGATTTTTATTTAATTCATCAACAACTGTTTTAACAGTATCACATACACTACCCATAGCAACTATTACATATTTAGCATTTTTATCTCCATAATAATTAAATGGTTTATAGTTTGTACCTGCTAATTTATTTATTTTATTCATATATGATTCAACAATACTTGGCATATCATCATAATATTTGTTTCTTGCTTCAGTATTTTGAAAATAAACATCCCCTGTTTCACTAGTACCTCTAGTAATACTCTTTCCAACATTTAATGCTTCTTTTTTGAATTCATATACTTTATCATAATTAATTAATTTTAATAATTCATCTGAATCTAGTAATGATACTTTATTTAATTCATGACTTGTTCTAAAACCATCAAAGAAATGTAAGAATGGTAAACTTCCTTCAATAGCACTTAAATGAGCTACCGCACCCATATAATACGCATCTTCTACATTAGATGATGCTAACATACAAAAACCAGTACTTCTTGTTGCGTAAATATCTTGATGATCACCAAATATTGATAATGAATGAGTTGCTAAACTTCTAGCAGCTACATGAATTACACCAGGTAACATTTCTCCTGCCATTTTATACATAGTTGGTATCATTAATAATAATCCTTGACTAGCAGTAAATGTTGTTGCTAAAGATCCTGATGCTAAAGCACCATGACAAGCTGCACTAGCACCTGCTTCACTTTGCATTTCAAGTACTCTTACTGTATCATCAAATAAATTCTTTTTACCAGTACTACTCCATTTATCTACTAATGATGCCATAGTACTTGCTGGAGTAATTGGATAAATACCACATACTTCAGAAAATACATATGCACTCATAGCACAAGCTTCATTTCCATCAATTATATAATCTTTTTTCATATCATCACCAATATAATTATATTACAAAAATAACATAAAAAAAAGTAGACATTGTCTACTAAATAAAACTTCTATAATGATTAATTAATTGCATTGTTTTTTCTTTAGAAAGTTCTTCTCTTCTTTCTTCTATATTATATGCATGAGGATACTCATCATTAAGTCTCCATCTATAAACATATTGCTTATCATATAAGAAAGATCCTTCACCTTTTTTAACTCTACCTATATCATATCTAAATCCGTCTTCTGCATATATAATATATCCATGAACATAATAAGTACCATCTTCTTGTTCATCAGATAATTCTAGTAAAGTTTTACTATTTAATATAATCATATTTATCCCTCGTAGAATATTATATTAAATGTTTAAAAATTGTCAAATAAAAATATCTCATGTGAGATATTTTATTTTCTTTTTTTAGAAGTTTCTTTTTCTTCTCTTGGTTCTCTTTTAGCTTGAGCTTTAACTGCAGCTAATACTTCTTTTTTATCAGCATTTAATTTGCAAACTACTACAATAGTTGCAATAGCAACAAATATACAATTCCAAATAATTGGTTTTGCTGCTTGAGATCTAGCTGCTTTTTCATCTTCTACTAATTTTTCATTATATGCTTCAAATACATCATATCTTTTAGATTTTTCTGTATCATATAATGTTTTAATAGCATTTTCAATTCCGGTATTATAACTTTCAGCATAACCTGGGAATACTTGATCACCAATAACGATATATGGTACTCCACTAGCTTCTTGTCCTAAGAAACTACCAATAGCACCAAGTAATTCAGCATTATCAGCATCATTCCATACTTCAAAAGAAACTAGTTTGAAATATTTACCATATTCCTTAGTAATACTTTCTAAATATGTAAGAAATGCTTTACAATAACCACAACCATTTCCTCTAAACATATAGATAGTAATTTGATCATCTGTTTCTACATAATCTGTAGCAGTCATCTTGATGCCTTCTTGATCTAATGTTTCTTTAAGATTCATAGTTTTGTAATTTGCTAAATCTATTTTTTCTGCAGCAAATGTTACAACTGGCATAACTAATAATAAAGCAGCAACTATATAACCTAATACTTTTTTCATATATTACCTCCTATTAACATTTTATTTTATTTTCAATTATTTTGCAACATTATTTGTTAAGTAAGCATCAATATTTTCTCTATCAAAACAGCATATATAAACAATAATATTTGGATAGTTTGATTCATTTAATATCTTTAATACAAGTTTAGCAGCTTCATCCTTAGGATATCTATATACACCTGTACTAATACATGGAAATGCTATAGATAATTCTTTCAAATTATTTTCTTTTCTATATTCTTCTGCCAATTTTAAACAAGTTACATAACAACTTTTTAATAATTCTTCTTCATTATGATTTCCATCTCTATAAATTGGTCCAACTGTATGAATTATTTTTTTACATGGTAAATTATATGCATTAGTCATTTTAGCATTACCTGTTTTACATCCACCTAATGTTCTACATTCTTTTAATAAATCTGGTCCTGCTTTTCTATGTATTTGACCATCTACTCCCCCTCCACCAAGTAAACTTTCATTAGCAGCATTAACTATAATATCTACATCAAGTGATGTAATATCAGCATCATAACCTTGTAATATTTTAATATCTTTCATAATAACTCCTTATAAGAAAAAAGAGGTTTAACCTCTATATAAATCTCTAAATGTTTGTCTAATACTTTCTATAGTATAAGCATTAGAAATTTGTGCATAATAATTAAATCCATCTAATAATATTTCATCAAATGGTTTTCCTCTTTTAGCTAAATTAATTGCTCTATTAAATTTTAAGAATGTTCTTCTCATTAATTCAAACTTTGTATATGTTCTAACATCATTAACAAGTGAATTAATATCTACATTTAATGTTTGAGCTATTCTTTGGAATAATTGATTTTTCTCTTCATCATCATATTTAAAATACATCATATGAAGAGCAATTTCATATGCAATATCTCCTAATGTTGCAAACTCCCAGTCTATAATAAAATAATCATTTCCTCTCATTATTATATTCTCAGGACTAAAATCACCATGTATTAATTGCATTGGTCTAGTATCATCTACTGCTATACTTTTTAATGCAACTACCATATCTCTTCTAAGACCAACTCTATCTAATGTTTCATAATTGCCTAAACGATCCATAACTACTAATAAGTTATTAATATTATCATTTAAAAATCCTTGATTACTTCTATATGGTATATCACTTAATATATTTCTACAATTAATTTGACGCATCTCAAATAAATTATTACAAAATAAACTAAGCATCAAACTAGGTTTAAAATTTTCAGGAATTGGACTTCCTTCTATAAATTCTATATCTAAATAGAATAATCTATTTTTTATTACTCTTGGGTGTTTGATATTAGATCTTTTTAATAATTCAAATATTTTCTTAAGTGGAACATATCTTTTATAACCGTTTAATCCACTTCTTTTATAAGTTCTGATAAATTTTCCTCTATTAAAGTCATCCATAATAAATGTATATGGACTACTTGTATTAATCTTTTTCATATCATCACCATTATAATTTTAGCATATATTTATTTAAAATAAAAGAAGATATAAATATCTTCCTATTTATTATCTTCCCATTTCATTGGTTCATATACTACTCCAAAAAACCAAATATTATCATATTTAACATCCTTAATTATATATACAAATGGTCTATCAAAATCTATATTAATTATTTCATGTTCATCAAGACCAACTGCAGTATTTTTAAATGTTATTGCTGTAACTGCTGCTGCTTTAGTTCCTTTTTCACTAACTTCAATATGTGTTTTATGAACAACTTCATCTACAGCTAAATCTGCTTGTTCACTTATGCCTTTAAGATTAGAATTATTTGAGAATATATCTTTAATTCCAAGATCATATAAATCTTCTTTAATTTTTTCGTATTTATAATCATAAGTATATTTTGGTAAATTATAATTTACTTCTAAACTTTCTCCATTAGCAAATCTTCTACTATTAAATAATGCTTTAAATTCTTCTTCATTAAAGTTTTTTACATATTCTTTAATATCACCATCTGGTAATATAGCTATATATTCTAAATTAGAACTATCATTATATGATTTATAGCTTTTAACAATACCTTGTGCTTTATCACTCTTAATATAATTAACATTATTAGATGCTCTCATCATAGCAGTATTTATTTTATTTCCATCTACTTTAGTAAATTCTTGACTATGAGTATTTTCTTCTTTAAATTCATGTTCCCATTCTAAATCAATAGCAACTGTATTTACTAAAACCATAATAGTATCTGGGAATAAATTATTTAATGCAGATGGTATCATTTTAAATGTTTTTTTATTTACCCAATTATTTACTACTTGAGGACCATTAAATTTATCAAATATTATTTCAGCACCATATTTATCTTCTAAAGTATTAATATAACTTTTATTAATTAATTTTTTAGAATTACTATTAATAAATAACCCATTTGCTATACCTATTCTATCTTTAACATTATTTATTTTAAGTAATTGATAATTATTTAATACTTCATCTAATTGTTTTTTAGATTCTCCTCTAGCACCTTCATTTAACATTGAAAAAGCATATCCAATTGAAAGTGGACTTACTAAATAATTAGAATTTTGATTTTCATTAACTTTATGTATAATTTTATAATCAAAATTATTATCAGTTATAGTATTATTATCATCACTTACAGTATTATTATCACTTGCTATAACTGATATCATCCCTTGTTTTTCTCCAAAATATTGTAATCCAAATATTATTAATATTATTGCTGTTAAAACAGAACAAAGTATAATTACTAATCTTTTCTTATTCATATAAATCACCTACAACTTTTTAATTACTTCTATATTTTTATCAACAAGTTCTTTAAATTTATCAAAATCTTTTTCTGAACCAACTATACTTCCATAATGAATAGGTATTACTTTGTTAGGTTTAATATCATTCGTAAGATTAGCTGCTTCTTTATAATCCATTGTAAACTTACCACCTATTGGTATAAATAATACATCACATTTAATACCATGTAATTCAGGTATATCATCAGTATCACCACATACATAAATACTATAGTCTTTTAGATGTAATAAATAACCTAACCAATTATTATCAATTGGATGATATGGTTTATCTAAATTATATGCTCTATATGCTTCTACTTGTATTCCTAAAATACTGGTTTTATCTCCAGGATTCAATAATATTGCTATATCGTCAAAATCACTACCCATACTTTTAGGCATTACATAAACTGTATCCTCTTTAGCAACTTTTAAATAATCTTCTTTTGAATAATGATCATAATGTTCATGAGTAAAAAATATTATATCAGCATCATGAGTTTCTTTTTCTATTTTAAATGGATCAAAATATATAATTTTATCTCCATTTATTTTAATACTACTTTGTGTATTAACACTTATTTTATCCATATAATTCTCCTAATAAAAAGAAAAGTATTTTAATATATTTCTTTATATGTAGATACATCTTCTTCTATACTATCTAAAGTCATATTATTAAACTTACTTTCTTTGTATTTTATTTTAATATATTTTCCAACTGGTTTTATTTCATCTACATTTTCATCTTTTTGATATTCTTCAACAATATCACTATAAATATAAGATGCTGTTACACCATAATCAAATTGAACATATTGTTCATATCCAGTTATTTTATTATTTTTATCAAAATAATAGACATGATATGTTGTATTATCTAAATAAACTTTTTTAGTTTCATCAGTTCTAAGATCTAATTCTTCTGTTTCATTTGTTTCATTAACAACTTCCTTTTCTTCACAAGAATATAATCCAACTGATAATAATAAAATAATTATTATTTTTAATAATTTATTTTTCATAATAACCTACTTAATTATTGCAATCTTATTTAAGAAAGGAACTTCTTTAGCTTCACCTGTTAATGCAAATACAAGACCAATAATTGAAAGAATTGCAAATGCTACTAAACCAAGATAAGCTACAAAACCAAATAATCCTGCAAAAGGAGTTAAAAATCCATCTAATGCAGATAAAATAGCTTCATATATAAATATATTCATTCCTTGTTTAGCATGAAATTTAACGTATGGATTATTCTTTTCAGTAAAATATGGTATTAATGAAAGAACAGATAAGTATGATAATACACTCATTAGTTTTCCACTATCAATTTGTTCTTTTGTGAATTCATTAGTATGATTAACAAATTCATTTTGATTATTATTTGTATTGTTTTGATTTTGATTCTCGTTCATAATTATCTCCTTACATATATTATATTTTAAGCAATAATATATTTCAATAAGAATAATATTGCAAATATGAATATTATTGGTGAAACTTCTCTTGTTTTGTTACATATTAATGCTATTAAAGCATAGAATATAAATCCAAATTCAATTCCATTTGTTATTGAATATGCAAATGGCATAACTATTATTGTAAAGAAAGATGGAATAGCAACTGTTAAATCTTTCCAATCTATATCACTAACACTTTCTAACATAGACATACCTATTAAAATAAGTATTGGTGCTATTGCTGCCATTGGTACACATGCAATAATTGGTGAAAAGAATAATGATAATGCAAATAAACATGCTACTGTAAGCGATGTAAGTCCTGTTCTACCACCAGCTTCAATACCTACACTACTTTCTAAATATGTAGTTGTATTTGCTGTACCAAATATTGATCCAATAATAGTACCACATGAATCAGCTATCATAGCTTTTTCTAATTTAGGTGGTAAATTACCATTCTTATCTATTTTAAATAATCCAGCTTTTTTACCTGTTCCAATAAATACACCTATTGAATCAAATAAATCTGAAATACACATTGTAAATATTGTCATAAGTACTACTACTATTCCGGTTTTAATACTAAATAAACCTATAAAATCTATTTTCATAAATGTTGGTGCTATTGAAGGTAACAATGTATAATTTGAAAAATCTGGTAATGTTGTTACTCCTAAAGGAATACCAATAAGTGTTGTGATAATTATTCCTTTAAGATATGCTCCTTTAGATTTTCTAAGTAATAATACTATTGTTATTATTAATCCTATTATTGCAAGTAATATACTATTTTCTTTAATGTTAGCAAGTTGTGGAATAACATTAGTAGCAAATCCATTATTAATAGCATCTGCTCCAAAAGTAATAATACCTGCATTTATAAGACCAACATATGTAATAAATAAACCTATACCTACTGTAATAGCATTTTGTAAAAATATTGGTATTGCTGTTACAATCTTCTTTCTTAAACTAGTAATGGTTATTAAAAAATTTAATATACCGCTTATATAAACAATAGCTAATGATTGTCCCCAAGTAAATCCCATACTTCCACAAAGTGTATAAGTAAATAAACTACCAAGCCCAATACCTGTACTAAGAGCATATGGTACATTAGCATAAAATGCCATTACTAATGTTGCTATTACACTAGCAATAATAGTCGCAGCATATACTGCATTATAATCCATACCTGTTTGAGATAGCACAGTTGGATTTAAAAATATAATATAAGACATAGACATAAAAGTAGTTAAACCTGCTAATATTTCTGTTCTTATATTTGTTTTATTCTCTTCTAATTTAAATTTTTTTTCTAATATATCTTTCACACTATCACAACCTATTATAATTATAACATGTTTATATTAAAATTAAAAAGCACATTTAAATGTGCTTTACTTTTTTAAATGAATATACTTATCTAACCATTTTTCAAATTCATCTGAATCTTGATATTTTATTAAATCTTCATCACTTTCAGCATCTAAATAAGCAATTACTTTTTTATCTTTTATTATTATTATAGATGGTGCATATTTAACAGTATTATATACATAAGTATTTTGTGCTTCCCATATTCCCATAGAATAAAAAGTTAAATTATATTTATCCATAGTTTCTTTAAATATATTTTCACAAGGAACAGCTAAACTACAAAAACTGTTATAAGTATATAAAACAAATGCACTATCTTTTACTTTTTCAAATTCATCTGCTTTTAATTTTATAAATTCACTTTTATTATAAAATTTGCTATCTAAATATATTTTAGAATCATCAGTATTATTTTGTTCTTCTTTACAACTAGTTAATAAAAATATAGAAAATATAACAATAAGTATTGTTAATACTTTTTTCATTTCTTTTTAACCTCATGTAATTTAGCAAAGTTTATATCATGATAAGGAACTTTCCAAAAATCATATGAATTTTCTCTTTCACTTTTTACTTGAATACTATGTTCACCTTTATAATTCCAATAACCACCAGTATTATAAATTTTATTTTGATTCCATCCTAAAGTTACTAATAAATTCTTAGTCATGCCAGCATATCCACCGCCACCACACATTAAGAAAATAGTTTTATCTTTTGGAAATAAATATTCTAAAATTTCCATTGATTCTTCGTAATTAGCTACATAATTACCATTTTTATCCATACTAAATAATGTTTTACCTTGATATCCTTTTCCTACTTCAGCAGGTAATCCAGTAACTGGTACTAGGTATGGAAATGGAACAACTTCAAATCCCTCTACAAAACCAGATAGATATGAATCTCCTCCAATATTTTCATATTTTCCTTCATCAATTAGCATTCTAACATCTCTATAAACACTATCACTTCTGCCTAGATAATTATCAATTGTATCTTCATTGATATTTTTATCGATTCCTAGCATTCCTCTTTCTCCACCAGATACTTCAGGAAGTGGTAATTCAGGTAAACCTTTTTCTCTATTTACAAATAATAGTATTGCTAAAGCAACTATAACAATTACTAAACCTACTATTACATATAAATAATTGTAATTCTTTTTTTCTTTTGCCATAAAATCATCTCCTAAAAATATTATAACTTAAATATGGTATAATGTATACATGAATAATTTAAATCAAAATACAAATTTATTAAAACTAATAGCAATTTTAACTATGATAATAGATCATGTGGGAGCTGTATTCTTCCCTAATATGATTATACTTAGATGTATTGGAAGATTAGGTTTCCCTTTGTTTTTTTATTGTACTTTCTTTGGATATTTTAAAACAAAAAATTTAAAAAAATATATTTTTAGATTATTATTACTAGCTATAATAAGTGAAATACCATATTGTTTATTATTTGAAATAAAAGAATTGAATATTTGTTTTACTTTAATATTAGAATTATTATTCTTATATTTATTAGATAATAAAAAATATGCTTTATATTTTATAACTCTTACATTAAGTTTATTATTAATACCATTTACATCATATTTAATGTTTATAATAATTATGACACCATTATTTTACTATACAAAAAATACTAAAACATTGTTTAGTATTTCTTATATTTTATTTTATATTTTAATGGTATTAACTGGATATAATAAAATCTATCTTTTAGCAATATTATCATTACCATTAATATTATTTAATATTAAATTAAATGTTAAAATTAATAAATATTTCTTTTATGCATTTTATCCAGTTCATTTATTAATATTATTAATAATTAAAATCATACTCTAAAAAATTAATTTTATAAATGCTATATGTTTCTTCACTACCTTTATAAGACAAACCATTCATTCTGTTAATAGCAACTTTATAATCCTTTGATTTAATAGTTGCTTTTAACATGAGTGTTTTTGTTTGTTCATTTATAGCACTATAATCAAATTCATTATCAGGATTATAAAAATCATATAGTTTTTCTTTTTTAGAAAATGTTTTAATAAAATCACAAATCTTTTTAATATCTTTTACTGCATCTTCATCACTAACTTCTCTAGATAAATATAATGTAAAAGATGTATTATTAGCGTCAATAATATTAACATCTAAATCTAATTTTTTAAAATCTATTTTTAATTCCTGAGCTAGTTCTTTAGCTTTGTCTGTTATTTCTATATTAGCTTCTACTTCAGGTATTGTTTTATTAGAACATCCAAATAACAATAAACAAAATAATAACAATAATATTTTTTTCATATTATCACCTATTTTATTCTAAATACATTTGTTGATAATCTGTCAGTTACATCAGTATTTCTAAGCATATGTTCAAAGTATTTAGTATCTTCATCTTTGTCATATAAAACTAAATAATCTGCATTAACATCAAGTTGTGGTACTGATGCTTCACCTGTTTCAAAATTATAGTTTCCATAATAATTAATAGCTGTTTTCATTCTTAACATACTATTTGTTATAACAAGTATTATTTCATAATCTATTTCTGGATGAGTATATTTAGTAATATTATTTGCTTGTTCTTCTGTTAAATTATATTCATTCATTAATAGTTTATTTGCTTCTTCTTTAGTCTTAGTATTAAATACTTTATCTAATACTTCATTAACTTTAGTTGGAGTTTTAAAATACTCTTCTGCTACATAAGAAACAGTAGTTCCACTTTCAGCAAGCATTTTCATAATATTAGTACTTACTAGTTCATTATCTGTAGTTAATGATTTAGCTAAATAATATATAAATCTTCCATTATAAGTACCACCATCAGCAAGTGCTCTTCTTTCAGATTGATATTCAAAGAAATATCCGTAATCCCACCAAGAAACTATTACTGCATCTTCTTTAGTATTTTGTTTTATATAATTTGCTGTTTCTTCAAGTGCATCATTTGCTGAATGAGGCATAGTATTAGCAATATCTTGAGCGCCTAAACATGGTGTTATAAGTAATGCTAATGATAAGAATATAGCTGATAATCCTAAATGTTTTACATTTATTAAATTATAGAATGAACCAATAGCATAAGCTGCTATAAAGTTAACTGGAATAACTGCCATTTTAACAAATCTTATTCCCATTCTAGTACTTAATAAACCACCTATTGCCCATATTATTAAAATAATAGCTATAACATATTCTGATCTTAGATTTTCATCTTTAGTTTTAAAATATTTATATGTTTTATATCCCAAAGTTAATAATCCTGCAAAGAATACAATAACTATAAATAAACCACCAAGTCTATTTACTAAATAACCACTAGATGCTTCAAAAGGATTAGATCCAACTTTAAAACTTATAAAATCTATTTTCATTAATTCTGAAGTATATTTTCCAGGATTTGGATAATTCATATTACTAAATCCTTTTGGTTTTACAACAGAAAGAATATCTCTTAATATTGAAATATCTATTCCTTTAGTAACTATTAAAGATAATATTGTATATATAATTACACATAAGAATGAATATTTAACTTCAGGTAATTTAATAATATTTTTAAATTTAAATTTTTCTTTAAATAAAGAAATAATAAATAATAATATTGCAGATCCTAATGTTAAGAAATAATAAACACCAAATACATCCCATGTACACATAAGAAGAATAAATGCTACTGAAGATATTATCATCCACATAATTCTTTTTTTATTTTCTTTTTCTATTAATGTTTCCATAAATGAACAAATGTATATTACTGGTATTGTATATAATAATACATCTGTATCAAAACATCCATAAGCCCAATGTGAAAAATATGCTACTGCTGTTCCTGCAAGTACTGCACTAAAGAAACCACCAACTCTATTTGTTCTTCTCTTAATAAATATGTATGTAGGTATAGCAACAAGAGTACTTAATATACCACTAGAATAAATTATTACTTTATATAAACTAACATGTTTAAAAACATTAATTATTTTATAAATAATTGAAACTATTTTAGATAATAATAATGTATATCTACTATCATCTATATCACTTAAATTAGTTTGTAAATCATCTTGACTTCTAGTTGTTATTAATTTAGTTTCTGTTCCATTAACAAACTCTCTTGTTTTTCTAGCATAATAATATGAATCCATATCAAACATATGAGGAAGGCCTTCCTCATTAATATAGTAAACATAATTTTCATAATCTTTTTCTTCTAAAGCATAATGATGAATAAATAATAGTAAACCAATAGCTAGTACAACTAATAATACATCTATTAATTTATTATTTTTAAATTTTTCTAAATCAAATTTAACTTTAGTATCTTTATTACTTTGTTTTTTTGTTACTTCTTTTTTCTTTTTCATTATCTTTCTCCTTTATTTCTAATTCTAATAAAGAAATCTTATGTGATAGTTTTGATATTCTTTCATTTAATTTTAATATTCTTTTAGAACTTCTAAAATTTAATAATAATAAGAATAATATAGCCAGAAAGAATATTAAAGAAGTTCCATATACTATTCCTAATTTACTAGCTATTTTATCTAAACTTTTATGGAATATAGATAAAAATAATACTACTAATCCACCCAACATCCAAAAAGCACTTTCTTGAATACTAAATTCATTTTTCTTTATACTTATTAAAATATAAATAATAAATAGAACACCTACTGCGATAAAAAAATAGTTCATATTATTTTCTCCTTCCAGAGTTTAATATTATTGTTACAAAAACTGTATATATCATACTAATCATATATCTTATTGGTTTTAAAATACCACTATGTTGACTAACACCACATACTCTATATCTCATTTTAACAGGTACTTCTTCTATTTTATAATCTCTTAGTAACATTTCTATTATTTGATTAGCATCAATAAAATCAGGATAATTATCCATAGATATAAAATAGTTCATAGATTTTCTATTTAAACATCTCATTCCTGATAATGGATCAGTTATTTTTTTATGACAAGATATTCTTATTAAAAATCTAAATATTTTAGTACCAATTAATCTAAAGAAACTTTGTTTATATTCAGGATCTAAATATCTTGAACCAATAACCATATCACATTTTGTTTTAACTATTTTATCTACTAATTTAGGAATATATGCTGCTATGTGTTGTGTATCTCCATCAAATATTACTACATAATCATATTGTTCTTCATAAGCATATTTAATACCTAATTGTGTAGTTCTAGACACACCCATATTAAAAGGATTACTTACATATTTAACATTAGTTTTTTTAATCTTTTCTAATGTATCATCTTTTGATGCATCATCTATTACTAAAATATCATAAGACATTTTTTCTTTTTGTAATTCATCAATAACTTTTAATATATTTTCACTTTCATTATATGCAGGTACGACTACTAATATTTTCATATATTATCCCCTCATAAAATATAATATCATTTTTTATTTTAAAATAAAAGCAAGACTATATTAGTCTTGCTTATAAATAAACTTTTTATTAATTATATATGATAATACATCAGATATTATAAATACTAATGCAAATAATAAAAGAGTCTCTATCATATTTATTTCTATTAAATTATTTAGTATTAATAAGAACAAATAATTTATTAATAATATACTTACTAAATAAATAATTATTATATTCTTACTCCATCTTCTAATATGTCTATTAATTTTGCCTGGTATTTTTTTACTAATGAAATATGATAACGAATAAAGAAATACACATAAACTTATATTCATTAATCCGCCATATACATTCATATGATAGAAAGTATGTGGATTATCAAAATCTATTAATGGTCCACCACTTACTACATATTTAGAATAACATAACATAATTATATAAATTGTTAATGATATTAATAAATTAAAGAAATAAAATTTATTCTTTTTATTCTCTATTATTTGACTATAAATATAACCTGTTATTGGAAATATAATCCAAGCTAAGAATGAAAAACTACTATAATTAGCACTAGAATAAATAATAGATGTTAAACTACCTAAAACTACATTTGAATTAAACTGATATTTAACTGTTAATACAGTATTTACTATTGAAAATAATAATCCTAATCCCCATAGTGTTTGATTTTCTAATTCTAATTTTTTAACTAATATAAAGAACAAATATGTTAATGATATAAAAGTAAATATATTTGTTTTTAATAAATATTCAAGTACTAAAGTATTTTCTTTTTGAATAAAAAATATTATTGCAAAACAAAATATATTTATAAATAATGAAATTATAAATGAATAAAAAGAATATTTTAATAATTTTTTAGTACTATAATTATCTTCATAAATAGACATACCAATTAAAAATAATAATATTGGATATACTATTGGTTTAGATATAAAATCTATTATATTTACAAATAAAGTATTATTTCCATTATAAAGAGTACTAGTTACATATCCTAGTACAAATATTATAATACAAATACTCTTAATAATGTCTTTAACCCTTTTCATTTTTTATATTTGTCTTTTATGTTCTTCTTCTATTTCTATTTCCTCTAGTTCACTCATATCAAAATCTATATTTGTTTTAGATGATCCATTTAAACCATATTCTTTTTTAAATATTAGTTCATCATTAACATATAATAAACCATAAACTTTTCCATCTCTATTAGCTTTATATATTTTAACTCTATCACCAGGTTTATAATTTAAACTAAAATATGATTTAGCGTCTACTAGAATTCTTTTATTATATTCATTAGATAAGAACTTATTTTTAAATTGCACTGGTTCATAATTAACACTATCTAAACTAATATTTAATTTTTTACTACATTCTTCTTTCTTTTTATTAAAATAATCTCTTAATAAACTATCTTCTTCATCTTTTCTGACTCTGAATAATCCAAATGTATTTAAAGTGTCAAAATATTTAATAGCTGATTCTTCATCTACTACACTTTCAAATTCTTTATCAAAAACTGTTCTTAATAACATATCTTGAATTCTATCTAATCTATCATTATTATTTAATTGTCTTCTATTATTTCTATACATTTTATTTAGTTCATATCTTAAACTAATAAATGTATTTAAACCATATTTTCTATAAAACTTTTCAACAAATTTACTATCTTTAGATACTAAAGATTTTAATAAATTTTCTCCTAAAATATATTCTAATTGAGATGCTATTGCAGCATTCTCTACATATAATCTAGAATTCTTAGCATCAAAATTATATTCATAACCATTATATGAACTTGATACATTTTTATGAAAAGCTTCTATTGTTTTTGATTCAGCTATTCCTTCAATTAAACCTACACCTAAAAGTGTATTAAATGCAAAACTATCTTTACCAGTTAAAGCATGAATTAATTCATGAAAGAATACATTATCTTTATATTCATCACTTCTAACATAAATAGTATTACTTCTAATATGATATGCAGATGATGCACCAAAGATACCTAAATCTCTTAATTTATTAATTCTTTTAATTCTTAAATTTAATAATTTATTAAATAATTCTTGTCTAGGTATTGAAACATTTAATTTTTCTATTTCATCTAAGAATTTTTCAATTATTAATTTTCTTTCTCCACCAGTTATTTCTGTTATATTTGAAGGAGTATTCATATTTTTAAATTTACTATGGTATAAATATTCATCTTTATATAAACCATTTTCATCCTTAACTTTTTCTATTAATTTTTCTTCTTCTATTACTTCAAAATCTTTTCCTCTTTTATAACAAAATAACTCATTATTTAAACTATTAAAATAAATAATATGTTTTTTATCACAAACAAATTCATCTACTAAAAGATAGATGTCATCATTATAAACAACATTTATAAATTCACCATTTACTATTCTTTTTAATAGTTTATTCATTTTGAACTCCTTTATTATACATATATAGTATATCACAAATAATTAATTATCTTCAATATTTGTGTTATAATATTTTTGGTGAATGATATGATTTTAGATATATGTGATAATTCTAACATATTGAAAGTAATTAGATTTGCTAAGATAGTTATTGATATTATAAAAATAGCTGTGCCTATTATATTAATAATATCTTTAAGTCTTGAATATTTATCTGCAATTAAAAAAGATGATCAAGATTTACTTTCTAAAGCAAATCATAATGCTATGAGAAAAGCTCTAGCAGCAATACTTGTATTTTTAGTACCTACTGTTATTGGAATAACTCTTAGATTATCTAATCCAGAACATGGTACTGCATTATCATGTATTAGAGAAGCAACATTATCTAATATTCATGCCGCTGCTACTAAAGAAGCAACTGATGCTTTAGAAGCTGCTAAAAAAAGTTTAGAAAGATCTGATTATAGTTTTGCTAAACAATCTATTGATAATATGATGAGTTCAACAGAAAAAACTAAATTAGAACAACAATTACAACTTGTTAATAGTTATATTAGTATTAAAGAAGCTATTAATTCATTAAAAACTAAATATGATGATAAATTATATAAAGAAATACAAGATAAAATTAAAAAGATTCAAGATAAAGAAGTTCAAGATACATTATATAAAGCTTTAGAAGAAGCTGGTAAAGGTAGACCTCTTGATACTCAACCTGGTGCTCATAAATTTCAAAGTGCTAAAATGACTTATTTTGTAAATGTGCCTGAAGGTGCCACTACTAACATGCCACTTATAATGTATTTACATGGTGATGGTGGTGGAAGTAGTAATGGAACTAATCCTTTCTATAATGCTGCTGTAAAATATTTTGGTAAAAATTATCCATTCTTAATTGTTGCACCTAATGGTGGTATGTGGGCTGAAACTGGTGGTAGACTTGCTGAATTAAAAAGTATAATTGATTCAGTATGTCAACAATATAGTTGTGATACTACTAAAATTGGAATATCTGGTCACTCTAGAGGTTCTATTGGAGTATGGCATATGATAAATAATTATCCTGGTTTCTTCCATTCAGCTGTACCTATTAGTTGTGGTTCTTATTCAATAACACCTAGTCATTTTGTAGGAACTAAAATAAGAGCTTATGCTGGTACATCAGGTGACAATGAAGCAAGATATAATCGTGAAATGAGAAGTAATGTTGATAAAATTAGAAAAGCCGGTGGAGATGCTACATTCTATTCTTTAACAGGAAAGAATCATGGTACTTCAATCGCAGCTGCTCTTACACAAGGAACATTGCTTTGGATGATAGAATAAAAAAATCAATCGTAAGATTGATTTTTATTTTACTTCTGTAACTATATCATTTACTTTAGTTGTTAATAATAAGTTACCTTTAGTATATTTGCCATTTTGATAAATATAATTATTTAATTCACCATTATTTTCTCCATCTAAATATAAATAATAAGTACCTTTACTAATTTTATTACTACTAATAATTAGTGTTTTAAATTTTTCTTTTGCTATAAAAGATACTATAACTTCATCTTTATCATTTAATAATGTTACTAAAGTATTTTTATCAACAATGTCTTTTAAATCATAATTAATTGAATACTGTTTAGATGTTTTCTGAGGTAATTCTAACATATCATATCCAAGGCCTAATACTAATCCACCATTGATTTCAAAACCATTATCAGTATCAAGTGCTGCATCTCCACCTTTAGCATCTCCCATTGAATATACAACACCACCATTTATAATCATTGAATCATTTGAGTCTATACCATCACCTGATGATTTAACATAAATGTTTCCATTATTAATAGTTATTAAACCACCATTATCTCCTCCAGCATTTATTCCATCATCATTTGATTTAATTGATATATTTCCGCCATTAATAGTTATATCATTATTTTGAACTGATATTCCTTCTCCACTTTTTAATTTACTATTTATTTCTAATGATCCATATCCATTAATAGTTAAATCTCCATTTGAATAAATACATCCATTATATTCACTTTTACCATCGGATGTTAATACATTAGTTGTGCCATCTATTAAATTAATAACTAATTCGTTAGTACCTAAATTAACTATAGCAGAATAATCAGTACTATCTATCATTACATTATTTAAATTTAATACTACTTTATCATTAGCAGATACTACTAATGAATATTTAAATTCTCCAATAACTGTATATTCTCCACCTTCATTTATAGTGATATCATTTGTATATTTATTTAAGTCAATTATATTATCTTCATTTTTATTCTTTTTGTTTATAAAACGTTTAATACCAATTAATAATAAAATAATTATTAATGACATTATTAACACATATAATAATTTCTTTTTCATAAAACACTCCTTGTAAAAATTTTACTATAAAAAAAGACTATTTTTCAATAGTCTAATTTAAAATAATAACTGCTTGATTATCATTATATGTTCTATTATTTTTATTTACTAATTGAACATAATATCTAGCTACTTGACTAGTTGTTAAAGTTTGTCCTTTTAAATTATCAGGCATTACACTATTAACATAGTTTGTATCCATACCTTTTAATATAGCAATAGTTTTTAATTCAGATAATTCTGCATAATTCATTATATGTTTTACATCACCATCTCCAATATCTTCTAAATTCATAAATGAATTTTTATTTACTGGTGTTGTGTAAATGTAATGTCCATCAAATGCATCTACCATTGTATAGTAATAACCTACTATTTTTCCTTCACTATCAGTAACATAATTTACATAAGTATTAACTATATTAATTCTTTCATAACCATCACTATTTATATATCTAAATACTTTATAAACATCATATGGATATGCTTTATCTTCTGTTATATTAAGAGAATTCACTTCTTCTTCTACATCAGTAGTATCACTAACTAAATGAGGTACAACATATTCATGTACTATAGTTGGTTGTTCAACCACTGGTTCATTTTTACTATTATTTTTACAAGAGGATAAAGATAATAAAACTAGCATAGTTGACATTAATGATAATAATCTTTTATTTTTTTTCATAACCCCTCCAAAGCGGCATATATTATAACACTTTATTATTAAATTTACAAGTTTAATGATTTATACTATAATTTAAATATAGGGAATGATATATATGGATAAATTTAAAGATGTAACTGAGGTGAATAAACAAATGAGTGAACAAGTTAGTATAGATAAATTAAATCAAAGATATGATGAATTAATTCAAAAGTTTCAACATCAAATGTTTGTTACTAAAGAAACTAGAAATATTGGTGATGAATTAAAATCATTACAAAGTGAAGTATCTCCTAGATTAGCAATGGCTCAAGCAAAAGTTAGAGAGCTTGATCAAAAATATAGAAGATCTATTATAGATAAAACTAGTTTTGATTTAGAAGAATACAGAAAAGCAAAAGATGAGGCTTTTAAATTAGATAGTTTAGCTAGAACACTTGATGAAAGAATATCTGCTATTGAAAGTTCATTTATGTTTAAGAGATAAAAAAAGAGACATATGTCTCTTTTTTAAATACATTCTTGAACTGTTTTACCTTTAGGTGCTATATGAATAGCCATTGTATGAGTTGCGGCAATTTCATTATAAGTCCATTTTCTCTTTTTAGGATTATTTGGATCACAAACTATATATTTGCCACTTGCTTCATCATAACCAAGAATTGCTATATAGTGTCCACCATAATTAATAGCAACTATCATCATACCACCATTTTTAATGAATCTTTTTACATTTTTACTAAGTCCTATATGAGCATCATAATCTAGACCATATCTTTCACATGCATTATATGCATATTGTCCACCACAGTTTTCATTATATGACATTTTATTTGCTATTGTTGATGGTGTAATTGATTTATCACCTAACATAGTAGCAAGAATAGCTGCCATTGATGTAGGTCCACAACCACTTGAAGCAATACTTTTACCCCAAGATGATTTCCATGGATGAAGTTTACCATCTTCATCATACCAACCTTTTTGATAATAGAATACTGGTTCACCACCCATTCCTGCATGACTTAATAATTCTTTAAATTCTGCAGAGTTTTGATTTTCATCAACAGTACCATCATAATTTGGTAACTTTAATTTATAAAGCGCTTCTGAAAAATTCATTATATCTTCAGATACTTTATCTAATAATGCAAATGCAGATTTATCTGTTGGTGCTAATTGTTTTAGTTTATTTAGTTTTGATTCTAATTCAACTTGTATTCCTTCCCAATGACTAATTTCTGCATCTGTACCATTTCTTTCATTTGATGATGAGTATGATCTTAGCCATCCTAGGAATGCTTTAACATCTTCTATAGAGTTTTCAATATCACTTATATATTTATCATCTAATACTGTATATCCATCCATAAATGTTAACATTACATTATTAGCTGCTTTTACATTATTAGATAAGTTTTGGCATATTTGAGCTTCTTTTCTTACTGCATCAACATATAAACTTAATTTAGCTCTTACAGCGTTATAGCCTTCTCCTTTTAATGTATCAGTTGAGCCATAAATAAATTCATTCATTTTAGATATTATAGCTGTACTAGTTTCAAATGTTGAATCTAATTGGGTAATCATAGCTGAAGTATTAGCACGAGTTAAATCAGCACTAGTTACTCTTGTCATGCTTCATCACCCCAATCTTCACCATCTTCTTCTTTTTTCTTAAGATATTTATTAGCTGCGATTGCTGCGCCAGCTACTGCTGCTGTTGCTCCTACTACTGCTACTGCAGCACCAAGACCATTACCGCTTTTCTTTTCAGTAACAGCATCAGCTTCAATATTAATTGGTTCATAAACCATTGTAGGATCTTCTTCATAATCTTCTAAAGCTTCAAGATCTACATCAGGTAATTCTTCTACTTCATCTTCTATTATTGGCTCTTCAATTATTGGTTCTTCATCTATTATTGGTTCATCTATTATTGTTGGAACTTCTGTAATAACTTCTGGTTCTTTAGATGGAACACTTACTGAAGGTTCTTTATTTGGTTTAGGTTTATTAACTGGAACTACACTAGGCTGTGTTTTAGGTTCAGTTAATGGTTGTGTTTGAGCTTCCGTTGGAGGTTCTGTTGGAGTTGTTTCTGGCTCAGGTGGCTCTGTTGGAGGATCTGTTTGAACATCAGTGATTACCTCAGTTGGTGCCTCTGTTGGAGGTATTGTTTCTGGGGTTGTTGGTGTCACTACAGGATCTGGTGTTCCTGATGAACTATCATTGTAATAATAGTATGTATCATCAGGATCTTCATCTTCTTCACTTTTTTTAGTTCTATCAGGTAATTTAAAATCTGATCCTTTTTCATCTAATATTGCTTCTATTTGTTTTCTAACGTCTGAATTTGTTAAATTATCTGTTTCTTTACTTCCAGTTAAAGCAACATCTCCTACTGCATATGTACCAGATTTTACTTCCATATTTAATTGAGTTGCATATCCAGCCATAACATTATCTAATTTAACAAAGCCTTCGCCTACTTTAGCAATGTTTTCTGTATCTTTTCCAACTCTTCTAAATAATTCTTTACAACAGCCAAGGAATAATTCAACTATATTTGGTTCTAAGGTAGGACAACTAGAGGTACTATCAGAAAATGTAGTTTTTGTTACTCCGCCCATTACAGTAGCAGAGTTTACACTACTAGTAATACCATTAGCACTGCTTTGTATATATTCACTATTACTTTGTACAGCTGGCATATCTTACCCTCCTATCATACAAAATTATTATATCATAAATTAGTAAAAAATAAATAAATGTTTCAAATTATTCATATATTTAGTATAATATATTATAGAGAATAGATAGGAGGAAATATGAAAACTTGTCCTAACTGTGGTAAGACTTTAGAAGAAAACGAAATCATTTGTAGTAACTGTGGTGTTAACACTGTAGAAGAATCTACTGAATCTACTCAATTAGAATCTTTAGAACAGAATACTCCAAATGCTCCATATAAACCAAAAAGATTTGTTTCTAAAATAAATTATGGACCACAATTATTTAAAGATGATGATCAATTCTATTTATTAGATGTATATATTTCAAAAAATGTTAATAAGATGAAAAATGGTTTTTCTTGGCCAGCATTCTTCTTTTCTTCACTATATTTCTTTTATAGAAAAATGTGGTTACTTGGAGTAGCAACTATTATATTTTTTAGTATTCTTGGTTTCTTTATTAAAGATCCATTAATATTTTTCTTAGTAAGTTTAATATATGATATAATTGTTGCTTCAAAGTTTAAAGATATGTATCTTAAAAAAGCACTTGAAGAAGTAGATAGAGTTAAAGCAGAAAATCCTAATAAAACAGATGAAGAATTAGCAGAAATAGTTAAAAATAGAGGTGGCACTTCTACAGTAGTTTTAATTATTATATTTGTAGGACTTATAATTACTTTTGTAGTAAATGGTGTAATTATAATAACAACTATTCAAAAAACTAGTAAAGAAGCTGAAGAATATTTAAAAGAAACTCTTGATAAGAGTAAAGATAGCGCCGATAAAATAAATGATTTAATAAGAGAGAAAAAAGAAATTAATGTTGCTGGAAACTTATATATAATATTACCTAGTGGTTATGAAAAAGTAACAAATATAGAAAATGAAGATGCTGTTATGGTATTTACTAACAATCTAGATTGTAAAATTGCTATTAAAACAGTTCCAGCAGAAAATTATTTAAATAGTACTGATGCATATATGAATGAAAAAATTAAATTATTAACTAATGAAACAGGTATAGAATTAAAAAATGCAAGTTATCATAGTCATCCATGGAAATATGCTACTATTAATAAACCTACTAAAGCTATGATATTTGCTTCAGTAAAAGATGGAACAATTTATGATGTTACAGTAACTAATCAAAAAGAAAGTACAACTTGTATGCTTAATGCTGAACAAACTGCTTTGACATTTAAGTTCAAATAAAAAAGAGATTTAAATCTCTTTTTTTAATACTCATGAATATTATTAATTATCCAAACTCTACTAACTATTTCAACAATACCTGTGTTACAATACTCGCAATGTTTATGACCTAACGTTTTAACTGGAGCACCACAATTAGGACAATTAAGACCTAGTCCTTTTACATTATTATGTAATTTACTAGCATCAATAATATATATAAATTCTGTTTTAAATCTAGTTTGAATTTTATGCCCTACTTCATTTCCTTTTTTATAAAAATATTCTAATGATGAAGATATATTAATAGTTGCTATTCCATTACCAACATCATACTTATTTAATAATGTTTTATGTATTTTAATATCATCTATACTTACTTTATTATCTTTTAAATCATCTATTTTATGTTGAGTAAATGCTACTACTTTTTCATTTTTATTATTTAATTTATCTATATCTTTTGCTTCTATAGTATCAAGAACATTTATTATATTAGCTTCTGCTTTACTTTTTAATTCATTAAGATTTAGATCAGGAAAATCAGTTCTTATTTTATCTAAATAAATGCTTTCCATAGATGAAATAGATTTATGAGTATTTTCATCTTCTATCTTACTATTTTCTATTGCTTCTTTTAAAGTATTAGCATGAAAATATGTTTGTAAAAATGCTCTTACTTTTTTAGTAATATAAATAATACAAAATACTATTCCTCCTAGTAATAAAAATATTAATAATAATTGTACAATTAATACCCATCCCATATAAAATACCTCTATTAAAATTTTAACATAATTTATTATTTTTTAACATAATAAAAAAGTTGTTTGCACAACTCTTTTAATCATTTCTTTTATTTTACTATCTTTAGTAAATGTGTTTCTACTTTTTTTATCATATTAAGCACTAATATCATTTAGTCGTATCATATAGTTTATCTATTTGATTATAATTATTTTCATTTAATATTGTTTTACTCTTACCTTTATATTTGAATTTTAATTCTAAACCTGTATCATAAATAACTAAATAATTATTATATGTGTGAGACTCACTTTGCATTAATAATACATCTTTAAACATAGCATCTTTAGTTTTATAATTACCTAATTTTAACCATTCATTTGGTATATTTTCGGTAACAAAAGATTTAGATAAAATACTTCTTGTTTCTACTTTATTTCCTTCATCAAATATATAATAATAAAATGCTTTTTTAACTAAATATTTTGATAAATCTTTATATCCTTCAGTTACCTCTAATGGACAAGCAGCAAAATTACAATTAGTTAATTTAGATTCATGGTCTATCTTAATTTGTTCTTTATTTTTTTCATAAACATCTTTTGGTAAATTATAAAAATGAACTTCATAATTTACATAATAATATTTATCACCTATCATATTAACTTTTCCTAAATAATTAAATAAGTTAATATTAGAACTCTTTTTTAATTTAGATGATTCTGCTATTACAAGTTCTCTTGATTTATTTAATAAATCTTCATTTCTTTTTTCAGTCTTTAGATCATAATCATATACTAAATTACCTTTTTCTCTAAATTCACTTTTTAGTTCTAAATAATCATCTTGTGGTAATTCACTAGGTTCATCTACTGTTGTATTAGTTTTCTCAATTTCATTATTATCAACTACATTATTTTCTTTTTGTTTATTAAATAATATGTAACATACTTCTACTGAAGCAAGAGCAACTAATACACATATCACTATTATTAATACTGTATTATTCTTTTTTTCCATATCACACCTCTATTATGATTATAGCATAGTAAAAATAAATTATTTCATTTAAAAAGAGTTGTTTACACAACTCTTTTTTTATTAAGAACCTACACTATTATAGTGTTTTAAACCTATTTTAAATGATAA
>CAMJBC010000006.1 GCA_946403755.1 uncultured Mycoplasmatota bacterium
TTACCTGTATTATAATAATTAAAAAAAGTTTTAAACCCTTATGATTATCGTGCCAGTAGAATATTTGCTCTAACTTTTATAGTTAGAGTTTTTAATTATATGTTATAATGTTTTCGAGAGACAATTGAGGTGATTATATGCAAATTAATTCCAATAATGTAGATCAAAACACATGTGAAATTATGCACGCCAATGCAGATATTGAACTAGAATCATTTAAAGCAATGCTAGAAAATTATTTAAAAATGTGCTATAAAAAAGAGTTCTCTTTAGATTATAGAATCAAATCAGTAGAAAAGATGATGAAAAAAATACAACTTCGCCGCAAACAATATGGACAAGCATATGGCCCACATAATTTGCCAGATATCATTGGATTTAGAGTTTCAGTAGACACTGAAGATGAAGTTATTGAAATATCTAATTTAATCGAAAAAGGATTAAATCCAACTAGAAAAGTTGATCATTTTGTAACCCCTACCGACAGTGGATTTAAAGCTAATTTGTATTATTTCAGTTTAAATGGAATAAATATAGAAATACAAGTTATGACAAAAGAAATGGAATTATGGACAAATCAAACACATGATGAATATAATTACAAAAAATATAGTCTTTAATATTATAATAATATACGATATATTACTTATAGCAGTTGATTTGCACGAAGTAGTTTCTCAATTGGTAACTACTCGTGCCATTAAAAAATAACACTATTAATTAGTGTTTTTTATTTTATTGAAAGATACAATGTGCTATAATATTTTTTGCAAAGAAAATGTTATTATTAAATTTATGGAGAGTTTATGGTAAGTCCGCAGCTAGAATATATTGACGAAAATTTAAATAGAATTATACAAAACCCAGATAGTGTTTTATATATAAAACCATATGATGTTGGGAAAAAGAGAGCTTTATTTGCAATGGTTAAAGAAGGACAAGGTGTTTATAGAAATTTACAAATAACAAAAGCGCAGTCCAAATTAACATTTCCATTTGAACCAATATACTGGTTTTATAAAAGTGCAGGACATTGGTATTTAAGAGAAGATAGAGATATATGTTTTGATAATATAATGGCTATAAATACAACTAATTTAGAAGGATTTAAAACAAAATCACTAGAAGGTGCTAGAGTTTTTAATGTTGGTATCTTTGCAACTTTTAGTGATGGCACTGCTGCTTTTGTTAAACGCCAAAGCCAAAAAGAATTTCAAAAACGTGGAGGAATACAACCATACATAGATTTATTACAAAAATATAAAGAGTATAATCCACAACATGAACATTATAAAATCTTAGATTATTATATGCAAAGCAATAATACTTGTAGTGATGCAATTGTAATACCTGAATTTCAATTAGATGAAGATGGTCAACCACAAGCTAGGAAACTAACTAAAGATAATGAATTACTTTAATTAAAATATTTATTATTTAAATTCAATTCTTTTAACATAGCTACTAACAGTAGGTTTTCTATGATTTAAATAATTTAAAGCATTAGATTTAATACTACTAATTCTAGATACATTAAATAGTATTTTTTCTTGATCTTTATCACTTATATATTTATAACTTAAATATTTTTTATAAATAATTGGACTAACACCAATTATTTTTTTAAATGTTTCTGAAAAGTATTCTAAAGAATTAAAACCATTTTTAAAAGCTATACTTAATACATAATTATCATATTTAAAAAAAGACAAACTATTATATATTCTTAGAGTATTAATATATTCATGTATTGAAATATTTAATTCTTTTTTAAAACGTTTCATTATATATGTTTTATTAAAATGAAATAGCATGCTTAATTCATCAATAGTAATTTCTTTATTGATGTTGTTATTTATATATTCAATAATGTTGCAAACTAAATCATTTGAAAACATAAAATCACCTATATATAAAATTATATCATAAAAAGCCATTTTTGTTTAAGTTTGAAAAAATATATATGATATTATATTGTTGAAAGGAAGTGATATGCATGGCATATTCAAGATGGGCAACAGTTGAAGAACTAATGCCTAGACTAACTCAAATCAGTTATGAAACTGAAGTTAAAAAATCAGGAGTTCCGATGATGTATGATGATAATCACTTATATATTAAAGATGATGTATCACATACTTTAGTAATTGGTTCTACTGGAAGTGGTAAAACTCAATTAATAATGTTACCACGTTTAAGATTAGCAATTAAATCACAAGAATCATTTATTGTTCATGATGTTAAAAGTGAATTATATGATTCATTAGCAGGTGAATTAAAAAAACAAAACTATAATACAATTGTAATTAATTTAGATAATCCTACCGTTGGTAACTGTTTTAATCCATTGAACCTACCTTATAAATTATATAAGGATGGTCAAAAAGATAGAGCAATAGAATTATTAGAAAACGTAGCTTATTATTTTTGTTGCAATGAAACATTTAATTCTAATATTGATCCATATTGGAATAATTCAGCAACATCATTATTTATAGGTTTAGCATTATATTTATTTGATAATGCTAAAGAAGAAGAGGTTAATATAAGTAGTGTATTAAAACTAGTATCTGATTTAGATAAATTATCAGAACAAGTTAAAAAATATGATAAAACATCACCAACATATATTAACTTATCTAATGTTTTATTAGCACCAAATGAAACAAGAGGTAGTATTCTATCTGTTTTCATACAAAATATGAGACTTTTTGTATCAAGAGAAATGTTATTAAAAATGTTATCTACATCTGATTTTAATATGATGAATGTTCAAAAAGAAAAAACAGCTATATTTATTATTAGTAATAATAAAACAGCTGCTAGAAGAATAGTACCATTAATACTAGAAGAATGTTATTTTGCTGCAACACTTACTGATGATAAAACTCGTAGATTAAATTTTGCAATAGATGATTTTGAAAATTTAATTCCAATTAAAGAATTCAATAATATGCTTACAATGGCTAGAAGTTGTAATATTAATTTCACAGTATTTGTAAGAAGTTTATTAGAATTAAGAAATGCTTATGGTGTTGATGGAACTGAAATATTAAAAATAGTATTTGGTAATATAATATATTTATTAGCTAATGATACTGAAACATTAGAAGATATTTCTAGATTATGTGGTACTAAACAAACTGAAAATGGATTTGAACCATTAGTTACAGTAGAAGATTTAAAATTACTTGATACATTTGAAGCTATTATATTAATTCCAAGACTTAATCCAATTAAGACAAAATTATTACCTGATTATCATATAGATTGGAAATTTAGTAAAGAAAAAATAGATTTAAAAGAAATAAATATCAAAGAAATAAAAACTTTTAATATATAGTTATGATAAAAAGTGCTAGCTTTATAGTTAGTACTTTTTTATTGATAAAGTGCATTAGTTGTGTTATTATATATGGCCAAGGGGGATAAGGTATTATGGGGACTTTTGATAAAGAAGAATTAGAATACTTAAAAAAGAAAACCAGACTAAGAAGAAAAGAGAAAAAAGAATTACTTAAATTAGAAATATCCACTATTCAAGCTTTAAAGCATTTTTATGCAGTAGAGCATACAACTTTGGGTTTAGATTTATCTAATGTAGATGAATTAGAATATAAATATAGATTAAACGCAATGCAAAGAAAACTATGTGGTTTATATTTAGATAGTGGTTCTAGATATGGTTTATTAGAATTTACAAAACGTTATATTGCAGATGATATGGACAGTATTAGAAAAGAAGAAAGAAAGCAAGGAAGAAGATAGAAAATGGAAAAACATAGAATTAATAAAAATGATTTTGATTTTATAGAAGAATTAGAACAAAAAGCAGGTAATATTGAATCTATTTATGAAAAAATGTTTCAATTAGAATTAAAAGGACAAAAAGAATCTAAAGAATTTAAAGATTTATTAGGTGAATTAAGAAATGCAATTATTGCAGAAAAGAAACTATATCAAATACCTGATTTAGATTTTGCTAGAATAGATGCTTTAGCACATTTTATTCTTGAAAATAGAACACCTGATGATTTTAAAAAAGATATGCATAGCATTATTAATCAAGAACATGAAGGTAAAGTAGAAAGAAGAATATTAGGAAAACTAATTAGTAAGAATGCTGAAGATTATGCAGGAGTAAAAGAATCTTTACCAGGTATAATTACAGGATTTTTAGGTATGATAGGTGATTTAGAAGGTGAAGAACTTGATGAACAAATAACAAAATCAATAGCTTCTAGTAACATATTACATAAATCAATTGAAAATGATACATATAATGGCTTCTTAACAATATTAAGAGAATTTGTTAATGATCCAAAATATGCTAAATTTAGAGAACCATTACTTCGCAGTAAATATTATTTAGCATATATTAATCCAGCATTAGAAGAAGGCTTATTAAGTAATGGATTTGAAATACCTGAAACATTTTATTCAGGTGCTAAATTTGCGGCAAATATTACTGGAACAAATCCTCTAGCATTAGAAATGATGCAAGATGTATATGGATTCCCAATTGCTATTGATAATCTTGGAGAATTACTTGCTACTTCTGATGAAGAATTAACGGATTATGATAAAGCAACAACTGCTATATTAAGACAATGTCTTTTAAGATCTTTATTCTTATATTTAAGTGCTGATAGAATAAAAACTTTAAATGTTTCATTCCAACAATTATTAGATGATGACGATTATAAAGGTATGCATCCAGATGGACAAAAGAGTGAAGAATTAATAACAGAATGTTTTGAAGCAGCTGATAGAGATAGAGAAAAACAAAAAACATTATCATTTGGACAAAAACCAAGTAATTAATAAGGGGAGGAAATATGAGAGATATAGAAGATGTATTTGAAGTTAATAAACATATTTTGTATATGCAAATATTATCAAATCCAGCTATGATGGAGCAATTTAGTAATGAAGAATTATCTAGTATGATAAGAGGCGTAAGAAGATATATTGTTAATGAATGTATGCATGGTACTAAATTTGAATTATTGCCGGAAAGAGAAGAAGCAGCTAATAAAAGAGTTGAAGAATTTAAAAGAACTCTTGGTAGTGGTCCTAAACCAAATTTATATTAATAAAAAAACTAACTATTTATAGTTAGTTTTTTTTCATTTATTATTAATATTATAAAAGTTCCAATTATTAATATTAAACTAAATACTTGATTAACTGTTATAAATTTATTTATATGTTCATATCTTAAGAAATCTAATAAATATTTCATTAAAGCAGATATTATAATAGTTATATAAATAATATTTTTATTATTTTTAAATTTATTTAGTATTAAAAATATAATTAAGAATACTATTGATTCAGTTAATTGTATAGGAAATAGTTTAATATTTAATCCAGATGTATATGTAACTGAATAAAATCCGTCATATGGAATACCATAGCAACATCCTGCTAAAAAACATCCTATTTTAGATACACTATATACTAAAGGTAAAGATAGAATAGAATATTTTATTAATTTTTTATTCATTGGTACTATTTTTTCAAATATAATAGCAGAAGATATAACTCCTATTAAACCACCATATGATGAAAAACCTGCATTAATAATATTAACTGGTTCTTTACTTACAACTATAGTAAATATTTTTCCAAAAACAAATGCGAAAGAGAAGAATAATAATGCATATAATTTTAATTGATTAATATCTTCTTTTTCTTTTTTTAATGATAAAAATATATAAATAAATCCTATAATAATTGAACTGACTAATAAAACTCCATAAAAGTTAAATTTAAATGTATTTATTATCATAATATTATCCCGGACAGCTTCTTAGTGTGTTAACACAAAGTACTACAAATATAATTGTTAGAGTGACTCCTATTATAGATAGAACAATATATATCCACATAGTTATTTTGGCTAACTTGTTTTGTGGACTTTTAACTCTAGCAATAATCATTAGAACAATAGCTATCAAAGGACATAACCCAGTTAAAGAAGAAACTAATTTTGATAATGGTGGAATTAATCTTGTAATAAGTCCCATTACAGCACTACCACCAAAGAATAATGCAAGTGAAATAATAGATAATGTTCTGGCAGTTTGATCATTTGGATCTTCTACAACTGGTGTATTGTTTTCATTAATTTGTTCTACAACTTCTTCACTAACTTGTTCAACAACTTCTTGATTGGTTTGTTCAATATTTTCTTGATTATTATTATCCATATTAACCTCCTAGTATAAATTTATTATATAAAAATTAAGGTTTATTATCAACATATGATATAATTATTACAGTGATGTATATGAAAAAAGTATTAATTGGAATAGCTATATTTATATTAATAGCAGTAATAGTAGTAATTTTATTATTACAAAATAAAAAAGAGGAGGTAGTAATAGAACCTGTGGAACAAAAATTACCAGAAACAATTAAAATAATAGTTAATGAAACAGAATTAATTGTTAATTTAGAAGATAATAGAACTAAGAAAGCTTTATTAGAAAAACTAGATGAAGGGGATATTATTATTAATGCTCAAGATTATGGTGATTTTGAAAAAGTAGGGGACTTAGGATTTAGTTTGCCAAGAAGTGATAAGTATACTAAAACTGAACCTGGGGATGTAATATTATATAGTGGAAATCAAATAGTTTTATTTTATGGAACTAATACTTGGAATTACACTAAGATAGGAAAAATAAATATTACGGAGGAAGAATTAAAAAGTATTCTTGGTGAAGGTGATATAACTTATACAATAACAAAATAAAAAAACGATTATTTAAATCGTTTTTTATTTTGTAAATTCTTGATCTCCGTATGTTAACTTTTTACTTTCATATCTCATATCAAATGAAGTAGTATCTTTTCCCCACCAACTATCATATTCATATGAGAAAGTAACAGTATCACCATCATCATTAATAGTCCATTTACAATTTTCAGCATCTTTTTTTAGTGTAGTTATATCACATGTACCATTTCTTTTAACTTCAATTTTATAATCGCCATTTGTATAAATTCCTGGTACTTTTCTAGCTGGACTAAATAATACACCAAATATTCTAATGATACCTAAGAAAACAATTAAAGCAGCAAGTCCAATGAAGAATTTTTTAACAAATCCATTACTTAAGAAAGAAATAATGTTTTTATCTTCATATTCATTTTCCATTTCTTCAGTTCTATGATTAACTAATTCATCAAACTTATCTTTAAATTCTTGGTTTTTCCAAGTAAAGAATATCATTGGTAAATGATGGTATTGGAAAATAATAACTGATCTAAAAATCCAGAAAAGATTAATAGTTGTAACAGAAGTTATTTTCTTTAAAGGAATACTTTTTTCAGTTCTTTTAAATGGAATATATGCTTCTTTATATACTTCTGTATCAGTTATACAAAGCATAGTTTTAGCAGCGCATTTATAAATCCAGTTAAATAGAAAATATTGAATAGCAAATGCAATTAAAATTCCTATTTCACTAAATACTCTAACCCAATATCCATAATCAGGACTTCCAAAATTACCACTAAAGTTTGCCCATGTTGCACCTACAAAAGATAGTGCTAAAACAACAAACATAATTTTATCTAATGCAGATATAAATAAAATTCTACATGAGACAAGTGGTTTTTTTTGTTTCTTTTCTTTCTTTTTTTCTTCCTTTTCAACTTTTTCTTCTTTTTCTTTAATTTCTTCTTTTTCCATAAACGTCTCCTTTCACCTCTTATTATAGTAACTAAAGCGAAAAAGTCAAATAAAATCTATTGAAGAAAAGGTCTTATTATGTTAGAATTATTATGTACAATATGGAGGCATTATATTATGAAAAAGACAGATAGTATTAAAAGTAAATTAAAAAAACTTAAAGATGATTTTGGCAAAGAAAAAGTCGAATCTATTGGTGTTTTAGATTTAAGAGAATGGGAAAGCAGAATTATTAAATTGCAATATGAAAATTCTAGATTAATTGATGAAGCTAGATATGATGTAGATGTTGATAATGATGAATTAAGAGCTTTATTTAAAGAAAGTGATGCCTTATGGGAAGAAATGTCACAAGCTCTTGAAACAATTACTACTGTTCTTGAAGATAAAGAAAATCAAATAGCTGATTTAGATGCTGAAATAGCTAAACAAAAAGCAATAATCAATATGTATTTAAGAAAAAGAGAAATATATGTTGATATGACTGTTGAAGATAATCAAATGGTTAGAAATGAAGAATTAGGACCTGAATTAGCTAAATTATGTAATGCTGAATTAGAAGCAGAATTAAAGAAAATAGATAAAATAGAAGAATTAATTCAAAGACATAAAGAAGTATGTTATGGATATAATGCTATTATTAGTGCATTGAGAAATGGTGGAGAAGTTAAAAAAGCAAAATCTACAAAAGTTAAAGAAGAACCAGAGACAGTTGAAGCTGTAACTGAAGCACCTGTAGTAGAAAAGAAAGATGATATAGACGCTGCATTTACAAATGGTGTTAGTGGAGAATTATTAGATAGATTATTCACAAATGGTGTGAGCGGAAGCTTATTAGATAAAGCATTTGCAAATGGTGGAGAAAAATATGTTGGCTTAACTGGTACAGAAGCACAAGCAGAAGAAAAACACGAACCTGGTGAAGATGAAGATATAGCTCAAATAAATATTCCTCATTTTGAAGATGAGGTTGCAGCAAAAGAAGAAGTTATGCCTTTAGTTATGGATGCTACTGTAGGTGAAACTATTACTGAAGCATTAGAAGAAGAACCAGATGCTGTTGCAGTAGTTAAAACTGAACCAGCTGAAGAAGTTCCTGAAGTACTAGAAGAAACTGCTAATGATACATTAGTTGATGAAGCACAAGCAGAAGCTACTGTTGAATCTCAACCAGCTGCAGTAGAAGCTGAAGCAACTGTAGTTGCAGAAGCACAACCACAAGAAACTTTAGCACAGGCTGAAACTACTGAAACAGTAATTTTAGATAATCCTGTTAAGGCAGCTGTAGAAAAAACAGTAGTTTTAGATAATCCAGTTGCAGAAGCAGCACCAGTTGAAGTTAGTGCTCCAGCTGTAGAGCAACAACCAGCAGCAGTAGTATTAGATACTCCAACACCAGCAGCAGAAATAGCATCTGCTCAAACATCAGGAACTGCTGGAGTAAATGAAGAAGCAACTGAGATGGTAGATTGGGCTACATTCTTTGATAATTTTGAAAAAGATAAAGAACAAGAACTAGTAAAAGCTGCTTAATTTGACAAAAATACAAAAATAAGTTATAATATGTTGCGTTAAATCGATGCATGAGAAGAGTAATTAAACAAATAATATTAAAGAGAGTAACTGGTGGTGTGAAGTTATATATTATGTTTAATGAATGGGCTCATGGGAAGGAAGCTGAATTTATAGTAGGCTATCACGGAAGCTACCCGTTACCACGTAGCATATATATGATGGTATATATTAAGGTGGCATAAAAAGCAAGAATACTCTTGTCCTTATAGGATAAGAGTTTTTATTTTAGGAGGAAAAAATGAAAAAGATGTTAACAGGACTTCAACCAACAGGAATCATTACTTTAGGTAATTATATTGGTTCTATAAAACAAATGGTTGAAAATCAAGGAAAATATGAATCATACATTTTTGTAGCAGATATGCATGCTATTACAGTTAATGATGATAAAAGAAATTTAAAAGAGAACACAAGAAGTTTAGTTGCTCTTTATTTAGCATGCGGAATTGATCCAAAATTAAATACAATATTTGTTCAATCACAAAATGAATATCATGCAAATTTAGGATACTTTTTAGAATGTAATTCTTATTTTGGTGAGTTAAGTAGAATGCATCAATTTAAAGAAAAAAGTAAAAAGAGTGAAAGTTTTACAGTTGGTTTATTAACATATCCAGTTTTAATGGCTGCAGATATTCTATTATATGATGCTGATATAGTACCAGTTGGAATAGATCAAAAACAACATGTTGAATTAGCTAGAGATATAGCAATTAGATTTAATAAAAGATATGGTGATACATTTGTAGTACCTAATCCTGAAATTAAATCTGAAGGTACTAAAATAGCTGATTTATTAGATCCAACTATTAAAATGAGTAAATCTAATGAAAATCAAAATGGTGTTATTAGATTATTAGATGAACCAGAAGTAATTAGAAAGAAAATTATGAGAGCGACAACTGATAGTGAAATGTTAGTTAAATATGATCCAGAAAATAAACCTGGAATATCTAATTTATTAAATATTTATATTTCTATTACAGGAAAAACTATGGAAGAAGCAGAAAAAGAATTTGATGGATGTAATTATGGAACATTTAAAACTAAAGTTGCTGATGTAGTAGTAGAAAAAATAAGTGAAATTCAAAAGAAATATTATGAATATTTAAATAGTGATGAATTAGATAAGATACTTGCTGATGGAAGAGAAAAATCTAGAGAAATTGCTAAGAAAAAGTATGAACTTGTTAAAGAAAAAATAGGTTTTTATAATTAACTTTACATTAAAAAAATCGATTATTTCGATTTTTTTATTTTGATATGATAATATTAATATAGAGGTGTAATATGGAAGTATTAAAAACTATTTTTAGAGAATATGATATAAGAGGAGTATATGGTACTGAACTAAGTGATGAACTTGCTTATAATATAGGAAGAGCATTTGGTACTAAACTTAGAAGACAAAATATACCTGCTACTGTAGTAGCATATGATAATAGATTATCTAGTGTTAATTTAGAAAAAAATTTAGTTCAAGGATTAGTTGATACAGGCATAGTTGTTAAAAGATTAGGTCTTGCTACAACACCTATGTGTTATTTTGGCGCAAATTATTTGGGAACTAATTCTAGTATGATGATTACAGCATCACATAATCCAAAGGAATATAATGGTTTTAAATTTTCATATAATGGAATACATAATGCTTATGGACCTGCTGTAATGGAAATACATGATTTAATAGAAAAAGAAGATTATGAAAATGGAGTAGGTAGAGTAGAAGATGTAGATTTAAGAGAAGCATATATTAAACTAATATGTGATAAATTACATTTTGGAAATAAAAGAATTAAAGTAATATATGATTGTGGAAATGGTACTGGTAGTGTAATAGCAGGTGATGTATTTAAACATTTACCACAAGTAGATGCAACTGGTATATTTGATGAATCAGATGGAAACTTCCCAAATCATCATCCAGATCCATGCGTTGAAGAAAATCTAACTGTATTAAAACAAAAAGTATTAGAAAGTCATGCTGATTGTGGAGTAGGTTATGATGGAGATGCTGATAGAGTAGGATTTGTAGATGAAAAAGGTACATTTATTGAAATAGATAAATTTTTAGCAGTAATGTGGGATTATTTATATGATAAAGTTGATAAAAAAGAATGTTTATTTGATGTTAAATGTTCTAAAACTTTAGAAGATGAATTAAATAAACTAGGTGTAAAACCAGTTGAATATAGAACAGGTAATTCATATACAAGAGCTGCTTCTGCTGAAGGAGATTATCCATTAAGTGGAGAATTATCAGGACATGTATATTTTAGAGATAGATGGCCAGGATACGATGATGGTATCTATGTAGGTATGAGACTTATAGAGATGTTATCTAATAGTGATAGACCTCTTAGTAGTTATTTAGAGAATTTAGAAAAATATTATTCTACACCTGAAATAAAAGTTCATGTAGATGATGATAAAAAGTTCGGTGTAGTTGATAAAATAAGAGAATATTGTGAATCTAGAAACTATAAATTTATAACTATAGATGGTGTTAAAGTTAAATTTGATGATGGATTTGCTTTAGTAAGAGCATCTAATACTGGACCAAATATTACTATGAGATTTGAATCTAAATCACAAGAAAAATTAGATCAAATTAAAAATGAATTTGAAACTGAATTAAACAAATATATATAAAATGCTGTACAATACAGCATTTTTTTGTTATAATATGTGCCAATTTGAGGGGGTTGCTAAAAATGGAAAAAATACCATATGATTATATATTTTTTCTAATGTTTCATTGTTTAAGAAAATTTGGAGATAGAAACTATGTAGAACTTGATGTTGTACCAGATTTTTTAATGCAAGTTCTTGAACTAGCTAAGGAAAATGCAAAAGAAGAATTATCTGAAGAAATTGAATTTGAAGAAATAAATGTAGAAGAAGAATTAAATGAATTTTTAGATACTTTTAGTGAATATTTCTATGTAGAAGATGAGAGAATTTACTTATTTGATAGTGTAAGTAGTAAAAAGATTGAAGAAGAATTAGCAAATTCTATATCTAATGATAGACAAGAAGAAATATTTGATATAGATTTTCAAAATCTAGATTTACTTTCAATCATACATGCAACATATATGCATAGAGAATACAAAAAGCTTAATAGATTTGAGAAGAAACTAGAACAATCATACATTGATTATTTTAAAAATCCTGATCCAGCACACTCTCGTTTACTAAAACAATGTATGTTAATTAAAGCTAGTACATTATCTATACTAGAAACATTACCATATTATTGTTTAGATGCATTATATTTAGTAAATGTTGATGCTATGGATGAAACTGAAATTAAATATCCTACTAGTCCTGTAGATAGAGATTTATGGGATGAATTTCCTCATCATGGAGATATAAATTTTGGTAGTGTATTTAATGAATTACCTCAATATGCAATATTTGGTGAAGGCTCAATAGCATATGATAAATTAGATAATGTAATACAAGATGCTTATGACAAAAAAAGTCCTCATCGTGATCCAAGTATAGATGAATTAAATAGAAGATATGAAGAATATCATAAAATACAAGAAAAAATATATATAAATTTCCTTAGAAATTTAAATGAATATTTAAAAACACATGAAGCTACTGAAGAATTATTGCGTTCAAAAGCTAGATTATTATATTATTTTGATGATATAAATTTATGTATATTTGATGATAAGAATTTTGATTCATATTGTGAAACTGTTGATAAAATAACTATTAACCCAGGTGATTTATTAAAACTTAAAGATGAAGTTACTTTCTTTATTGGTGAATTATTTTATGGCCAAGATGTAAAACATATACCTCAAAAATTATTATTAATGAAAACATATTATGATTTATCTCATGATGAAGATTTTTTATTAGCGTTTTCAGTATTTAAAGATTTACCTCATTTTGAAGAATATAAGAAAGTTATTTTTGGCAATAATATGAAACTAACTATGTAATTCGTAAAAAAATGTAAATAGAACGTGTATTTCAATGAAAACACGTTTTTATTATGGTAAAATTATATTGGTGGATTGCATGCAATATAAATATAAAAATATAAGCATTAATTATGATTTTTATGATAACAAGTCAGATACAAATCTGATTTATTTGCATGGTTGGGGACAAAATATTCAAATGATGAATCCAATAGCAAAACCATTTATTAAAACATGTAACGTATTAATTATTGATTTACCTGGTTTTGGTCTTAGTGATGAACCAGAAGATGTATGGTCTATATTTGATTATGCAGAAATGGTACATGAACTATCTAAAAAATTAAAAATGAATAATCCAATAGTAATAGGGCATTCTTTTGGTGGAAAAATAACTATTGCATTTGCTAGTAAATATAAAACTAAAAAGATTGTTTTATTAGCAAGTCCATATAAAATATCTAGAAAGACTAAGAGTGTTAAAACTAAGATATTAAAAGGGCTTAAAAAAGTACCTGTATTAAAAAGATTAGAACCTTGGGCTAAAAATATGCTAGGTTCTACTGATTATAAGAATGCATCTGAAATGATGAGAAAAATACTTGTTAAACATTTAAATTTAGATTTAACAAAAGATGCAAGTAAAATAGATTGTCCTACGTTATTAATATGGGGTACTAATGATAATGATGCTCCTTATGAAAATGCATTAGAATTAGAAAAACTAATATCTAATTGTGGATTAGTAACATATGAAGGATGCACTCACTATGCATATTTAGAAAGATTAGATCAAACTAACAATGTATTAAGAAGTTTTATAGGAAGTGATAAAAAGTGAAAATATTATTTGTATGCTCATTATTAGTATATTTTTATTTCATATTCTATAAAAGTAAAAAATATATGCATATGCTACAACAAAATTGGTATAACGATGGAAATAGATATCTAAAATGGATAATAGATAATTTTAATAAAGTATTTGTTAATAGTGAAGTATTATTTTTATTATTCTATTTCTTAAAAGGCTATGTATTAATAATTTGTTTTATAGCACTTTATTATATTTCATACTTATTATTTAATAATAAAGTATCTAGGGAACAAAGTAAAAAGCCTTTAGTTATAACACACAGAATTAAAAGATTGTATGTAACTATGACTATTTTATACTTAATAGTTATTATTCCAATAGTTATTAATTTTGAAACATGGCCAATTAATTATGGTTTATTATTAATTGGATTAATGGCATATATAAATCCTTTTGTAATATTTTTAGCTAATATAATTAATAAACCTATAGAAAAATTAGTATTTGAACATTATAAACATAAAGCTAAAACTAAATTAAAACAAATGAAGAATTTAAAAAGAATAGGTATTACTGGTAGTTATGGTAAAACTAGTACTAAAAATTTCTTAAATGAAATATTAAATGTTAAATATAATTCATTTGCTACTGAAAAGAGTTTTAATACTATGAATGGTCTTATGATATCTATAAATAATAAACTTGATAAGTTTAGTGATATATTTATAGCAGAAATGGGAGCATTTAGAAGAGGAGAGATAAAAGAAAAATGTAATTTTATTAAACCTCAATATGGTATATTAACAACAATAGGTACTGCTCATTTAGAAAGTTTTGGTAATATTAAGAATACTCAAAAAGCTAAATTTGAATTAATAGATTCATTACCTGAAAATGGAATAGCTGTTCTTAATATGGATGATGAATATCAAACAAGTTATGATATTAAAAGTAAATGTAAAAAAGTATGGGTATCTACTAAAAATAAAAAAGCTGATGTATACGCTTATGATATTAAATTATCAAATAAAGGTACATCATTTAAATGTGTATTTAAAGATACAGGAAAAGAAGAAAAATTTGAAACTAAGTTATTAGGTAATGCTAATGTATATAATATTATAGAATCAGTAGCATTAGCATATAATCTTGGTATGAATGTAACTGAAATATCAGCAGGAGTAAGAAGAATAGAACCTGTGGAACATAGATTACAATTAAGAGAATTTAATGAAAACATAACTATTATAGATGATGCATATAATTCTAATCCAGTTGGATCATCTATGGCTGTAGATGTTCTTGGTATGATGGATGGTAAAAAAATAATTATTACTCCAGGTATGATTGAATTAGGTGATGATCAGGATAAATATAATAGAGAATTTGGTAATCATATAGCTGAAGTGTGTGATGAAGTTGTTTTAATTGGCTTAGAACAAACAAAACCAATATATGAAGGTTTAAAAGAAAAAGGATATAGTGAAAAGAAAATACATATATTGAATGATGTAAAAGATTCATTTAAATTAATGCAAAAAATTAGTGATGGTAAAACATATGTATTAATAGAAAATGATTTACCTGATATTTTCAATGAATAGAGGAGATGAATTAAATGAAAATTAAATTAGGCGTTATATTTGGTGGAGAAACAGTAGAACATGAAGTAAGTATTATATCTGCTCTACAAGCAATAAAAAGTATTGATAAAGATAAATATGATGTAGTACCAATTTATATTTCTAAAGATAGAACTTGGTATTATGGGCATATATTATTAGATATTAATACATATAAAGATATTGAAAATACAAAGAAGTATTTAAAAGAAGTAACATTATATAAAAAAGGAGATAAATTCTTTTTACAACAAACAACTGGTTTATTTAGAAAAGATTTAACTGATTTAGATGTTATTCTTCCAGTTGTACATGGTAATAATGTTGAAGATGGTACTTTAGCAGGATATTTAGATACTATTGGTATTCCATATGTATCTAGTAGAGTTCTTGGTTCTGCTTTAGGACAAGATAAAGTTGTTATGAAACAAGTAATGGCTTCTTGTGATATACCAATTGTAGAATATACATGGTTTTATGATAATGAATATTTAGAAAATAAAGATGAAATATTAAAACGTATTAAAAAGATTGGTTATCCAGTAGTAGTAAAACCTGCTACATTAGGTAGTAGTGTAGGTATTACATATGTTAAAAGTGAAAAAGATGTAAGAAGTGCTATTGAAGATGCTATTTCTTATGATGTAAAAGTAGTAGTAGAAAAAGCTGTAGAAAATTTAGTTGAAGTAAATGCTAGTGTTCTTGGTAATTATGAAATTCAAAAAGTTAGTCCTATTGAGGAAGTAATGGGTGAAGATGAAATATTAAGTTATCAAGATAAATACTTATCAGGTTCTAAAACAAAAGGACATGGTAGTAAAGGAATGGCATCAACTAATAGAATTATTCCAGCTAGAATATCTGATAAATTAACTAAAGATATTCAAGAAACTGCTATTAAAGTATTTAAAGTATTAAATTTAAGTAGTGTATGTAGAATAGATTTCTTAATAGATTCTAAAACTAATAAATTCTATGTAAATGAACCAAATACTATTCCAGGTAGTTTATCATTCTATTTATGGAAAGAAGACGGATTAGAATATAAAGAATTATTAAATGAAATGATTAATTCTTGTATAAAAGAATATAAAAATAGAGCTAGAAAAACTAGATCATTTGAATCAAATATTTTACAAAATTTTAATGGTTCTAAAGGAACAAAAGGATTAAAAAAATAATCCTTTTTTATTTGTTAATAAAATGATAGAATTATTATAGGATAGGTGAATAATATGGGAGAAGTATCACATAATGCTAGTGTATTAAATTCTAAGATTGATTCAATAGTATCTGCTAATAATGGAGGTAAAAGTGCTTTAAGTCCTAAAACAACTAGTTGTTCATCAACAACTAGTATACCTAAGAATGAAGCAGTCATATTAACTCAATTATTAACATCAGTTCAATCTTTATATAATAAATTAGATGGTGAATTATCGAACATTAAAACAGTAGGAGATAATTTTGCTACTATGGATAATTTTTTAGCTAATGAAAGTTTGGATTTAGGATTTCAATTAGAATCAGGACAAACTAATATAGAAGCATTATCTTCATATGCAGCTGCATCATTATCAGAATTATTAGGTAAAGATGTACCTATTATTCAAGGATATAATGATGAAGATACATTAAGTGGAAAGAATCCTACTAGTGATGATGAAGATGATGATACTGGAACTTATGGTACATATGGTAGTTATGGTGATGATACTGGTTCTACTATTACTACAACACCAACTACACCAGAAGTTCAAACAGAAGCTCCAACTGTAGTGCAAACTGAACCTATTACAGAAGTAGTTACTGAAGTTCAAACAGAAGCTGTAACAGAGGCACAAACAGAAATTGTTACTGAAGCGCCAACTGAGGTAATAACAGAAGTTAAAACAGAAGCACCAACTCAAGCAGAAGTTACTAAACCTCCTGTAGAACATAAACCAACTCCACCTGTTGATACTAAGCCAGTTCAAACAGAGATAATTACAGAGATGCCTATAGAAGCTCCAACAGTTATTGAAGATGAACCAATAATTGAAGAGCCAATCATAGAAGAACCTGTAATAGATGAATATGTTGAACCAGAGGATATTATTGAACAGCCTATTTTGGAAGAACCTGAAATGACAGAAATTGATATAGATGATGGAAGTACTATGGAACCTGTTGAAAGAAAGAGTAATGCTGGAAAAGTAGCTGGTGCGGTTGCGGCAGTAGGGTTAGCAGCAGGTGCTGCAGCAGTAGGTTATGGTATGTATAAAAAATCTCAAGAAGACAAAGAATATGAAGACTATGGCTATGAGGATGGGGGTGCATACTAATGGCAAAAGTATTATCTGCAGATATAGCAGCAGTAGGATCTGATAATAATGCTAATATAGAAAATAGCATCATTACAACTAGATTAGTTGCAGCTGAAATAGGTAGTTTTAACTCATCAACTTTAGATACTTTAAAGGGTGGAGGATATGATGCAGTTAGAAAGAAATTAGAACTATATAAAAAAGTATATGATGTAGCATATACTTTATGTGTAAACATGCTTTCTCATTGTTCTAATGTCAATAATTCTATGTTAAATTACATGGAAGGTTATTCTGAATTAGATGATTCAAAAATTAAAGAAATAGATTCAAAATTAAGAGAAATAAAAGGATATATAAATTATTTATCTGATAAGAGTAGTAGCGCTAGTGATGATGGAACTAATTATAGTGCTTTAATGAGTGAATGGAATGGTATTTATAATACGCTTTCACATTACAGAGAATTACTAGCAGGACTAAGTGGAAAAGATAGTGCTCTTTATGGGACACTTGAATCAATAATAAATGATGTGGCTAATTTTGCACGAGCAGTTAATGGTATAAATGAATCAACATTTACTCCAGAGGGACTTAAATCTGGAAAAGGAATGTATAATTTTGATAAAGATCAAGAAATATTCGATTCATCTATAACTGGTAATAAAAAATATGGTAAATATACAAGAGAAGAAATGATGAATATGACAGAAGCTCAAGTAAGAGCAATGTCTAAACAAGAATTTATTGAATTTATAGGAGCAATAGCTCAAGATATATATGCTGAATATGGTGGTGTACTTCCAAGTATTACAATAGCTCAAGCTATATTAGAATCAGGATATGGAAATAGTTTTGAAAATACATCACATAATGTATTTGGTTTAATTGGATATCCTGGTAGTAAACCATTAGTTCATAGATTAAGAAAATTTGATAATTTCTATGAAGCAACATTATATCATTATAAATATTTTCAAAATTATTCAAATGTTTATGCTAAATTCTTAAAAGATTGTGAAAATAATAAACCATTATCAGCTTGTAAATATTTAAGCGCATACTGTGCTGGTTCTACTACATATGGACCAACTTGTGAAGCACTAATTAGACAATATGATTTAACCCAATATGATAATATCTAATAAAAAAAGAATTCTAATTGAATTCTTTTTTATTGAGCTCTTGGTCCGTAAGTATTACCTTCATCAACACTATCTAATAAAGTAAATATAAATAGAATTAATCCACCAACAAATGGTACTAAAGATATTAATATAAACCAACCAGATTTGTTAATATCATGTAATCTTCTAACTGATAATGCTAAACTTGGAACAAGTATTGCAAGGCTAATTAGTCCTTCAATAGCACCGGCTGTTTTAACATCTAATTTAAGTACTGCAGTTACTACACCTAAGCAAATACCAAATAAGAAAGCTGCTAGCATTACCCACCAATAGTCAGCTCTTGTAGAACGACCACTGAAATTAGTATAGTTACGGAAAAAAACTTTTACTGCTTCTATCATAAGGGCTCCTTTCTTATCTTAATTATATTATTTTATTTGAATAAATTCAACGTTTCCTTTTGCTTTATTATTACTTAATAAATTATTTTCTTCTAGAGTAGTTAATCCACCAATACCTGAATCAAATACATCAATTTTTTTATTCATTTTAATCATCTCTACTAGTTATTACAACATAAATATGATAATATTATTATAGGTGTAGATATGGAAACATTAGTAGAATCAATAATAAATGCATTTAGTGGACTAATTAGTTTAAAATTTGGAAAAGAACTAATAGTTTTTATTATTTCTATATTACCAATATTAGAATTAAGAGGTGGATTACTTGCTGCTTCTTTATTAAATGTTGATCCCGTTAATGCATATATTGTTTCTATGATAGGTAATATATTACCAGTACCATTTATATTACTATTCATAACTAAAATATTAGAATGGATGGAAAAATCTAAAATCAAATGGATGAATAAAATAGCAAAATGGTTACATAAAAAAGCAGATAAGAATAAAGAAAAGATAGAGAAATATGGGTATTTTGGATTGTTCTTATTTGTTGGAATACCTTTACCTGGTACTGGAGCATGGACTGGATGTTTAATAGCTTCAATATTAAATTTAAATAGAAAGAAAGCCTTTTATGCAACATTATGTGGTATAATTATGGCTAGTATAATAATGATGATAATATCATATGGAATTATAGGTAATATAATTCGTTAGGAGGAAATTATGGGTATAATAATTCTTTGTGGTTTACCAGTTATAGTTTTAGGATTATATATTTATCTAAAAGATAGAGAACGTGAACCATTTTCTTTATTAATGCAATTGTTATGGAAAGGAATGCTATCTTGCTTATTAGTTTTAGTAATTAGTGGAATATTAAGCTTATTCTTCCCAATATTTGGAATGGAAACTGCTGAAATGACTAATAAACAATTATTAATATATGCTTTCTTATGTGTAGCATTAATAGAAGAGTCATGTAAATATTTCTTTGTATATAAAAATACATTTGATCATAAAGAATTTGATAGTACATTTGATATGGCTGTATATGCTGCTTTTGTATCATTAGGATTTGCATTCTTTGAAAATATTGAATATTTAATTCAATATGGAGTAGCAGGACAATTTGTAAGATATTTTACAGCAGTACCAATGCATTTATGCACAGGTATATTTATGGGTATATATCTTGGTGATGCTGCACTTGCTCAACGTAAAAATATTAGAGAAGCAAGATGGGATAAATTCTTTGCTCTTGTTATACCAATTTTATTACATGGATTTTATGATTATACAATAATGGCTGGATTTAATGCAGCATGGATTATTTCATTCATTTGTATAATAGCTTTATCAATAATAGTTGTTAATTATAAAAGAAATCATGATGTTAAAATTAAGTATCCAAATAATGTATGTCCTAAATGTGGAGAGAGAATAGTTGGAGTATATTGTATTAAGTGTGGTAAAAAATTATTCTAATAAAAAAAGAACTTTTAAAGTTCTTTTTATTTTAACTTAGAAAATACATTTCCTAAAGAATCATTTATTACTAAATTAGCTATTCTGTCATAATCAGTAGTAGATCTATTAATTATTACTAAATATTTACCTCTAAAGAAACTAATTAAACCACTGGCAGGATATACAGTTAAAGATGAACCTGCTACTATCATCATATCAGATGCCATCACAGCGTTTTGAGCAAGAACTAAATCATTTGGTAACATTTCACCATATAATACAACATCTGGTTTTATAATGCCTCCACATTCACATTTAGGAACACCTTTAGAATTAAATATATATTCTGGTTCATAGAATTTATTACATTTAATACAATAATTTCTATATATTGAACCATGTAATTCATAAACTTTTTTAGAACCAGCTTTTTGATGCAAACCATCTATATTTTGTGTAATAACACATTTTAATTTACCTTTTTTCTCTAATTTAGCTAAATATTTATGAGTTACATTAGGTTCTTTATCTAAACAATTTAATTTATCTCTATAGAATTTATAAAAACCTTCAGTATTAGCATAAAAATAGCCCGCACTTAAAATAGTTTCTGGTGGGACACTATACTTTTCATTATAAAGACCATCTTTGCTTCTAAAGTCTTTAATTCCACTTTCAGTAGATACTCCCGCGCCACCAAAGAAAACTATATTATTTGATTCATCAATCATTTTTTGTAATTCTTTAATTTCATTTTTCATACTTTAATTATAATATATTTTTTGATTTATTGTATTAAAAATGATAAAATTTATACATATGAAAAAGGGAACAAAGATTATTATATGTTTTTTAGTTATATTATTAGTACTAGTTATTAATAAAGTTTTAGTTTATAACAAATATAAATCTAAACAAGAAATAATTATTGTAAATGATGGATATGAAACTATTAATCATAAAGATACTAAAGATTATCTAGAACATAATGGTATTAAAATAAAAAATGATTTTAAAAAATATACATATGAAGAAAGTGATGATACATATGTTTTATATGATAATAATGAAGATATTATAAATATGTTTTCTATTCATAAAGTTGAAACATTATTAACTATATTTAAAGAATATGATGATATATTAAAAAAATCATATATTGAAAAGTTTTTAAATGAAAATAACATTAAAAATGATATAGATTTATTAAATTATATTAGTAATTATGAAAAAGATATAACTATATTTAATAGTAATAAGGAAATTAAATTAGACTATTATATTCGTAATTATATTAATGATGTAATGCCTCTTGTTTATGAATATAGAATTGTAAAAGGGGATTATTCAGGAATAATTGTATTCAATTATAATCATGAAGAAGAAGATGTTATTGAAATAATGTTATTAAATAAAGATATAAGATATATTTTATCATTTATGGGAAGTGAAATATCTGAAAAAAATATATTAGATTTAGTAGGTACAGTGATATTTGATGAAAAAGAGTAATAAATTAAAAATATATTATGAAGATAAATGTTTATTAGTTGTTTATAAAGATAGTAATTTACCAACTATTAAAAGTGAAAAATATAATAATAGCTTATATAGTGAAGTATATGATTATTTACATAAAAAGAATCAAAAAGTTTTTGTAGTACATAGACTTGATAAAGATACTAGTGGGTTAGTTATATTTGCTAAAGATGAAAAAGTTAAAAAGATTCTTCAAGATAATTGGGATTCAACAATTAGGAAATACTATGCTTTAGTACATGGTCAAACTAATAAAAGTGGTGAAATAACATCTTATATAAAAGAAACTAAAACTTTATATAGTTATTCAACTAAAGATAAAAGCGGTAGTTTTGCTAAAACATTGTATAAGAGGGTTAAATCTAACAAGCTATACACATTACTTGATATAGAGATTAAAACAGGTAAAAAGAATCAAATTAGAGTACATATGAAAGATAATAATACTCCAATACTTGGAGATAAAAAATATGGCAAAAAAGATGGATTTAGACATATGGCATTAAATGCATATTATTTATGTTTTAATCATCCAATTATTAACGAAAGGATTGAGATAGATACTGGAGTTCCAAAAGATTTTGTAAGTATCATGAACAATGTAAAATGAAAAAGATATATTTAGTACTTTCTCAAACATATTCAGGAGTATCTAAAACAATAAAAATATTTACTAAAGAAAAATATTGCCATGCATCTATTTCATTAGATCCTAAATGTGAAGAAATGTATTCATTTGGAAGAAAATATAGATATTTTCCTTTACTTGGTATTTTTAAACAAGAAGATTTAAATAAAGGTTTGTTTAAAAATAGGGGAGCTTTAATGTCTATGTATGAAATAGAAGTTAGTGAAGAACAATATAAAAAAATAGTTAGTAAAATAGAAAAGATTAAAAAAACCAATAAAGGTTATAACATTATTGGTTTATTATTAGCATATTTTAGAATTAAATTACATAGAAATAAATATTATTGTTCAGAGTTTGTATATGAAGTATTATCTAGTAAAGGTGTAGATATATACGATAAGAATAAAATTAAATTTACTCCTATGGAATTAGTTGAGAAAAACTTTAAAAAAGTTTATGAAGGAGAAATTAGAGAGTTTATTAAAACTATCTAGTTTCTCTTTTTATTAGTTTAGCATGAACAACTATTTTTTCATCTGTTTTATGACAAGTTGATAATGTTAATACAGTATCATTTACATTAACATTAGCATCAAATTTAAATTTACTTCTTTTTAACATAGTATCTAAATAAGTTTTAAATTCATCATCATTTTTAAAATCAGTAGTTATATAATAATTTTCTGTTTTAATAGAATAAACACTAAATACTTGCCATAAAGTATTTTCTTTTTCAGTAGATAATTTAATAACATGATTATCTTTTTTATTATACCAATCTTTAGTTAATACATTTTTTAAAGTACCAAACATAGTTTTATTTAATCTAGCATGTCCATAAATAATATTATTTCTACCTAAATTATTTATATCATTCCTATAATCTAAGAATACCCATCCAGCATCAGTATATTTTTTTTCAAATGAATGAGTTAAATAATATTTGTTATCTTTAGCTTGTACAAAAGGGTAGTTAATATTAGTTCCACTTACCTGTATCCATCCTTTTGTATCTTTATTTTTCTTTTTAAGATCAGTAAAATCAACATTAATTAGATTCATTTTAATATATGACCAATATATACTTTGTTTTTTAGTATCTGTTTTTAATGTTTCGTTTTCACCAATTATTTCTACATTATTAGTTTCATTTGTTTCTTCAACAATAGTACTATTTATGATATCATCCACTTCTTTATCAGTATTTTTATTATCTTCATTCCACATAAAAATTTTAATAGTACTATAAGTAAATGTTAATACACAAACTACTAACAATATAATTAATACAACCTTTATTACTTTTTTCTTCATGTTATAAGTATATAACAAAAAAAGGGAAAAATATATCCCTTTTTATTCACCAGGTATTATTTCAATAGTAGTACCAGGTTTTTCATCACTATTACTAGGTTTAGTATTATAATTTACTGATGATACTTTCTTTGGTTCAGTACCTTTAACAAATAAATGTGTTTGAATTTTAGATGATGGAGTAGAAGAATTTGGTTTTTCTGGAGGATTAGTACCAACAACTACTTTAGCTGATACTATTCCAGAAGGTCTCTTAAATTTAGAACCTTTCTTCATAATCTTTTTAACTATAGTTTTTTGTATCTTTCTTCTTTCACTCCATCCATGTGAAGAAGTCATATATGTTTTTTTAGTTAATTTATCATATCCATACCATATAGCAACACTATAATCTGGACTAAATGTAACTGTCCAAGCATCTCCAATAGTTGAACTAGGTAAATGTAATTTTTTAATAGTATTATAGTCAGCACTACTAGTACCAGTTTTACTAGCAATATCAGTACCACTCATTCTAGCTCCAGCTGGAGTAACATTTTTAAGTATTGAACTTATCATATATGCTGTAGTAGCTTTCATAACTCTTTTTTTAGTAAAGTTAAATTCTTCAGTTACATCCTCACTACCATTTTTATAAACTATTTTAGTAAATGAGTGAGGTTCAGTATAATACCCACCATTTCCAAAAGCAGCATAAGCACCAGCTAATTGAACAGGAGACACACCATTAAATCCACCAATTGAATGTGATTCATTAATATATGTACTAGTAGGGCTTAAGTATTCTGGCTTAATTCCTAAAGAAGTAACAAATTTATTAATATTAGAATTTTTAACTTTCTTAAATGCTTGTAGCGCACAAGTATTTCTAGATTGAACTAAGCATTGTCTTAATGTCATGAAACCTAAATATCTACCATCTACATTATGCATAACTCCACCATTAGTATATTTAACTGGTTTATCAACAAATGGAGTATATGTAGACCAATTGTTATATTCAATACCAGGTCCATAATCAAATAATGGTTTAGCTGTTGATCCAGGGTGTCTACTAATTTGTGTAGCATAGTTTAAAGATAATTCACTAGTTTTATTTCTACCAGCACCAACTGCTAGGATAGCACCAGTTTTATTATCAATAACTCCAATACCAACTTGTACTTTTTTATTTCTAAATTTGTATGTTTTATAAAAATTATTTATAACATCTTGTTTTTCTCTAGACATAGTAGAATATATATCCATTGATACTACATATGGATTATTACCAGTTCTATCAATTACTTCTTGAACAACTGTATCTATAAATCCTTGATATGGATTAATTGATTCATTATTTTTAACAATTATATCTTCAACATCAATTTTTTTAGCAGCCTCAGCTTCCTCTTTAGAAATATATCCATATTTATGCATTAAATCTAGTACAGTATTTTTTCTATTATTTGTTTTATCTGGATTTACATATGGATCATATTCACCTGGTGCTTGAAAAAGACCAGCTAACATAGATGCTTCTACTAAATTAATATCTTTAACATCTTTTCCAAAATAAATGTTACTAGCAACTTGCACTCCATAAGCGCCACCACCCATATATGGCGAATTAACATAGAATTCTATTATTTCTTTTTTAGTATAATCTTTTTCTATTTTAAACAATGATAAATATATATCAGTAAATTTTCTAATTATACCTTCAAAACCTTCTGATTCAGTACTAGTAAGAGAGTTTTTAGATACTTGCATTGTTAAGGTTGAAGCCCCACCTGCATCTTTACCTTGCAAATATGAAAAACTAGCATTAGCAAATCTTACTAAATCTAAACCTTTATGTTGAAAGAATCTATTATCTTCTGTTGCTATAATTGCATCTATTAAAACTTCAGGTAAATCATCGTATTCAACAACTTCTCTTTTTTCACTACCAATAGTTGCTATTAATTTACCACTTATATCATATATATTAGATGATTCTTTTTTATATAATAAATCTGCATTAAATTCAGGAGCACATAAATATATATAATACATAAATCCAATAAAAGAAAAGAAACCAAAAAATATCATAAATAATATGATTTTAAGAAATAAATTAATTTTTCTCTTTTTTGTTTTCCTCATAAGATAGTATTATAACATTTTTATTTTATAATAATAAATGTTTTTTTAAATAATTTATTAATTTATTAAAAAATATCATGGTATAATTAAAATATGTTAAATTTCTTTGACAAATTTCCAAAGATTTTTGATAGATTATTGAATACATAATAGCTAAAATTATTAGTGAAAGGAGTTATTATGGAATTAGGTAACAAAATTTTAAAATTAAGAAAAAAGAAAGGTTTATCACAAGAAGAACTTGGTGAAAAAGTTAATGTAACAAGACAAACTATTAGTAATTGGGAATTAGGTGAAACACAACCAAATCCAGAACAATTAAAATTATTATCAAAAGAATTAAATGTAAGTATAGATGAATTACTTGATAATGATATTAAAAATATATTAGTAGAGAAAGTATCTAATACAGAACAATTAGCAGGATTAATTTTAAAGGTTATTAAAAGTGCAATATTTTTTATAATTGGAGCTTTTATATTAATAATAGTTGTTTCTGTTATATTAAGAGTTATTAGAAGTAAAGAAGATACTGGAAGAGAATTAACTGAAGCAATTCATTGTTCTTTATATGGAGAAGAACATAGTTATACTCTTACATATCAAGAATATACAGGAAGAATAATCGCAGCAGGCGGAGATACATATTTTTATGATATTTTAGATTTATATAAATATGATGATTTTAATCAAACATTTAATGTAATTAATGATTATGTTAAAAAGAATGGTGGAACTTGTTCTAGATTTCTTGGAAAAGAAATAAATGATATTTTAGATATGCATATTAAAGAAGGGTCTATTACTGATAGTGGTGTTACTGCAGTAATTGAATTAACTAAAGATTATGATATTACTTATGGAGAAGGATTTACTATAGAAAAATTTGATTATTTAGATAATACATATAAAAAAGTAGAACCTTTACCAGGCAAAGATTGTGTATTTAATGATATAGGTTATATAGCAGAACTTAATAAACCAAAAGAATTAAAACAAGATTGGGAATATTGTTTAGGAAAACTATCTAAAGGAACATATAGATTAGTAAAAGAAGTTAGTTTTAATTCAGATGTACCTGTAGATTCAGATAATATATATTATATTTGGACAGAATTTACAATAGACTAAGGAGAATTTATGAATACTAAAGAAGCATTTGAAAAAAGAAATAGAATTAGAAGAGATTTTGAAAGAATTAATAAAGAAAGAAATGAACTATATATGTTAGATGATCAATTAAAAAGAGATTGTCCTCATGAAGTAGTAGTTTTATTTAATGATAAAAATCCAAGAAAAAAACTATATGCAGGTAATTGTTATTGTCCTGCTTGTAATAGAATGATAAGAGTTGTAAAAATGGAAGACTTACCTAAAAGTGTTTTTGGCAAATCAACTGTTTTAGATATAAGAGAATTATCATTAATTGGAGATGAAAGAACATTAATGGCTATTAGAGAAGATATGTATAGAAATTTAGATCTCTACTATGGCTCTATGACTGATAAAATGGTTCTTGAAGGTAGATTATATGATATATTAGCTGATTTTGAAGTAAAGATAGATGCAAATATATTAAGAAGACAATTAAAATAATTGTCTTTTTTGTTATAATAATTGTGAGGTGAAAAAATGATACCATTTAAAAAAGGAAATATATTAATACCAAAAAATGTAGATATGACAAAATGGAGTGTAGTAGCGTGTGACCAATATACATCTGAACCAGAATATTGGAATGAAGTAAATAATATAGTTGGAAATAATCCATCAACATTACATTTAACTCTTCCTGAAATATATTTAGAAGAAAGTAATGTCCAAGATAGAATAAATAATATTAATAAAAATATGATTGAATATTTAAATAATGATTTATTTAATGAATATAAAGATTCAATGATATATGTAGAAAGAACACAGTATGATGGCAAAGTTAGAGAAGGTTTAATAGGAGTAGTTGATTTAGAAGATTATTCATTTGAATTAGGTTCTCAAACACTAATCAGAGCTACAGAAAAGACTGTAGTAGAAAGAATACCACCTAGAATGAAAGTAAGAGAAAATGCATTACTTGAATTACCACATATTATGATATTAATAGATGATCCTAAAAAAGATATAATCGAGTCATTAAAGAATAAAGTTAATGAAGAAGATAAAGTATATGATTTTGATTTAATGCAAAAAGGTGGACATATAAAAGGATATTTATTAAAAGAACAAGATATGAATGATGTTATTAATAAATTAGAGTTATTAGCAGATAAGCAATCATTTGAAGAAAGATATAATGTTAAAGACAAAGGTGTTTTATTATTCGCAATGGGTGATGGTAATCATTCTCTTGCTACTGCTAAAGAATGCTATGAACAATTAAAGAAAACAATGAGTGAAGAAGAATATCTAAATCATCCATCAAGATATGCATTAGTTGAATTAGTTAATTTACATAGTGATGCATTAGTATTTGAAGCAATACATAGAATAGTATTTGATGTAGATGTAGATAACTTTATTAAAGAATTAAATAATTATTATGATATAAATGAAGAAGGAAATGGACAAAAGTTTGAATTAATAACTAAATCTAATAATAAAACATTATATATTAGTAATCCTAAATCTAATATACCAGTTGGATCTATACAAATGTTTTTAGATGAATATCTTAAAAGTAATAAAGGTAGAATAGATTATGTACATGATTCAGAAGTAGTAAGAAATCTAGGTACTAAAGATAATAACATAGGTATATTATTAGAACCTATGTCTAAAAATGATTTATTTAAAACTGTTATATTAGATGGGGCATTACCAAGAAAGACATTCTCAATGGGCAATGGTAATGATAAGAGATTTTATTTAGAAGCAAGAAAAATAAAATAAAGTATGTTATAATAAAAAATATTACGGGTGATATTGTATGAAAAAATGTGTAGTTATATATAATCCTAATAGTGGTAGATTAACTAATAGAGCAGAAATTAAAAGAATATATAAAATTCTTGAAAACTATGGTTATGAAACAGAAATAAAATATACTGAATATAAAGGCCACGCTAAACAAATAACTAAAAGTTTAAAACACTGTGATTTATTACTTTGTGCTGGTGGAGATGGAACATTAAATGAAGTAATATCAGGTAATATAGAAAGAAGAAGACCTATATTACTTGGTCATTTACCACTAGGAAGTGTTAATGATGTTGCTCATATGTATGGTATGAGAAATAGCACTATTAAAAATATCATTATGTTACTTCATGGTATTAAGAAAAATATAGATGTTTGTTTATTAAATAATAATCCATTTGTATATGTTGCATGTCTTGGAGCATATGTAGATATATCTTATGCAACACCAAGAAAGCTAAAAGAGAAGTATGGTAAACTTGCATATGTTATTTATGGTATTAAACAATTAAAACAAAATTTACAATTCTATGATGTAAAGTATACAGTTGATGGAGAAACCCATAATAAAAGGTTTTCTTTCATATTTATAACTAACAGTAGTAGGGTTGGTGGCGTAAACAATATATATAATGATGTAAAATTAGATGACAATAAATTTGAAGTATTAATGTTAGATATAAAGAGTAAATGGGATATTATAAAAGCAGTTCATTATCTTGTTAGAAGAGAATTATCTGATATTCCTGGAGCAACATATCTAAAAACTGATAATTTAAAACTAGAATTTGATAAAGTACCTCCATCATGGTGTGTAGATGGTGATGATTTAGAACATAATAGTACTAAATTTGAATTTAAAATAAATAAAGATAATTATATGTTATTGCCAACTAGAAACATTGATAAATTATTTGAAAATATCGATGAAGATGTACTAGACACTAAAGAAGAAACTATAGACTAAAATATAGTTTTTTTTTATTAAGTATTGTATAATTAATTATTATAGAAAGGGTACACAAAATGGCAGTAATTAAATCAGTTTTATTGTTAATAGTTGGTTTTATTATACTAGTAAAAGCTTCAGATGTTTTTGTTGATGCTGTTAGTTCAATAGCAACTAATTTAAAGATGTCAAAAATGATGATTGCTCTTACAGTTGCTGCTTTTGGTACATGTGCTCCAGAACTTGCTATTTCATTTCAAAGTATGGGATCTGGAATGGGTGATATAGCACTTGCTAATGTTCTTGGTAGTAATGTAGTTAATATTCTTTTAATAGTAGGTCTTGCTGCTTGCGTAGCACCTATTAAAGTAAAAAATCATGTTATTAAAAAAGAATTACCAATTTTACTTGTAGTAACAAGTATGTTTTGTTTATGTATAATATCTCATAAATTTGGAATATCTAATCAACAATATGTATTAGATAGACAAGATGGATTTATGTTATTATGCTTTTTTGGAATGTTTATGTTTTACATATTAAGTGTTGTACAAGCTAAACAAGGTATTTTAGAATATGATAAACCAAAATATGGAATAGTTAAGTCTATTATTTATTCTATAATATGTTGTGTAGTTATATTACTCTCAAGTGATTTAGTTGTTGATAATGCAGTTTCATTAGCAGAATTAATTGGTGTAAGTACTAAGATAATTACAATGACTGTTGTAGTAATTGGTACATCTTTACCAGAAATGACCATGACAGTAATAGCTGCTAAAAAAGGTGAATTTGATTTTGCTTTAGGAAATATTATAGGTACTAATATATTTAATATAGGAGTAGTTCTTGGTTTACCATTAGTTATATATGGTGGATTTAATAGTACTAGTTTCAATATGGTAGATGTAACTGCTGTATTTATAGCTGCAGTAAGTTTATTCTTATTTGCAAGAAATGACAAAAAACTGTCTAGTCTAGAAGGTGCATTAATGATGAGTATATTCGTAATGTATTATGCCTATGTCTTATTGACATAGGTTTTTTATTGCACTATTTTTCTTTTTTAATTATAATTATTATGTGAGGGTGATTATAAATGAGAAGAGATTATGCGAGAAGAGTAAAAGATTATAATGGAATGAATCAATTAGCAATTGATATCAAACCACCAAGAAGCGTTAGTGACGTTTATATGAATGTTAAATTAGATGTAACTAATTTAATGAAATACTTAGATAAGAGAAAAAAGAAAGGTGATCATATAACATTTTTCCATGCTATTACAACTGCAGTAGGAAAAACAATATATAACAGACCTTATTTAAATAGATTTGTACAAAATAGACACTTATTTGATCATAAATATGTGGATATTTCATTTGTAGCAAAGATTGCTTTTGAAGATAAAGCAGAAGAATTAATGATTATAGTTCGTATAGATAAAGATGATAATATAGATTCTATTAGTCAAAAAATATATGATAAAGTTCATGGTATTAGAGACAGTAAGAAGAAAGTTGAAAAGAAAGGTGCTAATAACATAATAGATGTTTTAGGACATCAACCAAATTTTGTTAGAGTACCAGTTATTGGATTATTAAAGTGGATGGATAAAAAAGGTATATTACCAAGATCTATAGCACAAGATAATCTATATTACAGTAGTATGATACTTTCTAATTTAGGTTCACTACATTCAGGAGCTATATTCCATAATATAACTGATTTTGGTAATGCAAGTTCACTTGCTACTATTGGTGAAGTTAGAGATGAAGAAGTTATTATAAATGGTAAAAAAGAAGTTAGAAAACTATGCGAGTTTGGTATTAATTTAGATGAAAGAATTGCAGATGGTTATTATTTTGTTAAGTCATTGCATACACTACAATACATTTTGGATAACCCTGAATTATTAGAGGGGCCTGCTGATGAAAAAATTGAAGTTGAGTGATGATAAACCATGGCTTGCATTTTATAAAGAAGGGGTAACAGATAATTTAAAATATAGTGATTCATCTATGGTAGGATATCTACTTGAAGCAGTAGCTAGATATCCTGAAGATATTGCTTATGAATACTATGGTGGATCAGTAACATATAGAGATTTCTACGAACAAATAAAAAGAGCAGCTAAATCATTAAAGAGTCAAGGTATTCAAAAAGGTGATAAAGTAACTATTTGTATGCCTAATACACCATCTGCCATTATTATGTTTTATGCTATTAATATGGTAGGTGCTATTGCTGCAATGATACATCCACTATCAGCTCAAAATGAAATAGAAAAGTATTTAATAGAGAGCGATAGTAATCTTTTGTTTGTCTTAGATTTAGTATATGATAAAGTACGTAATATTATAGATAATACAAATGTTAAAAAAGTAGTAGTTGGTTCTGTAGGAGACAACTTAAAGACTATTAAAAAGATTTTATATAAATATAAATCAAGAGGTCAAATTCCTAAAATAGAGTTAACAGATGATATCATGACTTGGGGAGAATTTTTAAACTATGGTTATGATTATGATGGAGATGTTGTTGTTTTATCTAAACCAAATGATCCAGCTGTTATTCTATATAGTGGTGGAACTAGTGGAGATCCTAAAGGAATTTTACTTTCTAACTTAAACTTTAATGCATTAGCATTACAATGTAGATTAATGGTAGAACAAACTGGAGAAGGTGTTTCTCTTTTAGCAGTTTTACCAATATTTCATGGATTTGGTTTAGGCGTATGTATTCATACACCTCTTTGCTGTGGTATGAAAATAATTCTAGTACCAGATTTTGGACCAAAAGTATTAATTAAAACATTAATGAAATATAAACCTAATATTATATGTATGGTACCAACATTGTTTGAACAATTAGCATCATCTAATTTAGGCAAAAAAGATTTAGATTTCTTAACATGTGCTGTATCTGGTGGAGATTATATGTCTTCTGACTTAAAAAATAAAGTTGATACATTCTTAAAAGAACATGGATCAACTGCAGAAGTTAGAATAGGTTATGGACTTACTGAATCAAGTGCAGCAACATGTTTAACACCAACTGGTGAATATAGAGATGGAACTATTGGAATTCCATTTCCTGATACGTATTATAAAATTATTAAACCAGGCACTCATGATAAAGTAAGAGCAGGAGTAGATGGAGAAATATGTATTAGTGGGCCAACAGTAATGTTAGGATATTTAAATAATCCTAAAGAAACTATTAAAACATTACAAAAACATGAAGATGGAAGAACTTGGCTACATACTGGAGATATGGCCTATATGGATAAAGATGGATTTATCTATTATAGACAAAGAATTAAAAGAATGATTGTTTCAAGTGGATATAATGTTTATCCAAGTTATATCGAACAAATCATTAATCAACATGAAGCAGTATTTACAAGTATAGTAATTGGAATACCCCATCCACATAAAGTACAAGTTGCTAAAGCATATATTGTTCTTAAAGATGGAGTTAAATATTCAAGAGATATAGAAAAGAGCATAAAAGAACATTGTGAAAGAAACTTAGCTAAATATGCTTTACCATATCAATATGAATTTAGAGATGATTTACCAAAAACATTAGTAGGAAAAGTTGCTTATAGAGAACTTGAAAAAGAAAAAGTAGAAGATAAAACTAACGAAGAAATTAAAATAGATACATCAAGTAGAAAAGTACAAAGATTACTAAGAAAAATTGAAAGAAAAGAGAATAAAGTTAACAAATTAAAAAATAAATTATTAGAGTTAATGAAAGTAGGAAAATAATATGAAAAAGTATGATGTAATTATAATTGGAGCAGGACCAGGTGGAATATTTAGTGCTTATGAGTTAATGACTAAGGCTCCTAAGTTAAAAATAGCTGTATTTGAAGCAGGAAAAGAACTTAGTAAAAGATATTGCCCACTTGCAGATAAAAAAGTAAAAGAATGTATTCATTGTAAAAGTTGTTCTATCATGAGTGGATTTGGTGGAGCAGGAGCACATTCTGATGGTAAATATAATATTACTAATGATTTTGGTGGAACTTTATATCAACATATTGGAGCTCAAGAAGCAATTGATTTAATGAATTATGTTGATGAAATAAATATGAAAAATGGTGGAGAAGGAACAAAACTATATTCAACTGCTGGAACAGATTTAAGAAAAGTTTGTATGCAAAATAAACTTAAGCTTTTAAATGCATCAGTAAGACATTTAGGAACTGATAAAAACTATACTGTTTTAGAAAATTTATATAATCAAATGAAAAAGAAAATAGATTTCTTCTTTGATACACCAGTTGAAACAATAGATGTTAAAGATGATAATTACATCATAACTACTGAAAAAGAATCATATACTGCTCCTAAATGTATTATTTCTGTAGGAAGAAGCGGAAGTAAATGGATGGAAAGTGTATGTAAAAAATTAGATATTAATACTCTTTCAAATAGAGTAGATATTGGAGTTAGAGTAGAACTTCCACATGTTATTTTCTCTCATTTAACAGATGAATTATATGAAAGTAAAATAGTATATAAAACAGAGACTTATGAAGATAATGTAAGAACCTTCTGTATGAATCCACATGGTATTGTAGTTACAGAAAATACAAATGGAATTGTAACTGTAAATGGACATAGTTATGAAGATGTAGCAAAACATACAGATAATACAAACTTTGCATTATTAGTTGCTAAACATTTCTCAGAACCATTTAAAGATAGTAATGGGTATGGTGAAAGTATTGCTAGATTATCAAATATGCTTGGTGGAGGAGTACTTGTTCAAAGATTTGGTGATTTAATTAGAGGAAGAAGAAGTACAGAAAAAAGAATTAATGAAGGAATAGTTGTTCCAACATTACATGCTACTCCAGGAGATTTAAGCCTTGTATTACCAAAAAGAATTTTAGATGATATTATTGAAATGATTTATGCATTAGATAAAATAGCACCAGGTACTGCTAATGATGATACATTACTTTATGGAGTAGAGGTAAAATTCTATAATATGGAAGTAGATATAAATGAAAATCTTGAAACTAAATATAAAGGACTTTACGTAATAGGTGATGGTAGTGGAGTAACTCACTCATTATCACATGCATCAGCTAGTGGAGTTTATGTAGCAAGAGAAATATTAAAAGAGAAATAATATGCCAAAAGTAAGAAATTATGAAATTGAAGAATATGAATTAGATGATGAAGAAATACCAGAAGAACCTGAACAAGAAGATATAGATTCATTAGATCCTTACGAACTAGAATTAATAACAAGAATGCTAGTTGAAGCAGGTGATGATGAAAAAGTAATAAAATTTATAAGAAAGAATATTCATTATCTTAAAGAAATAAATTGCATTGCATATGAAAATTTAAAGGATATTAAAATTGTAGAACCTAAGTATAATGATTATTATTCATTTACTGATTCATTACAAATAGCAAGAGAATTTATAGGGTTTATTAGCCCTAAATATTTAGAAAAATTTGATAGGTTATTTGAATCTGGAAATATGGATGTAGTTGCTGAACCAGAAAAAGAAGATGATGAAGGATATGTTAATCATGCTAAAGCAGATGGGATAGTTAGAAGTGATATACATATTCCTTTAAAACATAATCTTGATGATGTATATGCTTATGTTCATGAATTTTTTCACACTACTAATTTAGGTGATTTAAAATCATTTGATAGAAAAATGTTTACAGAAGTGGTGTCAATATTTTTTGAATTAGTATTACATGATTATTTAAGAACAAAAGATGTAAATCAAGATGATAATAATGCTTCTATATATTGGAGATTAAATAGTTTTGCAAATAATTTATATGGTTGTGATTGTATATTAGAATATATTTATGCTGCATTAAATGATATGAATTTAGATTATGAAGAAAAAGATGATGATGAAGAATTATCTGAAGATGTAGATGATGTATATTATAGAGTAAAAGATAATGTAATATATTTAATATCAACACTAATAGCCTTTATTAAATTTCATGAGTATAAACAAGGATATATTGGATTACATAATATGTTAGAATTTAATGAAAGACTAGAATATGAAGAAGACTTTAATAGTTTAAATTATATAAATGCTAATGCTGAAAATATTACTGAAGAAGAAATTTCATCTGCAATAAGATTTATTAATCAAGTTTTAATAGAAAATAAAAACATGAAAAGATAATATCATGTTTTTATTTTATATAAAATTGTATATAATAATATTTCAAAAAGAAGTTTTGTGTGTTAAAATATATGTTGATAAGGAAGGTATGCAATATGGGAAAAGTTATATCATTAGTTAATCAAAAAGGCGGAGTAGGAAAGACAACAACTAGTATTAACTTGTCTAGTTCATTAGGACATTTAGGCCAAAAAGTTTTACTAATTGATTTAGATTCTCAAAGCAATACTACTACTGGACTTGGAATAGAAAGAACTAAGATTAAAAAAAGCATTTATGATGTAATCATGAATAATTGTGAAATTAAAGATGCTATTATTAAAACTACATTTAAAAATCTTAGTATTATTCCATCTGTTATTGATTTAGCTGGAGCAGAAATTGAATTAGTTCAAATAAGTATGCAAGATAGAAATTTTATAATGATTGAACAATTAAAAAAGCAAATCAATAGTATTAGAGATAGATATGATTATATAATCATAGATTGTCCTCCATCACTTGGAGTACTAACTACTAATGCTTTAGCAGCTTCAGATTCAGTATTAATTCCTATTCAATGTGAATATTATAGTTTAGAAGGAGTTAATTTACTTTTAAAAACAGTACTTAATGTACAAAAGAGAATTAATCCTGATTTAGATATAGAGGGAGTTCTATTAACAATGTTAGATGGTAGAACATTACTAGGACTTGAAGTAGTTGAAGATGTTAGAAAATTCTTTAATGAAAAAGTATTTAGTACAATAATACCAAGACTTGTTAAATTAGTAGAGGCACCATCACATGGTAAACCAATTATAGAATATGATCCAAAAAGTAAAGGTGCTTTAGCGTATTTAAATTTAGCTAAAGAGGTGATTGAAAGAAATGGAAACAAATAATAAAAGATTAGGTAAAGGATTAGAACAATTATTTTCTAATGAATCATTATATTCAAATCCATTAAATCAATTAGATGAAATAGTTGATAATGCTAAGGATGAAGATATTGTTGAATTAAATATTGATGATTTAAGAAGTAATCCTTATCAACCTAGACATAATTTTGATGAAGAAAAATTACAAGAATTAGCTGATTCAATAAAAGAATTTGGTGTATTAGAACCAATAATAGTTAAAAAAAGTATTAAAGGTTATGAAATAGTAGCAGGCGAAAGAAGAACTAAAGCTTGTATTTTAGCAGGTATTAAAACTATACCAGCTATCATTAAAGATTTTAGTGATGAAGATATGATGCAAATTGCATTACTTGAAAATATCCAAAGAGAAGATCTAACTGCTATAGAAGAAGCAGAAGCATATTCTAAATTATTAAAAGTTCTTAATATTACCCAAGATGAATTAGCTAAAAGATTAGGTAAAAGTAGAAGTCATGTAACAAATATGTTAGGATTATTAAAATTACCTGATAATGTTAAAGCTGATGTATTATCTGGTTTATTATCAATGGGACATGCTAAAGTATTAAGCAAAATTGAAGATGAAGAAACAATTAATGAATTAGTAAATAAAATTAAAAAAGATAAATTGTCTGTTAGAGAATTAGAATCTTTATCAAGTAATCCAGAAATTAAAAAGAAAAATCCTGTTGTAAGAAAAGTAGAAGACAAAAAATATGATTTTGTTGAAGATGCTATTACAGATAAAATAGGCAATAGAGTAAGAATTAAAAATAATAAAATAACAATTCCATTTAATAGTGAAAAAGATTTAGAAAGAATACTAGATATTTTAGATATCAAAGTTAACGTAGATTAAAATGAATAAAGAATATAAATTAGGTAGTAAAGTTATTATGAAAAAACAACATCCTTGTGGTACTAATCTATGGGAAATAACTAGAGTTGGTGTTGATATTAAAATAAAATGCATACATTGTGGTAGAAGTATCATGATGGATAGAATGGAATTTGATAAAAAATTAAAGAAAGTTGAGGAGTACTAATGTTTAAGAGTAAAAAGAAATTAAGTCCTATTGTGACATTTATTCTTTTAACAGTAATAGTAATTATATTAAGTGGATTTTTAAGTTTACTTAAAATACAAGCAGAATATACTACTGTTAGTAAAGTTACTAATGAACTTGTAAATAATGTAGTAGAAGTTAAGAATCTATTTAGTTTAAGTGGTTTTAAACATATATTTACAACTGCAGTTAGTGGTTTTATTAATTATGAACCATTACCTATATTAATTATTGTTTTAATAGGAATAGGTGTATTAGAAAAAAGTGGTTTCTTAGAAGCATTCTTTACTATATTAACTAAACATACTAAGAAGAATACAGTAACATTTTTATTAATATTTATTAGTTTGTTATTCTCATTATTAGGCAATATTGGTTTTGTAGTAATGTTACCAATAGGAGCTTTATTATTTAAATATGGTAGAAGAAATCCTCAGGGTGGTGTTATAGCTACATTTGCTTCATTAGCATTTGGTAGTAGTATTAATATATTTTTGACAGCTACAGATAGTTCATTATTAACATTTACTTTAAAAGCTGCCAGATTGATTGATGTTAATTATAAAATAGGAACATTTTTTGCATTATTTATAATGATAATGATGTTAATAGTAACAGCTATTATATTTACAATTATTACTGAAAAGAAAATAATGCCTAAATTACCTAGAATAGAATATGAAGAAAAAGAATTTGTTATAACAAATAGACATTTAAGAGGAATAATTGTTGGTTTAGGATTAGGTTTATTATATACACTAATTATTATTTATATGATTATTCCTGGATTACCATTATCTGGAGCATTATTAGATACAAGTGCTACTAAATATATTGATATGGTATTTGGAGTTAAATCTTTATTTAATCAAGGATTTGTATTTATAGTAACAGTATTATTTGCAATAATTGGTTTTGGATATGGATTTATGGCTAAAACAATTAGACATTCTAAGGAGGTCAGTGAAAGTTTAGCTTATTCATTAGATGGAGTAGGATATATTCTTGTATTAATGTTCTTCTCATCTTTATTTATTAATGTATATCAAGAAAGTAATATTGGTGAAGTAATTACTGCATTTTCATCAACAATAATTGGTAGTTTAAATATTACAGGAACTATGTTAATAGTGTTATCTTTGGTTATAATTGCTATTACAAATATATTCTGTACTAATACAATTACTAAATGGACTATTATGTCAGCATCAATGGTTCCATTATTTATGAATGCAAGTATTAGTCCAGAATTTGCACAAATTGTATATTCAGCAGGTGATGCTATTACTAATGGTATTACACCACTATTTATATATTTTGTAATATTTATAGCAATACTTGAAAAATACAATAAGAGTGAAAATGTTGTTACAGTATTTGGAAGTGCAAGATTGATATTACCATATAGTATATATATAGCAATTATATGGTTAGTAATAATAGTAGGATGGTATATGATAGGACTTCCTATTGGTATAGGAGCATATCCTAGTGTAATTTTTGGGGGTTAATTATGGCTTTAAAAGCAGGTATTATAGGACTTCCTAATGTAGGGAAGAGTACGTTATTTAATGCAATTACTAAAAAGAATATTCTAGCTGCAAATTATCCATTTGCGACAATAGATCCAAATGTTGGAGTAGTAGTTGTTCCAGATAAAAGATTAGATACATTAAATGAAATGTATCAACCAGAAAGACTAATACCAACTCAATATGAATTTATTGATATAGCTGGTTTAGTTAAAGGAGCATCTAATGGAGAGGGTTTAGGAAATAAATTCTTAGCTAACATTCGTGAAGTAGATGCTATTGTTCAAGTAGTTAGATGTTTTGAAAATAAAGATATTATTCATGTTGAAGGTGGAATAGATCCAACAAGAGATATTGAAATAGTTAATTGTGAATTGATGTTAAGTGATTTAGAAATAGTAGAAAATAGACTTTCTAAAATAGAAAAGAAAGCAGTTACTACTAATGATAAAGAAGCTTTATTTGAAGTTGCATTACTAAAGAAAGCAAAAGAAAATCTAGTTAACGGATTTATGCTTAGATTAGTAGATTTTGATGAAAAAGAACAAAAATTATTAAAAACATATAATTTAATTACTAATAAACCTTTTATATATCTTGCTAATGTTAGTGAAGATGATTTACTTAATGATGAAAATGATTATGTAAAAGCAGTTAGAGATATAGCAGGTAGAGAAAAAGCAAGTGTTGTATTAATGTGCGCTAAGATAGAAAGTGAATTATGTGATTTAGATGATGAAGAAAAAGAAGCATTCTTAAAAGATTTAGGAATTGCTAATAGTGGTTTAGATCAATTAATTCATGTTACATATCATATGTTAGGTCTTAAAACATTCTTTACAGTAGGTAAAGATGAAGTAAGAGCATGGACATTTAAAGATGGTATGAAAGCTCCAGAATGTGCTGGTATTATTCATACTGATTTTGAAAAAGGATTTATTAAAGCAGAAGTAATGAGTTATGATGATTTAATAGAATGTGGTAGTGAATTAAAAGTTAAAGAAGCAGGTAAAGCTAGACTAGAAGGAAAAGAATATGTAATGCAAGATGGAGATATCTGTTACTTTAGATTTAATGTTACAAAATAAAAATGGATTTATTATCCATTTTTTATTTACAAGCAATTTGTAAAACTATTGCAAAAAAAATTGATTATTCATTATAAAATTGTGACAATAATTATAAGAGGTATTTTATGAATAAATTTACGGATGTTCCTGTAACAACTGCACATTCTAATGGTAATTCAGTAGCAAAAGATATATTTCAAATGATTAATGGATATTCTGAAAGAGGATTTTCATTTTACAGATATGCTCGTTTAGGTGATGAAACGTTTGAAGATTCTAAAGAAATAAATTATAACGGTGAAATTGTAACTGATATTGGTGCATTTTATATGATTACACCAAAACAATACATTATTGGAATAAATTCTGAATTTGGTTTAGGACCACATCTAGATGCTTTTGCAAGAGCGATGTATGCAATAAAAACAGGAAAAAATATTGTTTTTTCTATGGATAAGGAAATAGTAGAATTAAAGAAAGAAACACGTTTGAGGGGTTATTTAACTGGAAGAATAACATATACTAGTAATCAAGGAGGTATATTTAATATTTCAATTCCTGAAAAAATAAGTCCTAGTATTTTTTCATCATTTGAGGCATTTTATAATGATTATAATGAACAAATAAAAGATTTTTGCAGCAAATATGAGTTTAGAGTTAGCGTTTCATGTGAAAAGGTTAGAACAGATACTGATAGTTTAGATTTTGCTCTAGAAGAGTTAAGAAAAAGAATAGATCCATCATTAGAAAAAGATGATGATGAAGTAATAATTGGAAAGGCAACAGGCAAAAAAATGGCATTATAAAAACGAGCTTAATGCTCGTTTTCTTTTTGATTTATTTTATTTCTATGAATTTCTTTGATTCTTTCTTAGTTTCTTTTGGGAAAGAGATTTTTAATACACCGTTATTAAATTTAGCGTTGATTTCATTTTCTTTAACATTGCCAACATTGAATTGTCTTCTGAATGATCCTGTGATTCTTTCTTTACGAATAAAGTTCTTTTCTTCATCTTCATGTTCGTTATTCATAGAAGCTTCAATAGTAAGAATACCATCTTCTACATCCATTTTGATATCTTCTTTATTGTATCCTGGAACATCCATATCAATATGAATATTTCCTTTCTTTTCATAGACATCACATTTCATATCCATCTTAGGCATTCTTGGCATTACTGGAAAATCATCAAAGAAATCATCTAAATAAAATCTACTAGGTAATAAACTCATTATTACTCATCTCCTTACAACTATAATTATACTCAATAATTAGCACTTGTCAATAGTGAGTGCTAATTTTTTTAAATTATTTGTTTTTGGTTGACAAATAGGGCTTTTTAGTCTATCATATACTTGATTTAAGGGGTTTGTTTATGAAGAAAGATAAGAGATTTTTAAATTCATTGGAAAAAGAATTAGCTGTCCTTAAGGAAAAGGACAGAGTTTTAATTTTGGATAAATATAGAAATATTATTGATGAAGGTTTATCTAGTAAGAAAAAAATAACTGCTATATTAAAAGAAATAGGTCCAGTTAAAGAAGTTGCTTTAAAGGAAATAGAAGCAGTTCAATCTAATCAAAAAGATAATGTATTTAAAAGATTTTTTAGCTTTATAAGTAAAGATTTAACTGTTAAAGATGAAAACTCTATTAAAGAAAAAGAAGAAAAGAAAAAATTAAGAGAACAAGAACGTGAAGAAAAAAGAAAATTAAGAGAAGAAAATAGAGTAGTTAGAAAAGCTCAAAGAGAAGAAAAAAGACTTGAAAGAGAAAAGTTAAGAGAAGAAAAAAATAAAGAAAGAGCTAAGATAAAAGCAGAAAAAGAAAAAGAGAAAGAAAAATTTAAAACTGCTGATCAAAAAGAAAAAGAAGAATTAAGAAAAGCTAAAAAAGAAAAAAATAAATTCTTAAGAGAAGAAAAGAAAAAATTAAGAGAACAAGAACGCGAAGAAAAAAGAAAACTAAGAGAAGAAAAGAAAGCTGAAAGAAAACTTAAAAAAGATAATTTAGTTAAAGAAACTACTGAAAAAGTAGAAGAAGTATTTGAAGAATCAATACCTGATACTATTGAAGAAATAACTGAAACTCATGTTTTCGAATCTAAAGAAGCTAGAAGAAAAAGAATTATATTAACTACTTTAGGTACAGTACTAACAATATTACTAATATTCTTCTGGCTATGGGTAACAGTACTTGTAATAGCATGCGGATTTGCATATTTAGATGGTGTTAAATTTGTTGGATTAATAATAGCTGCATTTGCATTAGATTTCTTATTATTATGGATAGTTGTTATGGTAAATAGAGCTATATTCCATAAAAAGAATAATGTAGTATTAAATTTAATAATTGTATTTGTTTGTGTAGCATTTGTAGCATTAGGAATAGTTTTATTCTTTAGAAAATTAAATTCTATTAAGAGTGTAGAAGATGTAAGTGATAAATATTCTATGACTACTAAATATGATACTTATATGTTACCTAGTGATACTAATAAAAAATTAAGTTTTGTATTTAATGCTAATTACAAAACTCAATATATAGTTGATTATGATGAAAATATGCTTGGTAAAGTAAAAGTAGAAGTTAAATATTATGAAGCATATTATGATTACTTTATTAAAAAATCATCTAATATAGTTTATATCTCATTAAAAATAGATGAAAGAGATAGATTAAGTACATATATTAGTGATATTAAAGATGGAGTAATATATGATGGTGATGAAATGTCTAGATACATTGTTAAAATAACAATGGCTAAAGAAGATAGAGAAAGAATAGAGATTGTTAATTAATCTCTATTTTTATGCAATAAAAAAGCCCAAATTCTTGGGATTCTTAATAAAATGGCGCCCGATGTAGGACTCGAACCTACGACCTAACGGTTAACAGCCGTGCGCTCTACCGACTGAGCTAATCGGGCACTTTCTGCGGTTACATGACTAATTATATGACAAGAGTTTGGGTTTGTCAATAAAAAATATAGACTTTTTGGCTTATTTTTGGTAAAATGAGTTAGAAGGAGGATTTGATGAATAAAGAGTTTGAGATACTAGAATTTGAAGATTTTAGTTCAACTCCAACTAGTGAAAAAAGAGTAGAAGAAAATACTTTAGTTAGCACAAAGCCTCCTAAAGTTAGCATTCTGGATACTTATGGTGAAAATTTAAGCAGAAAAGAATACGTAACTAATCCAGCAATTGGAAGAGATCACGAGATAGAACAAGCAATAGAAATATTGTTAACCCCTGAAAAAAGTGCTCTTTTAGTAGGTAAAGCTGGTGTAGGTAAAACTGCTATAGTTGAAGGAATTGGTTATAGAATGGTAAATGGAACTATTCCAAATGCCTTAAAACCATATGAACTAATTAAAGTCAATATTTCTAGTTTACTTGGTGAAACAGTTAGTGAAGGTCAAACAGAAAATAGATTACAATTATTAGTAGATGAGCTTAAGACAAAGAAAAACATAATATTGTTTATAGATGAAGTTCACTTACTTGTTAATAGAAATACAACAAATATGAGTATAGACTTTGCTAATATGTTAAAACCAGGATTAGACCGTGGAGATATAAAAATGATAGGTGCTACAACATATGAAGAATATGAAGCATACATTTTAAGAGATAGAGCTTTCTTAAGACGTTTCTTAAAAGTAGATGTTGAAGAACCTACGCAAGAACAATGTGTACAAATATTAATGGGTACATATCCAAAATATGAAAAAAGAACAGGAATTAAACTTGGATATACAGATTTCATTAAAGAAAAGATATTTAGATTTATAGTTGAGATGACTGATGAATATAAAAGAATTTATGAAATTGGAAATAGATATCCAGATGTTGCTTTAACAATAGTAATGAGTGCATTCTCAATGGCATTATTTGAAAATGCTGAAGAGGTTAGAATAAAACATTTCTATAAAGCAATAAAAAGAACAAAAGTAGTTTATGAAGATTCTAAATTAAAAGAAATAGAAAGATTTAAAGAATTATTTAAAGATCTTATAAATGAAGAAAATGTAGATTTGAGTGTGGAATAAAAAGGAGAATTTAAAATGATTGAAAAAGATGATGTTTTTAGAGCAGAAGACAAATTATATGTTGTATTAGATGCTTTAAATTATAATGGCCATGAATATTGCTTATGCAATGAAATGCAAGATGAAAAAACTTTTGGACCTAATTATGTAGTATTTGAAAACTTTGATGATGGTATTGAACATGTAGAAGATGATGATTTATTAAATACAATATCACCAATGTTTACTAATAATTTTGCTGCAGATGTTTATGGCGAAAACGCTGGGGAGGAATAATAAATGAATAATGATGAGAAAAGGTTAGTATTTAATACTTATGCTAGAAACTATGATATAGCTCTAGCATCAGGTAATAAAACTAATATGGAAGCGTCTATCAGAAGTCTTATAAATGAATTACCTGGAAGTGATATTCCACAATTAAATATGGATAATTTGAAGAACTTTTCTGATAAAATTGATGAAATAATTAGTAGTGCTAGATCAAATGGATTAGATGTTCATGGATTAGAAGTTGTTAGAGACTTTCTAAGAATTGCTTATCATCAAAGAAGAGAAGCATATGATTCAATAAATTCAGAAGTTGTTAAAAAACAAAGCGATGAAAAAAGACTATTAAGTAAAGTAAAAAAGAAAGTAGAAGAAGTTAAATTAGCTTTATATCTATCAGGAGATGAAACATTCGGTAGAACAATAACTACTGTTCCTGAATCAGGAATGCCAGTAGTTCAAGTTAGATTAACAGCTAAAGATGTTGAAAAATTTGGTAAGAATACAGTTTATGCTGCTCAAAGAGAAGAGAGTATTAGAAATAGAAGAAGTAAGATGGCTGTACCTTATAGCGCTGAAGCTGTAGCTGGAGTAGAAGATATTATTTTTGATTTAACTGCAGTAGGAAAAATAAGAGTGGAGAGAAAAACTCTTGAAGAACAAAGAAAACAAGTAGAAGATGGTTTAACACCATTAGAGGATTATGATTATAAGAAAATTAATCCAAAAGAAGCAACCCCAACTAGAGAAGCAACTGAAGCAGCTGAATATGGTTCAGTTGAAAAGTTAATGAATGATAATATAGCTGAATTAGAAAGAATTACTAAAAATTTCAATACATATGAAGATTTAATGAGATTAAGTACTCCTGAATTAGAAAAATTATTAATTACTATGGATGCATTTAATGAAGGTTTTGATAAGGATGCTAAAAAAATTGATGCATTTATTAAAAAACATCGTGATGATATTAGAGCATTAAATCTATCAACTCAATTTACTAATTTAACAAAAGCAGTTTATCTTACAAGAATGGCTATAGATGATGTTCAAGAAGTAAAAGAAAATACATTAGGCATTGCAAGGGATAGAGAAGACTATGCTAGAATGGCTAGAGATATGTACTTTGAAAATACATTACATCCTGAAGCAGCTAAATTAATTAGAACTAGATATATTTTAGGATTAGCTACTGATAAAGAGTTAGAAGATTATAATTATAATGCAAAAGATGCATTTAAAGTTCATCTAACTGCTCAAGAAAAGAAAGATAAAGCTGCTATAGCTGCAGGAAATGAAGCCCTTGAAGGTTCATATCAAAGAGATTTTAAAAGATATTCAAAAAATGTAAAAAGATATGAGAAAAGAGGTAGAGAATTAACTGCTCATATTAAACAGGCACAAGAACTTACAACTGCAGTTAAATCTGGAAAGATTACAAATTATATGAATTATCTAATTCATGAAAAAGGATCAATTCCAATAGGATTTAATTTATATAGTAACATGGATGATAAGAAAGCTGTTTTATATCAAAAAATGTTAGGTTACTTAGCAGTACCAGAACAAATTGATGAAGCTATTCTTCATGATATAGTTACTGAAGGAAAGAAAGCACCTGAAAAAGACAAAGACAAAGACAAAGATAAAAAACCAGAAGGTCCTGGAAAAGATAAAGAACCAGATGGCCCAGGTGGAGGATCAGGAGACGGAACAGATCCACATGACCCAGATGATCCAGACAAAGACAAAAAACCAGATGGCCCAGACGGTCCAGGTGGAGGATCAGGAGATGGAACTGGAGATGGCTCAGGAGATGGAACAGATCCAGAAGATCCAGACAAAGATAAGAAACCAGATGGTCCAGATGGCCCAGGTGGAGGATCAGGAGACGGAACAGGAGATGGTTCAGGAACTGGAACAGATCCAGAAGATCCAGACAAGGATAAAGACAAAGACAAGGATAAAGGGAAAAAACCTAGAATTAAACCTGAAATAATAGGAAAAATACATAATGTTTCAACTGTTATTGCTAAAGCAACAGGATTAATATTCACAGGTTTAGTATTAACATACATCTTTGTTAATGGTGTAGCAATTGCAATTCCAGCATCATTAGGATTAACAGCTGCACACTTAGTATCTGGTGGAGTATCATTAGCTACTAAAAAGAAATAATAAAATAAACTTATAGATTAATTTCTATAAGTTTTTTTATTTTGTTTAAAATATAAAATTATAATTAAAAATATGTTTAATAACATATTTTTTACTTAGAAATTTATTATTTTTATATTACATTTATTAAATAATAAATCTATTTTATCAATTTGAAATGGCTATTTTAAACATATATACTCACTATTATGGAGGGTAAGTATGGAAAGAAGTATTAGAGTTAGAAATTTGAATAAAAAGATTGGTGGTAGATTGGTACTTAAAGATATTAATTTTGATGTATATGAAGGAGAAATAGTTGGTTTAGTAGGTAAAAATGGAGCAGGTAAATCCACATTATTAAAAATTATGACTGGTCTTTATTCTATGGATAGTGGTGATATATATTATTATGATTATAATTTAAATATTGAATTTGAAAGAGCTATGTCTATTGTTGGTACATTAATCGAAACACCTGATTTATATAAAAATATAAGTGGTTCTAAGAATTTAGAAATATTTAAATCTATGTTTAAAAATATATCTGATGATACTGTTGAAGAAATAGTTAAAATAGTTGAAATGGAAAAGTATTTAGGACGTAAATTCAAAACATATTCTCTTGGTATGAAAGAAAGGTTAGGAATAGCTCAATCTCTCTTAAATAAGCCTAAAATACTTATTTTAGATGAACCTACTAATGGATTAGATCCAATAGGTGTCAAAAAGATATTTGATATATTAAAAGAAATGAAAGATACAACTATAATTATATCTTCACATATGTTAAGTGAAATAGAAAGTATATGTGATAAAGTTATATTTATTAATAATGGTGAAATAGTAGATATTAAAAAAATAGATAAGAATGTTAAAAAGAAAAATATATTATTTGAAGTAGATGATTTTTCTAAAGCTAAATTATTATTAAAAGATTATTGTATTAATGAAGAATTAGAAGTATATGAATCTGATAATACTATTAGTAGATTAAATAGGGAATTAATATTTAATAATATAAATGTTTATAGAATATATGAAAAAGAAAATGTTATTGAAAAAGAATTCTTTGATATGGTAAATAATAATGAATAAATTATATACAATATATGTAATATTTAAATTGTTAATAAATGAAATTAAGAAAGTAGGCATTATTAAAATATTAATATCTTTAATAACATTTTTAATAGTTATTTTATTTATATATAAAACAAGAAAAGAAGATGTTCTATCTACATCTTATTCTTTAATACCTTTTATAGGAATATATATGATTATATTTTATGGAGGAAGTATATCTTCTGAAATAGAAAATGGATCATTAAAATATTATTTAACTAAACCAATTAAAAGATGGAAAATATATTTATCTAAATTACTAAGTATTTATTTATATTTGATTATGATTATATTTTACATATTATTTATATATTTAGTTATTATTGATAAGATAGATTATAGTTTTATAATTAAATTTATTAAGTATTCAGTACCTTTATTTTTTATGGCAACATTTATATTATTTATATCAACTAGTATTAAAAATACTGCTGTATGTATTGGAATAGATATATTTATATTAACTTTTTCTACTTTAATATCTCAGGTATTTTTTGGAATAGAATTTAATATTATAGAATATACTTTTTTACCATATTTGGATTTTAATATATTTAATGATATTAATGCTTTAAATGAAATGAATAATGAACTTGGTATACATCTTAGTATGAAAAGTGGAATTATTATTGATATTATTTACATGATATTTTTCTATTATTTAGGTAATATTATATTTATAAATAAAGATGTAAAAAATTAGTAAATATAATATAATGTATTGTTTTTAAGGCGTTTTTTTGTTAATATGATATTAAGAATAGGTTGGTGAAGTGTAATGGCTACTAAAAAAAGTGGTAAAGCAGTGAAGAAAGCTCCTGCTAAAACAACAACAACTAAGAAGGTAGTAAGAAGAACTCCTGTAAAAAGAACTAGAAAGAGTACTATGCCTGGTGGATACTTAATGTATATTTTCTTAATAATTGCTGCATTAGCTGCAATTGTTGCAATTGCTGGTATAGTTCTTGAATCACAAGTAGAACCTGCTGCAAATATGGAAAACTATGAAGGATTCTTCACATTTATTAAACAATGTAAAACTGCTGCTCTTGGAATTTTCGGAGTATTCTTAGTACTTGCTTGTTTTACAAGAATGAATAAAAACTAATGACTGTAAAAAGTCATTTTTTTATTTTATTAAATAATATGTAAAATAGACAAAAAGTCTTGTATATATTTTTCTAATAATGATACAATGATTATGGTGATATAAATGCAATATAAAGTAACAACATATTCTGAAGATGAAACAATGGAATTAGCAGAGAACATAGAATCAGAAAAATTTCCAAATATGGTTATATGTCTTGAAGGAGATTTAGGTAGTGGAAAAACTGTATTTGCAAAAGCATTTGCAAAATCACTAGGAATAAAAGATAATATTACTTCTCCAACATTTAACATTATTAAAGAATATGATGGAGCAGAAATGAGATTATTTCATATGGATGTTTATCGTTTTGCTGATATTAAGCAAGATATAGGTATTCCTGAGTACTTTAATAAAAAAGGAGTATGTATTATTGAATGGGCTGATTTAATAGAGGATATTCTGCCTAAAAATAGATTAGATATTAGAATTAAAATTGTTGATGAAAATACAAGACAATTTGTAATTACTCCTAGAGGAAATAAATACGAAGATTTATGCGAAAGAGTTTTATAACTCTTTTTTTTATGGTAAAATATACTTAGAATAAAATAGGTGAATGCTATGGATAATTTAGAAAGCATATTATTGAATATTAAAAATAAATTAGATAGATTATCTAAAGATTCTTTAATTATGTATTTATCTTTAGATTATTGTCCTAGTGATGTAATAAAAGAATATTATAATAAGAATGATAGTGATATTAAATTATGTATTTCTATGAATAAAAATACACCACAAGATATATTAAAAGAATTATATGAAGATAAAATAACTAAATATAATGTTATAGAAAATGAAAATTGTCCTAGAGAAATATTAAATCTTTTAATTTCAACAAATGATAAATTAATTTATTCACATATGATGAATAATAAAAAATGTCCTAAAAAGCTTTTTAGAATGATTAAAGAAGTTAATTTAGCAAATGAAATATGTCCTAAAGATGTATTATTAAAATATTCATCTAATGCTGATAATTTAACTATGAAAGAAATATCGGATATAGCTAGTAATGTTAATATGACTGATGAATTATTAAATATGATTTATAGAAGTAAATTGGGATATACAGCAAGATATTCTTTTGCTAAAAATATTAATTGTAGTGAAGATATATTAGGTAAAATATATGAAAAGAATAATGCTTTTGATTTAAAATTAGAAATAATTAAAAATCCACATTGTCCACAAACAATTATTATTAATGAATTAAGATCTAATAATATAGATGAGTATAGAGCTATAGCTAGTAATATTAATATACCTCAAGGTGTATTAGATAAATTATCTATGATTGAAGATGAAGAATTATTATTTAATATAGCTTCCAATAAAAGAAATAAAAATATAGTTTTATTATCTAATAGTATATCTTCTAAAGTAAGAAAAGGTGTACTAGAAAATGAATCTGTAACAATTGATATTATTCAAAGTATGATAAATGATATAGATGAAGATATTTCTATATGTGCATTATTTAAATATTATAATTATGTTAAAAATAGTTTGGAAACTTTAGAAGATGATAATCTTGAAAATGAAAGAAGAGAGGAAAGAAAAGAAGAAAATAATAATTATGATTTAGAACTTGAAAGAATAAATGATGTAAATGATAAATTAAGAGAAGAACAAAATAAAGAAACAATGATTATGATAAAAGATTTACAACAAGTAATATCTCATATTAAAAATCCTGATGAAAACTTTACTATTAGAAGATTACATCATACTATTCCAATAAATGAAGATTTCTTATTTGATGTTAATCCAGATGGAAGTAAAGCTATTAAAAAAGAGTTTATTAGTATACTTAAATATTTTGATTTAAGTAATATAAGTTGTAATAATATGATAGCTACAGATATAGATTTTAGATTTACTAATTTAGATATAGATCCTCAAAAAGTATTTAAGAAAGATTTAAGTTATTCTAGATTTGGAGATAATAATATACATAAATTTAGAAGTTTTAATGGAGTTAATATGACTGGATGCGATTTTAGTGAAACTAGATTATCTGTAGGAACTTCTGAAAAAGAAAATTCAGAAAGATTAAAAGAAGCAGCAAGTGAACAAGGTGCTGATGTTAAATAATGTTTAAAATAAATATAAAATGTAGTAAAATATTTTTAGAATAAGGAGGGAAATATGAAAGTATTAAGTGATAAAGAATTAAATAATATGAATGCTTATTTTAGAGCACTTAATTATTTATCTTTAGGACAATTATATTTAAAAGATAATCCATTATTAAAAGAACCTTTAACATTAGAACATGTAAAACCAAATGTAGTAGGACACTGGGGTACAGCTCCTGGACAAAATTTTATTTACATGCATCTAAATAGAATAATTAAAAAACATAATTTAGATATGATTTATATATCTGGACCTGGACATGGTGGACAAGCAATGGTTGCTAATACATATTTAGAAGGTACATATACAGAAACATATCCTAATATTACAGAAGATGAAGAGGGGTTAAAGAAACTATTTAAACAATTTAGTTTTCCAGGTGGTATTTCTTCACATGTAGCACCTGAAACACCAGGTAGTATAAATGAAGGAGGAGAACTTGGATATTCTCTTGCTCATGCTTTTGGAGCAGTACTTGATAATCCATCATTAATTGCTGCTTGTGTAGTAGGTGATGGAGAAGCAGAAACTGGTCCTTTAGCAGCTTCTTGGCATTTAAATAAGATAATTAATCCACTTACTGATGGTATTGTACTTCCAATACTTCATTTAAATGGATATAAAATAGCAAACCCAACTATATTTGCTAGAATGCCAAAAGATGAATTAATTAAATTCTTTGAAGGTTGTGGATATACTCCTTATATGGTAGAAGCAACTTCTATAGATAAATTACAAGAATTAATGGCTAAAACATTAGATAAATGTATAGCTGATATAAAGGGTATCAAGAGTAAAAAACATTTAAATAAACGTGCTAAATACCCTATGATTATATTCAAAACACCTAAAGGATGGACTGGACCAAAGAAAATAGATGGTAAGATGGTAGAGGGAAGCTTTAGATCACATCAAGTACCAGTTGTTGTAAATAAAGAACATCCTGAAAACTTACCAATATTAGAAGCATGGTTAAAGAGTTATCATCCTGAAGAATTATTTGATGAAAATGGAACTATTAAGAAAGAATTAAAAGCTTTAGTACCAAAAGGAAATCAAAGAATGGGTGCTAATCCACATGCTAATGGTGGAAAATTATTAAAAGAATTAAATGTTCCAGATTTTAGAGAATATGCAATAGATGTTCCAAGACCAGGATTTGTTGTTAAACAAGATATGATGGAACTTGGTAAATTTATTAGAGATATTATTACTTTAAATGAACATAATAAAAACTTTAGAATCTTTGGACCAGATGAGGCATTATCAAATAGATTAAATCATATATTTGAATCAACATATAGACAATGGAATGGTATTACTTTACCAACTGATGAATATTTAAATAATTATGGTAGAGTAATTGATTCAGTATTATCTGAACACTTATGTGAAGGTATGTTAGAAGGATATTTATTAACTGGTAGACATGGTTTCTTCCATAGTTATGAAGCATTTATTAGAGTAGTTGATTCAATGGCATCTCAACATGCTAAATGGTTAAAAGTATGTCAAGATTTACCTTGGAGAGCTGATATAGCATCATTAAACTATATTTTAACTTCATATGCATGGCAACAAGATCATAATGGATTTACTCATCAAGACCCAGGATTTATTAATCACTTAGTAACTAAAAAGGCAGATATAACAAGAATATATCTACCATTTGATACAAATACATTAATTAGTTGTTTTGATCATTGTATTAGATCTAAAAATTATATAAATGTTATAATTGCATCTAAACATCCAAGATTACAATGGTTAACAATGGATGAGGCAATTAAACATTGCACTAAAGGTTTAGGAATATTAAAATTTGCTTCTAATGATGAAGGAAAAGAACCAGACTTAGTAATGGCTTGCGCTGGTGAAACTCCAACTATAGAAACTTTAGCAGCAGTTAAGATTTTAAATGAACATTTCCCTAAATTAAAAATAAGAGTAGTTAATGTAGTTGATTTATTTAAATTACAAAGTAGTGATAACCATCCACATGGTTTAGAAAATGAAGAATTTGATGCATTATTTACTAAGAAAAAACCAGTAATATTTGCATATCATGGATATCCTCATTTAATACATCAATTATCATATAAGAGAACAAATAAAAATATCCATGTTCATGGATATATAGAAGAGGGTACTATTACTACAACATTTGATATGAAAGTCCAAAATAAACTTGATAGATATCATTTAGTAATAGATGCATTAAAATATTTACCACAATTAGGTGATAGATCTGCTTCATTAATTGAATGGTGTAAAAACAAATTAGTTGAACATAAAGAATACATTCATGAATATGGCGAAGATATGCCTGAGATAAAAAATTGGAAATGGGAATAAAAAAGAGTGCTTAGCACTCTTTTTAAATGTTATCAATTTCAGTAATTATATAATCATAATCACTCATATCAATAGTTTGACCACAATATGGACATAAACCACTAGCATTGATATCTAAACTATGACCACAACTAGGACATCTTCTTACTTCATCTAAATCTTTAGCATCTAATCTTTTAGTAAATGTAATATGATGTTCTAATTCTATTCTATGATCATTAATACCTGATTTAAATTCACCATCTTCATCTATAAAGTAATCCATATATCTAGATACTAATAATACTTTAATATTAAGATTATTATCTTCAACTGTATAATTTACTATATCAGTTGATTTAACATTCATTTCATCAAATAAACGTATTACTTTATCTTTTTCATAACTTTTAACTAATTCATCAAAATGATTATATACATCTTCACTTAAATAATGTTTTACACTAGATAAATCATTTTCCATAATAGCAGATAATATCATTATAAATATATGATCTGCTTTTGTAAGAAATGTTGCTTCAGTAAAATCATCATCATATTTTCTTATTTCATCTGTCATAATTATCTCCTTATTTCTTTCTTAGATAATACCCAATCATGATTTTCAAATACTATAGTACTATTACAATATTTACATACATTACTTGCAGTATCATCAAGAGGAGCACCACAAGATGGACAATTTTTAGATTTTTTATTATTTTGAGCATGTAATGTACTAGTAAATGTTAAATCATAACTATTATTTAATTTAAATGATTTAGTTCCTCTAATAACTTTATCTTCTTTATCAACTACATAATCAAAGAATGCAACTGTTAATGATACTTTTAATGAAATATGATATCCATCAACTTTCATATTAGTAATATCTATATTCTTTTTAACAAAATCTGACATAACATTTTTTTGTTTTTTAGCTTTTAATGCAACCAATTGTGAATGGTATGTATTATATAATTCATCAGATAATAATTTTCTTAATGCATCATAATCAAATTCACTCCATGCATTTTGTACAGCTATAAAATTATTATATGCTTGAGTTAAGAAAACTTCTTTATTGAAATTAGGAATATGTTTTTTAATTTCTTCTTCATCAACAGATTTATTGAAGTTAGAATTACCTTGACTTCTCTCAGGTGTATTGTTATTACTTTGCGATAAACTAATTATTATTACAAGTGCTACGATGAATATAAAAAATCCAAAAGCACTTATACCACCACCAGAACCTCCACTATAGTGACTACTTGAATCCCAATCATCATCATCCCAATCTGAACTCCAATCAGAGTCCCAGTCTGAATCCCAATCAGAATCCCATCCAGAGTCATAATCTGAGTCCCATCCTGAATCTGCTTTTACACTTATAAAGTTAAATGTAAAGAATCCTAATAGTAATACTAATATACTAATTGCTGCTATTTTCCTTTTCATATTCATTCTCCTATTGTTACCATTATAAGTATAGCATATAGAATATATTTTTTAAATAAAATATGTTATAATATTTTTAAGAAAGGGTAGGTATTTATGGATACACATTTATTATATATACTAGCTATTGCTTTAATAGTAATCTGTCTTGCTAAGTTTGTATTTCATTTAAATGGTAAGAAATTAGTTGCTCTTATTGTTAACGCAATTATCGGTTTTGTGGTAATTTGGGTAATCAATTGGACTGGTCTAATTCATATTCCATTAAACATTATTACTTCTCTTGTAGTTGGAATATTTGGATTACCTGGAGTAGTATTACTAGTATTATTAGTATTACTTAAAGTAATATAAAAGATTCATCAAATGATGAATTTTTTAATTAGGGCTTATGAAAGAAAAAATGAATCAAAAATTATATTCATTATCAAAATCTAAATTTAGAAGTAGTTTTCATTTAAGAAAATATATGATTGATTATATAAATGATAAAGGCATGGATAAAATTAAAGAACATGCATATGATTTTATAAGAAGTAAAATAGGGGATGCTAATCCAAAGAATGATGGAAAACAAACTCCTATGAAAAATCATCCAGTATTTATAGCCATGCATGCATGTGGGTGTTGTTGTAGAACATGTTTATATAAATGGCATAATATTCCTAAGGGTAGAGTTCTTACTAATGATGAAATAGATTATTTAGTTAATTTGGTAATGAAATGGATAGAAATAGAATATAAAAGAGTCACTTTATAGTGACTCTTTATAATTTAATACTTCTTCAGCATCATCTAGATGTTGTTTTTCTTTACCAATTATTTGATAATTTTCATGACCTTTACCAAGTATCAATAAAATATCATCTTTTTGCATTATATCAATAGCATGATGTATAGCTTTTTTTCTATCTAATATTACTTCATAATTATCTTTAGTTTTAACACCTTTTAAAATATCATCCATTATTTTATTTGGATCTTCTGTTCTAGGATTATCATTAGTAAATATTGTATAGTCAGATAGAGTAGTTGCTATATTACCCATAATAGGTCTTTTTTTAGGATCTCTATCACCACCACATCCAATTATTGTAATAGTTCTATTTTTCTTAAGCTCATTATATGCTTTAATAACTTTTTCTTCAGCATCTGGTGTATGAGCATAATCTATAACAGCAAATCCTTCTTTTACTTTATATACTTCACATCTACCTTTAGGTGCTTTTAATTCATTTGTATGTTTTATAATATCTTCTATACTAAATCCACAATTATTAACAATAGATAACATAGTTAAGTAGTTATAAATATTAAACATATTTGTTAAAGGAATAACTACATCATATTCTTTATTATCATATTTAAATTTAAGTTTAGTTTCAGCAGGATCTATTTCATAATTTAATATTTCATAATCTGCATTGTATCCAAATGATAATACTTTATGACCATCTTTTTTAAAATAGGTATGTTTTTCATCATCTTTATTAACTAAAATTACTGCATTATCTTTTAAATGATCTAATATCATTAATTTAGCATTTAAATAGTTTTCCATAGTTTTATGATAATCTAAATGATCTTCTGTTAGATTAGTAAATCCAATTACATCATAATTAATACCAAATAATCTATCATATGATAATGCTTGTGATGATACTTCCATAACTACATATTTACATCCTTTTTCATATGCCTCAGTTAACAATCTATAAACAATTAAAATATCTGGTGTAGTATTATTTAATTCAATAAATTCATCTTTATGATAAAAACCAATTGTACCAATGTAAGCTGCATCAATACCAAGTGATAATAACATTTGATATATTAAATAACAACTTGTAGTTTTACCATTAGTACCAGTTACTCCAATTATATGTAATTTATCTAAAATATTACCATATTCTTTTTTTAACAATTCTTTTTCATATTCTTCTGTATTATCTACTTTTATATATGGAATATCTATATCAAGATCTTTTTCACAAATTATTTCAGAAACTCCATTTTCTATAGCTTTATCTATATAATCATGTCCATCTACTGTAAGACCTTTAATAGCTATAAATGTTTGTCCCTTTTTAACTTTTCTAGAATCATTTTCATATTTAAACATATCAATCACTCCAATATAATTATATATTTAATAATTATTAAAATCTATATATTTTTTCCACAACAATTCCACATTTATGTTATAATGTACTTAGGAGGAATATCATGGATAAGAAAGAAAAAGCTAAAGGAGTAATTAAAGAATTTAAAGAGTTTATTTCTAGAGGAAATGTAATGGATATGGCAGTAGGTGTAATTGTTGGTGCTGCATTTGGAAAAATAGTAACAGCATTAGTAGATTGCATTTTAATGCCAATTGTAGGTTTAGCTTTAGGTGGGCTTAACTTTTCTTCATTAAGATGGAATATTGCTGGTGACACTATTATTTATTATGGTGCTTTCATTCAAGCAGTAGTTGATTTCTTAATTGTAGCTGTATGTATATTCTTTGTAGTAAAAGCTATGAATAAATTTAAGAAAAAAGAAGAACCAAAAGAAGAAGCTCCAGCTAAATCTGATGAAGTTAAATTACTTGAAGAAATTAGAGATTTATTAAAGAAATAAAAAACACTTTTAAAAGTGTTTTTTTATATATTTTGAATTTTATCTAATGCTTCAATATATTTATTTTTAGTAAATCCCATATTAGGAGGACATTGTACACAATGTTCACCTAAATGACCAGGAAAATAAGCATCATCTAATATTAAAAATTTATCTATTTCATGTTCATGTTCTTTTATATAATCTCTAACTTGTTCAACTCTACCTTTATTATTTATTTCAGTACAACCAAGTATTTTAATATCTTTATCTATTCCAAAACTATAAAATAAATCTTTATATTTTGGATACTTTCTCCATGAACTACTAATAACTAAATCAAAGTCAAAATCTAAACATAATTGATTTAAATATTTAATTGCTTGTTCATTAACAATGTTCTCTTTAAAGTTATCACTTGGTATACTTATAACACCATCATAATCTAAAAAAATAACATTGTGTTTTTTACTAGTAGTCATATAATCACCTACAATCATTTTATCACAAAAAATATAAAAATATAATAATAAATTATGGTATAATATTAATATGTAAAGCGGAGGGTATTATGGAAGAAAAACTACGTAGAATGGAAGAACTTGTTGAACTATTGAATGAGGCTGCTAGACAGTATTATCAATTTAGTTCTCCAATCATGAGTGATTATGAATATGATAAGCTTTATGATGAGTTAGTTAACCTTGAAAAAGAAACTCAAACAACTCTTTCTAATAGTCCTACTATTAATGTAGAAACTGAAGTATCAGCAACATTAGAGAAAGTTGAACATCCAAGCCCAATGCTATCTCTTGCTAAAACTAAAAGTATAGATGATTTAAAATCATTTATTGGTGATAAAAAAGGATTATTATCTTGGAAATTAGATGGTCTTACAATAGTTCTTACATATAAAAAAGGTAAATTATTTAGTGGTGTAACTAGAGGTAATGGTATTATTGGTGAAGTAGTAACAGAAAATGTTAAGAAATTTAAAAATATACCATTAGAAATTCCATTTAAAGGAGATCTTGTTGTAAGAGGAGAAGCTATTATTAAATATTCTGATTTCAATAAAATGAATGATGATAATGTTAGTGATGGAGAATTACAATTTAAGAATCCTAGAAATCTATGTAGTGGAAGTGTTAGACAATTAGATAGTAGTGTAACAGCAAAAAGAAATGTAAATATAATAATATTTGCTTTAATAGAAGCAGATACTAATATACCAAATTCTAAGAAAGAACAATTTGATTGGTTAGATTCATTAGGATTTGAAACAGTTGAAAGAGTAGAAGTTACTTCTTCAACAATGGAAGAAGAAGTATTAAACTTCAAAGAAAAAATTAAAACTTATGATATACCAAGTGATGGTTTAGTTCTTACATTTGATGATAGTGCTTATGGAGAAAGCTTAGGTAGTACAGCCAAGTATCCAAAACATTCAATAGCATTCAAATGGAAAGATGAAACAGTTGAAACAACATTATTAAGTGTAGACTGGATGGCATCAAGAACTGGTTTAATAAACCCAGTGGCAGTATTTGAAAGTGTTGAAATAGAAGGAACTGTTGTTTCAAGAGCATCCCTCCACAATTTATCTATAATGGGTAATTTACATTTAGGTATAGGAGATACTATTGAAGTATTTAAAGCTAATATGATCATTCCACAAGTTGCTAATAACTTAACAATGAGTGATAATATTAAAATACCTGATAAATGTCCAGTATGTGGAGAACCAACAGTTATTGAAACAATAAATAAAGTTAAATACTTATATTGTAATAATGACTTTTGTCCAGCTAAATTAATTAAAAGATTAAGTTTATTTACTAGTAGAAATGCTATGAATATAGATGGAATATCAGATCAAATATTATCTAGATTTATTAGTGAAGGAATACTTACTAGTTACAGAGATTTATATCATTTAGATGATTATAAAGATGAAATAGTTAATTATGATGGATTTGGTGAAAAATCATATCAAAATATGTTAGATAGTATTAATAAATCAAGAAAAGTTAAATTACCAAACTTCATATATGCATTAGGTATTCCAGAAATAGGAGTATCAAGAGCTAAATTAATATGTAATAAATACAATAATGATTTTGATAAAGTTAGAAATCTTACTTTTGAAGAGTTAAGTGCTATTGATGGAGTAGGAGATGTAATAGCTAAGGAATGGATAAGATATTTTACAAATGAAGAATTTATTCATGAATTAGATGACTTGATAAAAGAATTAGATTTTGAAAAAGGTAATGATAAAGGAAATAAATTACAAGATTTAACATTTGTAATAACAGGATCTATAAATAATTTTAATAATAGAGATGAAATGATAGAATTTATTGAACAAAATGGTGGTAAAGTAGTATCAAGCATTTCTAGTAAAGTAAATTATTTAATAAATAATGATGTTAATTCAACATCTACTAAAAATAGAATGGCTAATGAGTTAAATATTAAAATAATCTCTGAAGAAGAGTTTATGAATATGGTAGGAGGAAAATAAAATGTATAAAAATAACAAATTAGTAATAGGTAAAAATGGAGATCATGAACTATGTATTTTACCAAAAATGGCTAACAGACATGGTATTATAACAGGAGCTAGTGGTAGTGGTAAAACTACAACAGTTAAAGTTATAGCTGAATCATTTTCTAGCGCTGGTATTCCAGTATTATATGTTGATGTTAAAGGAGATTTAGCTAGTATATGTAAAGCAGGAGAACCTAATGAAAATGTTGATAAGAGAGTTGTTTCATTAAAATTAGAAGATTTCACATATCAATCATTTCCAGTAACTTTCTTTGATGTATTTAAGAAAATGGGTCATCCAATTAGAACAACAGTTGAAAGTATTGGACCAAGATTATTATCAATATTACTTGGACTTTCTGATGCTCAAGAAGGAGTACTTGCAATAGTATTCCAAATTGCTAAAGATGAAGAAATGCATTTAATAGATCTTGGAGATTTAAAGAGTTTATTACTTTATGTAGGAGATAATAAAGATAAATATATAACTAAGTATGGAAACATTACTACTCAAACAGTTGGGGCAATTCAAAGAAATATTTTAATGCTTGAACAAGAGGGCGGAGTTGAATTCTTTGGTAAACCAGAATTACAATTATTTGACTTAATGCAATTTGACTATAATGGTAAAGGCTTTGTAAATGTACTTGACGCTCAAGAACTATTTAAAAAGCCAACATTATATGCTGTATTCTTAGTATGGATGTTAAATAATTTATATGATAATTTACCAGAAGTAGGAGATTTAGAAAGACCTAAACTTGCATTATTCTTAGATGAAGCACATTTAATCTTTTCTGAAATGTCACCTGCTGTTACTAAACAAATAGTACAAGTTGTAAAACTAATTCGTTCTAAAGGAGTAGGTGTATACTTTATTTCTCAATCACCAAGTGATGTACCAGATGATATTCTTTCTCAACTTGGTAATAAAGTACAACATGTACTTAGAAGTTATACTCCAAGTGATGATAAAGCTATCAAAGCTGCTGCTAATTCATTTAGAACAAATCCTAAATTTAAAACAGAAGATGCTATTAGAGAATTAGCAACAGGAGAAGCTTTAATATCATTCTTAGATGAAAAAGGTGAACCAAGCATCGTTGAAAGAGCATGGATTTTACCTCCACAAAGTTTCATGGGGACTATTAGCGATGAATTAAGAGATTCATTAATTAAATCAAGTCGTATATATGGAAAATATGAAACTGAACAAAATGAAGTTTCTGCTACTGAAAAAGTAGATGAAGAAAATGCTAAGATAGCTGAAGAAAAGAAAAAAATTGAAGAAGAAAAGCAAGCTGCTATCAAAGCAAAAGAAGAAGAAAAACAAAGATTAGCTGCTGAAAAGCAAGCTGAAAAAGAAGCTAAAGAACAAGCTAGATTAGAAAAAGAGGCCCAAAAACAAAAAGAAAAAGAAGAAAAAGAAGCTGAAAAGAAGAGAAAACAAAATACTAAGATATTTAGACAACTTGGTAATAAAGTTGTTAATAAAGCAACAACTAAAGCTGTTAATACACTATGGAAAGGTATATTTAAATAGTGAATAAAAGAAATAAAATTGTTTGTATTTCACTAGCAGTATTAGTATTATTAGTTATAGGTTTTAATTATTATAGAGATAATTTAAAACCTACAACGCTTCCTATAAGAGAATATAAACCTATACATGATAGAGACTTTGTAAATAATGAAGTTATTATTACATTTTATGATGATGCTACAAATGAAGAAAAAGAAGATTTTTTTGATAGCATATCTGATCTAAGTTATTCTAGAAATTTATATGATAATACATATGTTTTAGAATTAAATCGTAGTTTTGAAACTCGTAGTGAAGTTATTATATATTGTGATCAATTAAATAAAAATAAATATATTAAATACTGTGAACCAAACAATATTATAAAATTAGATGATTGTAGTAAGGGGCCTTGCTAATGGACAGAGATATTAGATTATATAGAAAAGAATTAGCATTTAATAGAACTGATATTTTAGAGACAATTTATGATAAAGATAAAGAAGAACAAGAACAATTAGATGAATTACAAAAAAACTTAAGAAGAAAAATGCTAATTAGAAAATTTTTAAAAAAATTAAAAAACATTATTATTACAAAATAATGGAGGTTATATGAATAAAAAATTTAAAGATTTGGATGCATCTGATAATATTGAAACTATTGCTTCAACATTAAGAAGTGCTTTAGCAGAATATCAAGCTGAATATGAAAAAATGAAATCAGATGGAGTAATAGATGATGAAGAATTAAATAGAATTATTACAACTATGCAAGAATTAGAATTTAAAGCTAGAACTCTAAAGACTAGTATGACTGCTCCAAATGAAATACAAATTATGGATGAAATAATTAATATTATTAATGCTGAACAAGTTAAAATGACTAATATTAAAAATAATCCAATGGAAGAAGTTAAAACAGAATCAGTTCAAATGGAGATGTAATATGGATAAGAAACCTTTTAGTTTATTAACAATATTTATTATTCTTATTGTACTTTTAATTATTGGTACTGGAATATATCTTTATTTAAGACCAAATAAATGTGAATCTTATGGTAAAGAATATATGGAACATTATAAATATGAAAATGGTATTAAAACATTTTCTTGTTGTAAGAATGATGAAGAATGCATAGTTGTTTCTGAGGAAAGAAAATGAAAAAGAAAATATTATTTCTTGTATTAATTCTTTGCTTGGTATTATATGGGTGTAAAAAAGAAGAAACATCTGATAACAAATTATTAGATAATGTTAAAGTAGAAGAGTTAGGTATTATTAAAAGTGATCTTGGTGAAGAGTGTTTATTACTAAAAGCTACTAATAATAATTCTAATAATATTACAATCTTTTCAACTGTTAAATTATATGATTCATCTAAAAAAGAATTAGCAAGTGAAACAGGATATATAAGTTTATATAATAAACAATCTGGATATTATATAGTAGAAATATCAAGTGAGAATAAATATGATTCATATGAACTTCAAAATGATGCAGCTGGAAATATGTATGATAATTATAAAGATATTTATAATAATGTAAAATTAGAACAAACTGATTCTGATGATAAAGAATTAATTAATTTTAAAATAGAGAATAAATCTAATAAAACTATTTCTGCTAAAGTATTAGGTCTATTCTATAAAAACAATAAAATCATTGCAGCTAGTATAGGTGAATGTGAAGATGTAGATAAAAATAATACATGTAATGATTCAATATATATACCTGTAGTTAGTGTAGATGATTATAGAATAATAGATTATGATAAGGTAGAAATATCATTAATGAATGTAAATTATTCAAATTAAAAATGAATTATTCAAAATAATTCATTTTTTTATTTTCTTCAATTAATATACCAGTTGTATAACTAACATTAGGTATAAATTTAGATAATTCATTAATAGTAATTTTACTTTCAAAATATTTATTAATATTATTTATTATATTAGTAGCTTTTTTAATACTTTCTTCATATAAATCATTTATAGATTCTTTATATATAGCAGTTTTAATACAAGGATGATTCCATTTTTTTCTTCTAATATTTAAATATGATTCATTTCCCTTAATATGATTAGATAAACAATATGATTTAGTTTTAAACACTTTATCAACAATTCTATAAATAAATAATTTAATACCTAATTTATCCTTAGAAGTAACACTAAATAGTATTCTAGCATCTTTAATACTCTTTAAATAATATTTGGATGCATTTTTAATATTATATGTTTCTTCATATGCATAATCTATACATCTCATAAGATTTCTTGTAAATAATGGATGTATTATTATAGATTTAGATATATTTAAATCTTTATATAATTTATTAGTTTTCTTTTCATATAATAGAGCATCTATATTTCTTTCTACTTCTCTATGATCTGAAGATTTTAATCCACTTTTATAAAATATATATGGATGCATAGTACTATCTAAAACATAATGAGTTATTGTTCCATATAAATAGGATAGGGTATTAATATTACTTAATTGTTTATTATCTTTTATATATTTAATTATATTTAATATATATTTTTGAGTATTTTTAATATGAAATGTATGCGCTAAAGATCTATATTTTTTATTTAAACTATAGTATAAATAATCATGGCTTTGAGCAAAGATATAATAATTGTTATTAACATTTAATTGTAATTTATCAACAATATCTTTAGCAAAAAGATGATGTGTTACGATAGATGGCATATATTTCACCTCAATTTAATTATAACAAAAAAAGTAGTCTTTAGACTACTTCATGTTTAATAATAATTTATTAAAATCAATAACATTATCTCTAGGTACTGGTGGTTTTAATCCACTTAATGCTTTAACAGCAGTTTCTCTAGTATACTTAGATATTTTTTCTTCACCCATTAGTGCTTCTTTAATATCATCATATGTAACTTCAGTTCTATTATCAAGATCTGCAAGCGCATATGCATGTTTAATTACTCTTGATGCTATTTGAATTCTACTAGATTTATTATTATAAACTAAATGTTCAGTAGTTTCTAATAACCACCTAATAATTATATCTCTTTTTTCTTCTGAAACTGATAGTTTAGCTTTAGCAAATTTATTATAACTTTCTATTAAATTATCAAGAATAGAATGCATAGTATCTAAATCTAATTCTGGTAATTTAATTTCTTCAAATATACTAATAAAACCAGGATTTTCTTCAGAATAATAATCATAATTTTGAGTAGATGTAGCACCAATAATTCTTATTGCTCCATTTCCAATATGTTGTTTTAATAACTCAGCTACAGAGTTATCACTATTAGATGTTTTGCCAGCACCAATAGCTTGATGAATATCATCCATGAATACAACTACATTTTTATTAGTAAATGTTTCATTAAGTATACGATTAATTTTTTCTTCTAAAGTACCAACATATTGAGTACCTGCTACTAAATCACCGCTACTAATTTTAATTATTCTAGTATCCTTTAATGAATCTGGTACAAGACCTTTTTTAATTCTGTAAGCAAGACCTTCAACTAAAGTAGATTTACCACATCCATTTGGTCCAGTTATAATAACTGAAGCATCTCTTTCAGGGTATAGTAATTTAGTTTCAAGTGCTTTTAATTCTTTTTCTCTACCAACACAAGGATCTTTTAAATATGATTGTGCCGTTAAATCAATACCAATTTTATTTAAATATGGAGTATCAAAAACTCTATTATTTTCTTTTTTAACTTCAGGACTAACATCACTCATCTTTTTAGGAGCTTCCTTAGTACTAAATAATGAGCTAGTTTGAAAAGAAACATGAAACACATCACTTTCACTTTCAGGATCATAAAAACGTATTGTTATTTGATCTATTGTATCTGTATTATCAATTATTTTTTCTAAAATTTGTTCGGTTAAACCAGCACGTCCACCAATTTTAGATATTCTATATAATTTATTAGTCTTTATATTACTTGTTAATATATCACGAGAAGTACTAGAATGTTTATATTTCCCATCAACAATAGCTTTTTTAAAATCAATACCATCTTTAAAACTAATAAATGATTCACTATTTTCAGTATTAGGATTTTTTATAACAATAGAACAATTATCAAAATCTATAGTTTTATAATCAGATGGATTTTGGGGCTCTAATTCTTCATCTATATCAATAGAATACTTTTTCCAAAAATATTCATGATCTAATTCATATATAGCTTTTTCTAAATCTTGTAATAAACTTTCTTGTAAATTAACACCTAACTTATCCATTAATTCATCTATTGGTTCATAATAATATTCTAAAAAATAATCAAGTATTTGATGTGCTTGTAAATCAAATAGAGGAATATTAGTATCATTTAAATTATTATTATATTTAATACGATCAGCAATAGCTGTAAACATACTAGATAATTTATTTTGTTTTAAATATGATGTTTCTTCAGCTTTAGAAAAAGATAGTTCTTTAAATGGAAAATTAAAACAACCAAGTATTTTTTCTAAAGTAATACCATAGTTTTCAAATACTTTTCTAACTTTTTCATTATTTTTAATCGCAGATATTAAAAAAGATATACCCATATATTTTTCTAATGGATTATCTTGATCATGTTGTATAAAAAAATCTAAATAAGAAAAAGCCTCATCTATGTATGTTTTTGTTTCATCATTTAAATTAATTAGTATTTCATCATTGTTCATACAAATGCCCCCAATATAAATATTTATATTAACAAAATGATGTATTAAAGTCAATTTTATTTATGATATAATTTTATTGGTGATAACATGACTTTTAATGATATAAAAACTCCTAATGAACTACTTGAATTTATGAAAAATAATATAAAATATGGTTTTTTAGGTAAAAATGGAAAAAAGTATTATGACCAATATTCAGAAGAATGGAACGATTGGAATAATGAATGTATAGTTCAAAGTGGAGAAGGAGTATTAAATTCAAATGTTGGTACATGTTGGGATCAAGTTGAATTAGAAAGATTATGGTTTGAAAAAAATAATTATAATTTTAAAACTATATTTATGTGGTTTGAAGTAGGAAGAGAATGCAATTTACCAACACATACTTTTTTATTATTTGAACAAAATAATAAATGGTATTGGTTTGAAAATTCTTTTGAGATGTATAGAGGTATACATGAATATAATAGTTTAGAAGAAGCAATAGAGGATGTTAAAAGTAAACAAATAGAATTCACATCAAAGAATTATAAAGATTTTAGTGAAGAAGATAAACAAACTTTAGTAAGTTATGAATATACAAAACCAACTCCAAATCTAGGAGTAGATGATTACTTAGCATTTGTTACTGGAAATAACTATATGCTATAATATAAATATAATTGAGGTATGCTTATGTATGATAAAAAATTAGATGAAATAATTAGTAAAGATCCTTCAAAAAAATATCTAAAAGAAATAGTTGATAGAGGAATAATTGTAGTTTCTCCAAATACAGAGAAGTATTTAAATGATCCTAATCAATTACCGCTTAAAGGATTCACTGGAAATAAAACAATAAGTAGACAATTTATTATAGATTTAATGTCTCATGATGATTCATTTGATAAATTAAAACAATTATATGAAAATGATTTATTTGCAGTTGTTACAATGTTTGTGAGTGAAGAAGGAAATTTTAGATATCAATGTAATATTGATAGAATGTTACTTGTTGATTTATTAAAGCAAATTGATATAAATGAAGTACCTCAAATAAGAGAACGATATAATCAAGTAATGGATTATGTATCATATGATAAGTATAAAGAGAAAACTCAAAATAACAATTATGAAATTGTAATAGATGGTAAAAGTTATGTAATTCCAGTTACATTAATTTATCAATTTATGGATACAAGTAATGAAGAATTTAATAATATATTATCTAATGCAGGAGATATTAATGGTATTCCAATAGAACATTTTTTATATGCTGTTAGAAGATATTATGAAGATAATGAAGTTACAAAAAAATATTTTGTAAATGAAGAATTAAAAAATAGATTAAATGAAATAAAATCATCTAAAATAGTAGATGTTCAAATGATAAACGAGTACTTGAATATAGATGATTTAATAATTGAAAAAATTAAAGTTGATAAAGAATTAGAAAATCATATTTTAAGTGATATATCACCTGATTTTAATGATTTAGAAAAAGCCTTATATATTTATATTAAACTGTGTAAAACTCTAACATATGATGAAGAATTTTATGCAATAAATCAAAAAGGTCCATTAGCAAAAAAACATAAAACTATAGATAATGTATCTAATATTTCACTTACAAATAATAAAGTTGTTTGTTATGAATTTGATGCATTATATTCATATTTTTTACATAAACTAGGTATTAATTATAAACGTTTTGTAGGGACAAGGAATGCTTATGGAGAAACTGGTGAACAAGAATTCTCTAATGATTTTAATTCATATAGTGAAGGACATACTTTCCTAAAATTTAGAAGTGGAAAGTATTTAGTAAAAGCAGATTCTGTTACTAAAATATTACAAGGTGATTTAATGCAAGCTAAATTAAATCAACCTTTAGAAGGACTCGTTTGTGAAAATGTTAATGAAGAGTCAAGAAATGAGTTTACAGAAGCATTAAATAAAGTTTACACATATATAGCAAGTAGAGAAGCAAAAATAAGTCAAAATGAACCTGGTAAAAAAGAATCTTTTGATGATATAGTTTCTCAGTTTGTAAGTACAACTGATAAATTAAAACCAGTTGATATAAGAGAAAAAATAGAAATATTAATAAATAAAGTTAATGCTACTAAAATGGTTGGTATTGATGCTTATTCATATTTATTACAATTAAAAAAGATTTTATTTACTGAACAAGAAATAAAAAAGAATTTTAGAGTTTCTATTATAAGAAATTCTAAAGAAGATTCTGCTGAAGCGTTAGCTATTATAACTACTAGACTTCCAAATGAAATGGGAAAAATGGTTGTAAATAGATATATGTATAGACCAGGTGAAGGATTAGTACCAATTTCTGAAGAAGAATTACAAGCTAATTTTGATGATGATACGATGGGATATGTTGGAGATAACGCTCCGATCATACCTGGAATAAAAATGTAGAGGTGAAATATGTTAGATAAATTAATTGAAACAAATAATAACATAATTAATCAAACTAATGATGAAGATAAAAAGAAAAAACATCTATTAATTAAAAAGATGTTAGAAGATAAACAATGTTTTTTCAAAATGAATATAGAGACATCATATGCAGTTTTAAGAGAATTAAATATTCCTGAAGAAGATTTAAAAAATGTATATTCAGAATTAATTGATTCATCAAATATAGTATAAGAAATGTTAAGCAGGTTGTAATATCTGCTTTTTGTATGCTAAAATTATTATAGGAGAGATATATATGGGATATAACGATATAAAAGATAGAATGGAATTTCCACTTTATACACCAGAAGGAATAAAGTGTTGTGTGGACAGTTGTTTAAAGGAAGGTTTTTATAGATTAGAAGATGATGATAGGACAAAGACAAAAAAGAAAGGTCTTAACTTTGCACATAGTAAATCAATGATGTTACCTAATCATAGATCTTTTATAAAAACTGAAACTATCACCTTAAAGGATTTGGAAAATTTCACCTTTGATATGATTAAATATTTAGCGTTGTCACTTTACAATGAATTTTTAACTATTTCAAAAAACAGATATACTAAAATTAGTGATGTTGCGCCTGGTTTTATAGCAAAAAATCCGGAATTATCAGATTATTTAATATCAGATTTGCTAGATATTGCAAATATGAGTACTGAAGAAATAGGTAAGAGATATAAAAGTAATGATAAATCGAGCATATTTATAAAAAAAGCTTATGATAGCATTAAAATACATACTGGTTTAATAAATGATTTTGGTTTTCCTGGTTTTATTGAACATGCATTTAATAATCCTCTTTATGAATTTGATATTGCTTCTGAAACAGATGTTGGTCTTAATCCCAATGCAATGAGTAAAGCACTCAATTATAGTAAACGATTTTATTTCAATATGTCTAAAGATATTAATGGATTGAAATTTGTTGCAGCTTTATTTAAAAAATGTATAGATAAAAGGATACCATGTGATATAAAACCATTTTTTAGCGATGGAGATGATTTAGATGGTACAATAGTTTATGCTCATAATGGAAATTTTGATAAAATGATTGATGCAGTGGAGGAAGTTATAGCTGAGCATCCAGATTTGCTTGTATCATTAGGGAGTCCAATTTTAACAGCAGCTTCTGTAAGGTCTAAAGATGGAAATGTATATTATTCTATTTGCCATGGTGGTGGTAATAAAGAATCTTTTAAACATGGGATTGGTGGTACTTACAATACTATTGCAAATAAAATAATAAATACAACATATGCTTTAGCATGCATTCGACTTATATTTTATCGTTTTCCTGCATTTTCAAAACACCTTCTATCTATAAAGAGTGAATTTGGTGGTGAAATATACTCATATTTATACCATATGTCTGAATTATTAAAGAATCCAAGTGATTTAAAAATGGAAGATATAATTAAAATTACTAAATTTTCCAATTCAGGTGCTATTAAAAGAGTTAGAATGGCTGTATCCGAAGAGGTTGAAAAAGATAGGAATAAATATAATGAATTAATTGGATTTTTTTCAAATTATTTACCAATTGTAACATCTGCTATTAATTTTTGTGATTTAGATCATCAAGATGTACCAATGCCTAAAGATGCGTCCTTTTTATCATTTGAACAACATCATTTTTCATCAGGTGTAGGAAAAGGCATTTTAAAGAATGACTAAATAGTCATTCTTTTTTTTGCAAAAAAAAATCAATCCTTGGATTGATTTTATATATATCTAAACTTGAGTACTTTCAAGTAGATACCTTATGGAGCAGATGATGGGAATCGAACCCACGTTAGCAGCTTGGAAGGCTGAAGTTCTACCATTAAACTACATCTGCATGCCTTGTGAATATAATTCTACTTCAAATAATATACTTTGTCAACAAAAAAGTTAGATTTTAAGCGTATTTGTCCTTTATAATAATTCATAAATGTAGTATAATGAATATACAATAGAAATTGTTTATAGTTGATAAAAAAAAGAATTATTAGTATAATATTTAGAGCCAAGGGAAGGTGTGTCTATGACAGCTAGAATAGTTGTTAAAAAGAAAAGCAAATTAAAAAAAGAATTATTAGATGATACTTCTGTTGAAGTAACTAAAGATTTAAATGAGTTAGAACCTAGTAGTGAGGTTAAAGAAGAGGTAGTTGTGAAAAAGAGAAGAAGAAAAAATAAAAGTAACAAATCAGAGAATATAGTATTAGCTGCTTTAATAGTTATTCTATTAGCATGTTTTGTTGCGATAGGATTCTTATTTTATAAGTATTTCTATGCTGGTGCTAGTTCTAATAAATATGGTGATAGATTAGAAGGTATTGAAAACTATAAATTATCAGACACTTTAAGTGATGATATTAAAGGACTTTATAGTGAAGAATCATCAATTAGTAAAGTAGTAGTAAATACTAAAGGAAAAATAATTTATATTGATATTGATTTTTCTACATCTGTTAAAATTGAAACAGCCGAATCTTTAGCTACTAAGGCTTTAGAAAAAATAGGGGAAGAGAATCTAACTTTCTATGATGTTCAATATATTTTGACATATAGTGGTGAAGAAGAAAATGAAAATTTCCCAATATTTGGAGCTAAGAAATCTACAAGTACTAAAGTAGTATGGAGTAAGGTGAAATAATATGAAAAAGAAATCTAGAAAGAGTGTCATAATTGCTTTTGCAATTATAGTCGTTCTTGTTTTAGGGTTCTTTGGAACCTTATATTACATAACTAATACAGTAAATAATTTTTCTTATACTGAGAAAAAATGGATGAATGATAATTCTAAAAATACAATGGATGTTTATGTACAAACTCCATTACCAGTATTTTCATTTAATGGGTCTGGTGTATATTATGATTATCTAAATGCATTAAAAGAAAACACTGGTCTTAATTTAAATATAGTTTCTACTGATTCAGCAAGTGTAAAATTAGTAAATAAAAATACTATTGCTTCTGAAGATGTATTAGTATTTAAAGATCATTTTGTTGTTTTAGGTGAAAAAGAAGATATTAATAAATTAAATGATCTTAATTATAAAACAGTAGGTGTATTAAAAGAAGATATAGATACAGTTAAGTATTATTTAACTGAATATGAAAATGTTACATTAAAAGAATATGATGATTTTGTAGCACTACAAAATGCTATGGAAGGTAAAACAATAGGATATGGTATTGTTCCATTATATAAATATATTAATGAAATAATAACTAATGATATTAATATTGTTTATCATATGGATGGTTTATATTCATATTATTGTTTAAGTTTTGAAAAAGCTAATAATAATTTAAAGAGTATATTTACTAAATTTTATTATAGATATGAAAAACAAATTAATACTAAAATAAATTCATATTTTTTAGATATTTATTATACTGCTAAGAAATATACTGAAATTGAAAAAGAATCAATTACTAATGAAGATTTTATAGTAGGATATATTAATAATATTCCTTTTGAAGGTATGATTAGTAATAAATTTACTGGTCTTACTAATACATATTTATCTAAGTTTGCTGATATAACTGGAGTTACTTATAAATATATTGAATATAAAGATACTAAAGCATTATCACAAGCTTTATCTGATAGTAAAGTAGATATTATACTTAATTATTATTCTTTGAGTAGTGATAATTATGAAAGTACTAGAACACTTGGAAATTCTGAGTATGTAGTACTTGCTCATGTAGATAATAATATTGTTATTAATTCTTTATATACTTTAAAACATACTACAGTAGATATGTTAACTAATACTAATCTTAAATATAATATGGCTGATAAGAATTTATTTGAAATTAATAATTATGCTAGTATTAAGTCATTATTAAAAAATATAAATGAAGATTCAATAATAATTATAGAAAAAGAAGTATATGATTATTATAAGAGTTCTAGTTTAAAGAATTATAGTATTAGATATGTAGATAATATTAAATTAAATAATTCATTCTTACTTAAGAAGAAAAATAGTGCATTTAATCAATTATTTGACTTCTATTTAAGTACTTTAAGTAGTAATGAAGTTAAAAATGAAAGTGTTAATGACGTTATAGAGACACTTAAAAATAATAGAGTATTTAACTTTATAATTAGTAATTTAGTATACATTGTTATAGGTGCTTTAGTATTAGTATTTATAATATATGGTATATTAAAGAAAGTTAATAGTATTAAGAAAACTAATAAAGAAAATAGATTATATTATTTTGATGCTATGACTAATTTGAAAAATAGAAATTTCTTAAATGATAATATGGAATTTTGGAATTCTGCTAAGGTTTATCCACAAACTATCATTGTAATAGATATTAATAAATTAAAAGCTTTAAATGATAGAGATGGACATGAAGCAGGAGATAATCAAATTAAAGCAGTTGCTAGTGTTCTTATTAAAACTCAAAGAGATAATTCTGAGATAATGAGAACTGATGGTGATGAATTTATGGTTTATATGGTTGGATATGATGAAAAGAAAATAGGAACTTATATTCATAAATTAAATAGAGAACTAGCAGATGCATTACCAAATAAAGAATATGGTGTATCTATTGGATATGCTATGATATTAAGTGAACAAACTACAATTGAAGATGCAGTTAATGATTCACTAGCTATGATTCGTAAATCTAAGGAATAGTTATGAAGAGTAAGATAAAACGTATTTATGGTTATATGCTAACACAAGAATTAAGAGTATTGCCAGCAGATTTGGCATACTCTTTTACTCTTGCCATAATACCAATTTTATCTTTAGTATTATACTTCTTAACATCATTTAAATTACCATCTAGTTTAGTACAAAATTTTATTGAAACTAATGTACCAGTTAATTTAGCAGAATTATTAACACCATTATTTAATGCTTCATTAACACCAAGTTCATTATTTACAATTATTATTGGTATTATAGTAGCAGCAAATGGATGTAATGCTATTATTATTGCTAGTAATACAATTTATAATATGGAAAATGCTTCTATATTAAGAAGATTTATTAAATCATTAATAATTATGATTATAGTAATAGTATTATTTGCATTTATTTTAATAGTTCCATTATTTGGTAGATCAATATCTAATTTGTTAATTAAATATATACCACTATTTGCTAATCATAAAGATATTGTAAATATTATATATACTTTATTGCAATTACCTGTATCATTATTTATTATGTATTTTATTATTAAGCTTATATATGTTATAGCACCAGATGAAAGAATACTAAGTAAATATGTGAGAAAAGGTTCTATGTTTACTACAATATCTTGGTTGCTTGTTACAGTTTCTTTATCATATTATATTAATCATATAGCTAGATATGATTTGGTATATGGAAACTTAGCAAATATAGTAATTTTGTTATTCTGGTTTTATATACTTGCATATATATTTGTAATAGGATTATGTATTAATAAAGATAGTGTAGAGCACGCTATTGAAAAAACAAATAGTATTAAATTAGAAGAGATAAGAAAAAAAATTAAAGAGAATCAATAAAAAAAGATGCATTTGCATCTTTTTAATTTGTCATACTAAATATCATTGCTCCAATAAATACGCCTATAAATGCTACCATCATTATTATATAAATAAGAATAGATTTATTAGCAAAAGCAGCTTGTCTATTATTTTTTCTACCGATTGATAGAGTAGGACCTTTTTCTTCAATTTCTTGTCTTTCTTCCATTAATTCTGGAGTAGACATCATTAATGCTCTTAATTCATCATCAGTTAATGGTTCATTATTAGCATATTTCATGCATAGTTCATTATATTCTTCAGGAGTTAATGGTTTGTCTCCAACATCAGTATTTTGTTGTGTAGCATTATCATTAGCATAATTTTGGCCATCACTAATAATATCTGCATTTACATGATCTATTCTATCATCTGTATGAACTACATCATTATAACCACCTATAGCATGAATAGTTCCTTCTTCATTATGTAGTATAGTTTGTTTATTTTGAACGTTTTCTTGTGTTTCTTCTCCAAGTTTTTCACTTGTATCAACAAATTTAATCATACGTTGTTGATCATAATTTTTAACACTCATATCCATGTCTGTAGTAGGAGATAGTTTTTCTTCTGTAGCTATTTCGCATAATTCATGGAATAATTGTTCAGGATCTAATTGTTCATCAGGACCTAAACTACTAATTTTATCTCTATAATAATCAGATACTTTATTTGAATTATATGCTTGTACTAAATGAAGTTTTCCATCATTATCTATATATTTAATATATTTCTTTTCATCTAAGTATATTATTTGAACACTACCACTTCTAGTAGTAACATCATCAAATAATCTATTATCTACATCTTTATCTTCTTTAGCATCAGATGTTTTCTTTTGTTTTTCTAAGAATCTTTTAACGGCATTCTCATCACATTTTTTAGCTATTTCTTTTAATTTTTGTATCTTTAATAATTTTTGAGCTTTATCATCCCATGATTGAGATGGATCGTAAACTTCTTGAACTTTACCAGATAACTCAATTAAATCCTCTAAAGCATCAAAATCAATATCACCAATTATTGATTTTAATGAATTAATATCTAATAATTGATTAGCATTATCAGTAAATACTCTTGAGTCTAATGCATCTCCATAAACTTCTTTTAATTGTCTAGCTAATTCAACAAATTCTTGTAATTCAGGTTTTTCATCTACATCAATATTAAAGATTAAATGTAATTCTTGTGTATAATACTCGATAAGACCATCTTCTAAATCTCTTCCATATACAAGTGTACTAGGGTTAACTCCATTTACTGATATTTCTTTAATACAAGTTACATCAATAATTGAATCTAACATACGTCTTAATATATTACCTTGGAATGAATCTTTTTTCATACCATCAGCAAATTCATTACCAAGAACATATTGAGTATTGTTTAATAGAGAAATCTTATCTTTAGGCATAAAAGAACCAAATCTAGTGATTAGGCATTGTTTTAATTGAGCTTCAAAGTTTTTTAGTTGAGTTAAATTTTCTCCTAACATAAGTCCTCCATTATTAATTAAATTATATAATATATAGATATTTTTTTCAATAATATGTTATAATAATAATACATTATTTAGGAGGTGTTTTATTATGAAAGTAATATTCTTACAAGATGTTAAAAAACAAGCTAAGAAAGATGAAATAAAAGAAGTAAAAGATGGATATGCTAAATTCTTAATAGCTCAAAAAGTAGCAGTTCCTTATACTGAAAAAAGTCTTGATGTTTTAAACACTGAAATAAAAGCTAGAAATGATAAAGAAGAAGCTTTAATAAAAGAATGTAATAGTATTAAAAATGCTATTAAAGATAAGGTAATTACTTTTAAAGTTAAAACAGGAAATAATGATAAAGTTTTTGGAAATATTACATCTAAACAAATTAGTGAAGAAATTGCTAAATTAGGATATAATATTGATAAAAAGAAAATTAATACGTTAGGAGATATTAATACACTTGGTTATCATGATGTAGAAATAACATTACATAAGAAAGTTGTATTTAAGATGAGTGTTAATTTAGTTAAATAGGAGGGTTTATGGCAAGAAAAGAACCTCAAAATTTAGATGCTGAGATGTCTGTTTTAGGTTGTGGTTTTTTAGAAAAGACTGCTTTAGATAAAATAATGGATGAAATAACAGATGATATGTTTTATAGTGAAGCAAATAGACTAATCTATAAAGCTATGAAAGAATTACATATTAATAATATTCCAGTTGATGCTGGTACTGTATGTAATGAGTTAGATAAATCTAAGAATTTAGCTAAAGTTGGTGGAGTAGAATATATAACAAATATTATTGATTCTATTCCAAGTACTGCAAACTTAAATTATTACATAACTATTGTATATGAAAAGTATATTTTAAGAAGTTTAATAAATAGAGCAACTAAAATACAAGAAGATTGTTATGAAGAGGCAGATAGTGTAGTAAACATAGTTGAAAATGCTGAAAGAAATATACTTAGTGTATATAATGATAGATTAGGTAAAGACATTAGAAAAATACAAGATGTACTTCCTGATATGCAAAAATATATGGAAGCATTATCAGAATCAAAAGGAGAACTAACTGGAGTTAGAACTGGTTATTATGATTTTGATAAAATGACAAATGGTCTACAACCAAAACAAGTTATTATTATAGCTGGTCGTCCTGGTTGTGGTAAATCTGCATTTGCTTTGAACATAGCTTTAAATGCAGCAATTCATGAACATAAATCAGTAGCATTCTTCTCACTTGAAATGGGTGTTGAAGAAATAATGAAAAGAGCTTTTGGTTGTGTAGGTAAAATAGATGGTGAAGTATTAAAAACTGGTAAGTTTAAAAATACTGATTGGAAAAAATGGAATGAAGCCATGAGTGAATTATCTGACACTAAGTTCTATATTGATGATACTGCTGGTATTAGTGTTAGTGAGATTAGAAGAAAATGTAGAAAATTAAAAAATAGTGAAGATGGTCTAGATATGATTGTAATTGACTATTTACAATTATTAACTAGTTCAAATAAATACGCTGGACAAAGAGTTCAAGAAGTTAGTGAAATTAGTAGAGATATTAAAAAATTAGCTATGGAACTTGATGTACCAGTAATAGCATTAGCTCAACTATCTCGTAGTGTTGAACAAAGAAAAGGAGAAGATTCAAAACCAAAATTATCTGACTTAAGAGAATCAGGTTCTATTGAACAAGATGCAGATATTGTGTTATTCTTACATAGTGATGAGTATGGTAAATATACTGCTAATTTAAATAGAAGAGTTGATCTTTTAGTTGCTAAACATAGATCTGGTTCAACAGGTAGTGTAGGGCTAATATTCAAAATGAACACTGGTTCATTTGATAATTTTATAAATAAGGAAGAGGAAAATGAATAAAAATCAAAAATCATATGGGTTAATATTTTTTGGTATTTTACTTTCAGCTTTTGTAATCTTTATATGTGTTATTTATAAACCAGCTGAAAGAAAAATAAATCATTATTACCAAGTATATCTAGGTGGAGAAAAGATTGGTCTTATTGCTTCTGCTGATAAATTATATGAAAAAATAAATGAAGAACAAAAAGAAATAAAGGAACAATATGGAGTAACTAAAGTATATTCTCCACAAAGTTTAGAAATACAAGAAGTATCTACATATAAAAATAATGTTAAAAGTGTAGATGAGGTTTATGATGAAATAAAAGATTTAGACCCATTTACAATTGAGGGATATGAAGTAACAATAAAGTATTCTGATAATAGTAGAAAAAAATTATTCATTCTTAATAAAGAAGATTTAGATTCTGCTGTTAAGAACACTGTTCTTGCTTTTGTAGATGAAGATACTTATAACAAGTATTTAGAAGGTACTCAAGAAGAAGTAAAAGATGAAGGTACTGAAATTACATCTATTTATTTTGATAGTGAAGTAACTATTAAAAAAGCACATATTTCAACTGAAGAACAAATATTTACTAATGATACAGATTTAAGTCAATATTTCTTATTTGGAACAACTGATGTTAAAAAAACATATAAAGTTAAACCAAATGATACTATTGAAACAATTGCTTATAATAACCAAATGGGTGTATCAGATTTATTAGTTGCTAATCCAAATCTAGGTGGAGAAAATACTTTACTAGCAGCTGGACAAGAAATAAATGTATCTCCAGTTAATCCACTTTCAGATATAGTAGTTGAATCATTCGATACCGAATATCAAACAGTTAAATATGATACTAAGATTGAATTTGATAAATCTATAGGTACTGCTGAAATGTATGTAAAACAACAAGGAGTAGATGGACTTAGCCAAGTTACATATGCTTCTAAATCATTAAATGGTAATATCATAAGTACTGCCCAAGTTTCAGCAACAACTATAAAAGAACCAAGAGATAGAATAGTAGTATATGGTTCTAAAAATGTTACATATTATGGTAATACAACATATTGGGCATGGCCTACAGTTAAACCATTTAGAATTACATCACACTTTGGATATAGAGTTCACCCAATTAGAAAAACTAGACACTTACACAATGGTGTAGATATTGCTGGTGTTTCATCTAAGAATATATTTGCTATTCAAGGTGGAACAGTTATTCAAGCACAACCAAGTGGATATAATGGTGGATGTGGTAAGAATGTTAAAATAGATCATGGAAATGGATATGTTTCATGGTACATGCATCTTTCTAAAGTAGGAGTTAAAAAAGGAGATCATGTGGAAAAAGGCCAAGTTATAGGTATTATGGGTAGAACTGGTTCAGCAACTGGTGTACACTTACACTTAACTGTTCATAAAAATGGCGAATTAATAAATCCATTAACATTATATAAATGATAAAAATAATATGTATTGGTAAAATCAAAGAACAATATTTAAATGATTTAATAAATGATTACAAAACTAGGATAAGTAAATATCATAAAATAGAAATAATTGAATTAAAAGATTCAAATATGAAAGAAGAAAAGGATGAATTATTAAAAACTATCAATCCTAAAGATTATAATATATGTATGGATATAGATGGAAAAGAATATTCATCAATAGAATTATCTAAATTAATAAATGATACTTTTACAGAAGGCTATGGAAATATATCATTTATAATAGGTGGATCTGATGGATTAGATGAATCTATTAAAAATATGTGTAATAAAAGATTATCTTTTTCTAAATTAACATTTCCTCATGGATTATTTAGAGGAATTCTTTTAGAACAAATATATAGATCATTTAAAATTATAAATAATGAAAGCTATCATAAATGATAGCTTTTTTATGTTATAATTAATAAGGGAGAAAAATATGATTGGAAATGACTGGGATGAAAAATTAGATGTAGTATGGAAAAGTGAAGGTTTTAAAAAATTCATGAGTGTTATTAAACATGAGTATGAAACTAAGACTTGTTATCCTGAATATAAGAATATTTTTAATGCTTTAAGATATACACCATATTCTAATGTTAAAATAGTTATTATAGGTCAAGATCCATATCATGGAGAAGGTGAAGCACATGGTCTTTCTTTTAGTGTTCAAGATGGAGTAGCGTTACCACCAAGTTTACAAAATATCTACAAAGAGCTTTACAATGATTTGGGTATTAAAAATACTAGAGGAGATCTTACTTCTTGGGCTAAAGAAGGAGTATTATTATTAAATAGCATTCTTAGTGTAGAAAAAGATAAACCACTTTCTCATTCTAAATTAGGTTGGCAGTTATTAACAGATCATATTATTAAAATTCTTAATCAAAAAGAAGAACCAATAGTATTTATATTATGGGGTAGTTATGCCAGAAGTAAAAAAGAATTTATAACAAATAAAAAGCATTTAATAATAGAAAGTGTTCATCCAAGCCCACTTAGTGCATCAAGAGGTTTCTTTGGTAGTAAACCATTTTCAAAAGCAAATGCATTTTTAAAAAAGAATAATATTAAAGAAGTGGATTTTAGTATTAAATAGAGGAGTTTTATGAAAGATAGAATATTAAAAGAGTTTGGTAAAAGTGGATTTATTAAAGATAATGATTTTAAAATAATTAATCTTACAGATACAGAATGTAGTTTAGAATATAAAGTAAAGGATAGTGGGCTTAATCCAATTGGAATAGTTCATGGTGGAATATTATTTGGTTTTTCTGATACTACTGCTGGAACATTAGCATGTATGACAGGAAAGTTTCCATTAACTATTAATTCTAGTATTAGTTATTTAAATCAAGCTAAATGTGAAAAGTTAATATCTAAAGCAACTATATTAAAACAAGGTAATAATATAGGATATTATAAAGTAGATATTTTTGATGAAAAAAATACATTAATATGTACTTGTAATGTAACAATGTATATGAAAAAAGAAGTTATTTAAACTTCTTTTTTATACTTCTAAATCATTATTGAAATCAGTTTCTAGTTCTTTTCCTTCAATTAAATTTTTAACTTTATATTTCTTACATTTAGATATTATATTATATGGAAATTTAGATACTAAATTATTATATATAACTGTATAAGAATTATAATAAGTTCTAAGAGATATTAATGATAATTCATTTTCTTCATATTCATTTATTAATTCTCTAAATAATTTAATTTCTCTAACTTTTTGTTTATCTTCTTTTATTTGAACTAGTTCTTTATAAGCTTTATTTAATAGTTTTTCATTCTTTAAAGATATATCTAAATCTTGTATTTCTTTTACATTATCAAATACTTTACTATCAGTTTTATATTTATCTTTAATAGCATCTATAAATCTATTAACAATGTCAAATTTATTATTAAATCTAGTTATATATTCTGACTCACTATCATTTAATTTTTTAAGTAGGTTTGATAGCTTTTCATTATAGTATTTATAGAATAAAATAATGAATGCTAGAATAATAACAACTATTATTGATATAAGTGTAATTATGTATACTGTTTTCATATTTGTCACATCCTAATAAACATTATAACAAAAAATATTTATTTTTAAAATATTTATATTATAATTATATTAGGTGATAATAATGAAAATAAAAGTAGGTGTTTCAAATCATCATATACATGTTACTAGAGAAACATTAGATATTTTATTTGGTAAAGGATATGAATTACATAATAAAAGAGATTTAGTTCAAAAAGGACAATTTGCTGCTGAAGAAACAGTTACATTAGAATGCAATGGCAAACAATTAGAACATATTAGAATAATAGGCCCTTGTAGACCATATACTCAAGTTGAATTATTAGAAAGAGATAATGAATATTTTGGTATACATGCTCCAGTTAGAACTAGTGGAGACTTAGAAGGTAGTGAAAATATGACTATTATAGGACCTAATGGAATAGTTTTTGCTAGAGAATCAACTATAGTAGCAGATAGACATATTCATATGAGTGCTGAGGATTTAATAACATTTAATCAAAAAGCTAAAAATAAAGTAGTAGTTAAATGTGAAAATGGGGTAGTAATGGATAATGTAGATATTAAATCTGATGAAACATGTGTATTAGAATACCATATGAATAAAGATGAAGCAGAAGAACTTGGTATAGAAACTGGAATGGAGATAGAGATAATATAAAGCAAAATTGACATTTTGCTTTTTAAATGATATAATTTATAGGCTTTCGTTGGGGGAGATAAATATGGAAAAACGTATAGAATTAGATAGAATACCAAGAAGTCTAAGGATGAAAAAAATAGGAAGTTCACCAAATGGAAATTTCTATTTAACAAGTAATAATAGAGTATTTAAAAAGTTTAAAGAAGGTAGTATTGATGAAATACTAATTGAATTATTAATGGATTTAAGATATAAAGGTTTTTCTTTTCCAGAACAATTAGTAATAGTAAGAGATATACTAGCTGGATATACTAATAGACGTAGAAATGGTTTATTATTAGAACAACCTAATTTAAGTGAAATTAGAATAATGGATTTTTTAAATGCTGAAAGAACTTTTGAAAAAGGATTAAGAGACTTTTCTTATGATACAAGATTAGAATTAGTTGAGCCAAGAATGTTTTATACAGATAATAAAAAACTTATTAATGCTAATAGTGATATGGTAAGAGAATTTAACCTTGCTATTACAGATCCAGGTGCTGAAAACTTAAGAACATATGCTGCATCTATGGAAAAATTATTATTTGATGGAGAATATTACTCTAAAAAACTAAATGATTTAAAAAGAGGATGTTTACAAGGTTATGTAGAACCATCAGTATTTATGAGTGAGGCACTTGATAGATTAGATCATTATGCTGAAATCAATACTTTAGAAGATTATAATGAAGGATTAGTTCTATTAAGAAAATAAAAATAGAATTAATTCTTTTTTTATGTTATAATTTTAATCTAGAAAGGTAACTAAAATATGCTAACAATAGGAATAGATATAGATGATACAATAACAAATAGTACTAGAGTGGTAAAATATTTTATTAATAAATACTCTAAAGATAAAGAATTAATGAATAATGTAGAAGGAGTTATTAGAGGAAACTATGTTTCTGAAGGCACTAAAAACTTTTATAGAAAACATAGTGAATTAATAGGAAATAGAATAAAAGTTAAAAAACATGCTAGAGAAGTAATACAAAAATTACATGATGATGGACATAAAATAATAATAGTTACTGCTAGAGATGATAACTATTATGAAGATGCATATAAATTTAGTTATGAATATTTAAAAAGAAATGGAATAGTGTTTGATAAGTTAATAACAGCACAACCATATAAAAAAGAAATATGTATAAAAGAGAAGATAGATATTATGATAGATGATGCTGTTGATACAGTAGATTCTATACATGAAGTAGGTATAAAATCTATATTATTTGACTCATCAATTAATAAAAATAAAAAAACAAAAGGAAAGCGTTTAAATAACTGGAATGATATATATAAATACATTCAAAAAAATAAAAAAGATTGTAAAAATTTTGAATAATTAATTGACAAAAAATATTAAATATTATACTATTAAATTGACATAGAAATATGTCATAGAACATTTATACGATTCATTGTGTAGGTGTTCGACCAAAACCCCCTGAGAGGCCTTCGGGCCTCATTTTTATTTGTTAAAAAAACTGTAATTATTCATTACAGTTTTTTGGTAGACGTTCTAATTTTTCTAGATTTTTAATTCTTTCTCTAACATATTTTATTTGTTCTGATGTTACAAAACTATGACCATATTTTCTAGAAATACTATCAAATGATTCTAATATAGGCAATATACTATAAGAACTATGATATCTTGAGAATAAGTCTTCTATGTATATACTTACCATTTCTTCATTTTCAGCTTTTTGTTGTTCTGGCGTTAGTACTTTGTATGAATTTCCATTGTTTACAAGAAATAATATTCTAGCGCCTTCTCTAAATAAATCAATTTCATCCTCATTAAAAAATCCAATTGGAAGTTGATCTCCATTTATATCTAATGTTGTCCCTGAATAAACTAAGTTTTGTTTTTTAAGAAAAACATAAAGATTAATTGGATCTTCTGAATTTACACTGTCACCAACCATTGGCTCAATTGTTTTTACAAATGCCATAAAAAATCCCCCCCCTTTTTAATAGCGGGTATATTATACCACAAAATGCATTTTTTTGCAAGTTTTGGTGTGTTATAATACTAATAGGGTGTGGTAATATAGCACATTATTCATATGATGATTCTGCTTTAATAAAAGGTTTAGATGAACTATTAATTAGTTTAGATTATAGTGTACTTGAACAAACAAGAACTAAAATGATAGAAGAAGGTTCTGATACAGAAATAATAGATAAAGCTATTAAAGAAAAAAAGAGAAGAGATGGAATAAGAATGAGAGAACAAAAAATACAAGAAAAACGTGATAAACAATTTGCAAAGAATGTAAGAAATGCATCTTTTTTAGGATTACTTGGTGGTTTATTTGGACCTTCTCCAGATAAGAATGATATGATGCCTTGGGAAGAAGATGCTATGAAAAATGATGGTTATGAACCATATAATTTTGAAGAAGAAGAACTAGAAGAAGATGATTATTATTATGAAGATGATAAATAAAAAAGAGATTTTTAAATCTCTTTTTATTTGTATTTATTTTTAATTTCTTCTACAGTCATGTTTTCATATGCAGTAGGTTTAAAAATAATTTCAACTTTTTTATTTGATATAGTTATATCTTTAATAGAATCATCATCTTTATAAGTTTCTCTAAATTCATTAAATTTATTTTGAGCTTCCTCGTTATTATTAAATCTATATAGATAAGATATAGAAGTAACAACATTACCATCAGTTTCTATAACAAGTTTACTACCATCATCTCTTTTATATGATATATATTTATCAAGTTTTTCTTCTTTGACAGGCTTATTATCTCTTATCGGATTATGATTATCATTATTGTTATTATTATCCTCTTGTTCATCTAATTCTTCTTTTACTTTTAAATCTTTTTGTTTAATTCTTTTCTTTGGGGTTCTTTCTATTTCTTTAACTGTTCCAAGAGCAGAACCTCTTTCAGCAAGATCATTATCCATATCTACCATTACTTGACCAACACTTTGTATTGCTTCTGTTTCTTCAACTAATAAATCTGTTAAGTCTCCGACATAGTCATAATATTTATTTATATATTCATTAATGTTTAATAATAAACCAGGACCTCTATAATTATATAAACTACCACGATTATTATTAGATAGAAAATTAGAATTCTTAATTTGTAATCTAATACCATTCATAGCTTGTAATACTAAATCCATATCAGAAGAAATAGCTTCAGCATTAGCAAGCTTACTTGGAAATTTAATTGATAAATCTTGTATATCTTTTAAATCACCAAAATCATTTACTGCTTCAACATCTTTAGCAGAAAGGGTATACCCATCACTGCATAGTATATCTTTTACTGATATAGTTTGTAATTTACTAGGATCTATAATACTACTTATTTTAATTGTACTTAAATCAACTTTTTCATATTTTCCTGTTTTAGGATTATATTTATATACTGTATAATTAGGTTCTCTTTCAATATATTTATTTCCAATTGAATCTCTTAGACCTAGTACATATTCAGGTATTCTATTTACAAAACAATAATTACTGATACCCGCATGATTCCAATCATCAGTATTAATACTTAAAAGATTATATCCTAATTGTGCAAAAGGAACTATAAATTGATTGACACCTCTAGCTCTATATGCACTATATTTAGCAGAAGGTGATATAAATAATATTGGTACATTATTTTCTTTTAATACATCATAGTTATCATATTTTAATAACATGTTATATCCATCATTTATATCAATTGCAGTATGAGATGCTAATTCAGGATGAGCAGTCAAATAGTCAGCTGTTCTTCTTAATACTGTACCACCACTACCACTATTACCAGAGGTAAATAGGCTGCTAATACTAAAATCATTAGCATTAAGAATATTAGTAGTTCTTTTTAAAATGTTACTTGGATCATCTCTATTACTAGCTAAAATCATACAATAATCTGGTGGATTATTTCCTTCCATTTGTTTAATAATTCCACCAGTACTACCAGCAGTAAGACCACCATTACCAGGATAATAAGCTACTAAGTTAATATTAGGACTAGCATTAGGATTAATATAAAGTTTATTTCCAGCTTTATCTACAGCACGAAAATAGCCATTATCTAAAACGGTTACTTTACCAAAATTTTTTTCAAGATAAGTTTTTAATTCATTACTTGTATTTGCCATAATTTGTACCTTTATTATGATAATATTATAACATAAAAATATTGAAATAATTATTAAAAATTGATACAATTTATATATATAGAAAATAATGAGGTTTTTAGTATGCATAAAAGAGTATTTAAAAAACTATTTTTAGTACTAATGATAATAAGTTTATTATTATCAATTTTTAATGTTGGTAAAATATTAGCAGCAGAACCTACATTTAAATTATCTAATGTTAAGATAGAAGATAAGTCTAGTGGAGTAGAAACTTATATAGAAAGTTATACAGATAATAAATTAGTTACTGATACAACATTTCATAAATTAGATGATTATGTTAAATATAAATTAACTATTGAAAATACATCTGATACTAAATATAAATTAGTACTAGTAGATGATAATAATTCAAATGATAATCTAACATATGAATATGATTACAATAAAGATGAAGAAATATTACCAAGTAATTCAGTAGATGTTATTTTAACTATCACTTATAAAGATGGAATACAAGAAATTAATCAAAGAACTCAAGATCAAGAAGTTAAAATATCATTTATAGTAGAAGATGAAGAAGGTAATACATACGAAGAAGAAATAACTAATAATCCTAAAACTAGTGATAATATTCTTATTTATATTATTTCAGCAATAGTATCATTATTAGTGATATTAGCTATTGTATTTAGAAAGAAAATATCTAAGTTATTTGTATTATTAGTATTAATTATTCCAATGATAACTTATGCAGTTACACCAAGTTTAATAATAGTATTAAAAAATCAAACAAAGTTATTTGACAAAATGGTTGTATATACAAATGTAAATGGAGTAAATGAAACAGTATTAGTTGATTATAATACTCCATATGAAAGACCAGAAAATCCACAAAAACCTGGTTATGATTTTGATAATTGGTATGTTGGTAATAAAGTATATAACTTTGATACACCACTTACTGAAGATGTAGAATTAACTGCTAAGTTCAATTTAATAACTTATAACATTACATATGAATTAGATGGTGGCAATGTAAGTGGAAATCCAACAACTTATAATGTAGAAACAGAAACATTTACATTAAATAATCCTACTAAAGATGGATATACATTTGTAGGATGGACTGGTTCAAATGGAAGCGAACCAAATGCCACTGTAACAATAGAAAAAGGCAGTACAGAAGATAAAAATTATGTAGCTAACTTTGTAGCAAATGATGATACACCATATACAGTTAGACACAAATATAAAAGATTAGATGGTACTTTTGATGTAGAAACAGAACATTTAGAAGGAAAAACTGATGATGTAGTAACACCAGCTATTAGACATAAATATGGATTTGTAGATCCAAGTACAACACAAATTACAATAACAGCTGATGGAAATGCTTATGTTGAATATGAATATATAAGAGAACAATATGTATTAACTTTAGAAAATACTGAAGATATTAATACAACATTTACATCAGGATCATATGATTATGAAACTAAGATTACATTAACTGCTAAAGAAACAGAACATTATGATTTTGTAAAATGGTCTAATGATGAAACAAATAATCCTTTAGTATTTAATATAACTGAAAATACTACAATTGGTCCAATATATCAAATAAAACAATATACAGTTTCATTTGATGAACAAGGTGGAACAAGTGTAAATGATATAACAAAAGATTATAATTCTGAAATAGGTACATTACCAGAAACAACTAAAGATGGTTACTTATTTGATGGATGGTATACAAATGCAACTGGTGGAGAAAAGATAACTAGTGATACTAAAATAATAGGAAATATAACATATTATGCACATTATACAAAGTCACTAGCATTAGCAACAATTTCACCAGAAAGTATAACTCTAACAAGAGGAGAAGGAACAACTATTACAGTAACAAATGTTGAAGAAGAATATGAATTTATTTCAGGTAACTCAAGTATTGTAACGGTTGATACTAATGGTAATGTTAGTTCACTTGCAAAAGGAACTACAACAATAACAGTTAGAGGAATAAGATCAACTATTGAAAAAACAATAAATGTGACAGTAAATCCAATAATGTATACAATAAATTATGATGCACAAGGTGGAACTAGTGTACAATCACAAGAAAAAGAAGAAAATGTTGCAATTGGAACTTTACCTAGTACAACAAAAGATGATTATGTATTTGATGGTTGGTATACAAATGGAACTGGTGGAACTAAGATTGATGAAGATACTATAGTAGCTGGAGCAACAACATATTATGCTCATTGGTTAAAATCAGTATCATTAGCAAATGTAACACCAGAAAGTATTACAATACGTAAAAAAGAAACAGCTAATATAACAGTAACAAATGTAGAAGAAGAATATACATTTACATCAAGTGATGAACAAGTAGCTACTGTTAATAGTAGTGGAGTAGTAACTGGTGCTTCTATAGGAACAACTACAATAGTAATAGAAGGAGTAAAATCTCATGCTACTAAAGAAGTTAATGTAACAGTAAATCCAATGATATGTACTGTAACATTTAATTCACTTGGTGGAGAAAGTATTGCTTCTAAGACTATAGAAGAAAATAATGTAGTTGGTACATTACCAATACCAGAAAAAGAAAATACTACATTTACAGGATGGTATACAGATACAAATTGGACTACAAGAATATATGCTGATACAGTAGTAACTGATGATGTAACATATTATGCTAGATATATAGAAGATAATATAAGTAAAGTATTCTTTATACCAGGATCTTGTACATTTAATGGACATAAAACATTATCTCAAGTAGGAAATATTACTACTAATTCATCTAAAGGATGTATAAGTACAATTAACCCAAGTGGTAGTAACATTAATTATTCAGATGTTAAATATATTGATACTCATATTGCATTATTTAGTAGTGATAACTATGGAAAAGATTTTGAATTAGGATTTACTATAGATGATTATGTAGCAGATAATACAGTTCATAATCAATCAACAATGGTAAACTCTAAATTAGAAAATGAAGCAGAAAACTATCCAGGATTTGTTGTTAGAAGAAAAGATGCCAATAATGGTATCGAAGTAACAGAAAAATTTGGTAGTAGTACTGCAACTCAAAGAACACTAACTTATAAACCAGGAACTCAAATTAGAGTAGCTAGAATTGGTGGAAAAATGTACTATTCACAAGATGGTTCAAGTTGGAAATTACTACAAGATATAAATGATTATCCAGGTAGATTCAATCTAACTACTTGGTTTGGTGCTTTCTCTGATGAATCAGATATGACAAAAACTGGAGAAACTTCAAATGCTGATCGTTACTTTAAAGGAACACTTTCAAATATATATATAAAGATGACTGGTATGGTAACACATGCAGTTACATTTGATGCTCATGGTGGAACACCATCATTTGGAAGTAAAAATGTTTTAGAAGGATCTGTAGTTGGAGAATTACCAACAGTAGAAAAACTAGGATTTATATTCTTGGGCTGGTTTACTGAAGCAGATGGTGGAACTCAAATAAATGAAAATACTGTAATCAATGGAACTGTTACTTTCCATGCTCATTATATTGAATCTCATACAGTTACATTCAATGGTAATGGTGGAACACCATCATTTGCTACAAAAGAAGTAGGTCATGGACAAGCAGTTGGAGAACTACCAACCGGAACATATGATGGATTTATATTAGATGGATGGTTTACAGATAATAGTTGGACAACACAAGTTAGTGAATCAACTGTTATAAATAATAATGAAACATTCATAGCTAAATGGAGACTTGCTAATGGAGTGGCTATGATAGGCGATGAAGAATATGGAAGTTTAGAAGCTGCAGTTGATGCTGTTCCAACTAATGGAACTAAAACAACTATTAAAGTTCTTCAAGATATTACTTTAGCAGATAAAATAACAATACCATCTACTAAAAATATAGAATTAGATTTACAAAGTTATACAATTGATATTTCAGCAAATCTAATGTTTGAAAATAACGGAACACTTCATATTAAAAATGGAACATTATTATCAAATGCTCCCGAACAAATTCCAAATACTTCACCTGTTGCTCATGGAGTTGTAGTTTCTAATAAGAGAAATGCAACTTTAAATATTACTGGTGGTTTCTTACATTCAACATTAACTAATGTTATAGAAAACGCTGGTACAATAACAATGACTAATGGTAGATTAGAAGCAAATAGTAACTCTGCTGCTATTAATAATAACCAATATGGTGTATTAAATATATCAGGTGGTCAAATAATAGCTACAGGTACTACTAAAGGACAAGCTATATATAACGATAAAGGTACTACAACAATATCAGGTGATGTTTATATAGAAAATACATCACAATCTAGTAGTGGTAGTGGTAGAGCAGCTGTTCATAATAATCAAGGAACAGTTACTATAAAAGGTGGAACAATTGTAAGTAAAAAGAATTCTGCTGTTAAAAATAATGCTACTATGATTATTGGTGATAATAGTAATCCGCTTGATATTACAACACCTTCATTCCAAGGAGATATATATGGTTTAGAACATGTTTCTGGTAAAACTACCACAGTATATGATGGTATATTTAAAGGAAAAACTGATAGTATTAATGATATTGGAAGTGTTATTCATAATGATAATGTAGATTTTAATACTTCAAATACAGAAACTATTGGTACTAATACTTATCATGTAGCTTATTTAGAAGAACAATAAAAGGACAAGCAATTGTCCTTTTAATTTGACTTTTTATTGACTTCGTGTTATTATATAGGAACTTTTTAACAAGGGGTGATTTTGTATGGAAAGGAAACAATATTTTAATCTTAATAATTTAAGGCAACATGATTCAAGAGCAATTATAGATAAACAATGGTATCATTCTGAAGAAGAAGATCCTGAATTTAATAGATGTGAATCTCCAGAAGATAAAAGTAGAATAAGACATGAAGCTAAATATGTTTATAAACAATTACTTTCTAGTCCAGATAATAGATGTGTTAGAACTATTGATTCAGAAATCATAAGAGTTAATTATTATGCTGTTACTTTTGATTCAGTTAAAACTACACCTGATGGTAGAGTATTTAATGAAACAGCTGATGCTATAGATTATGATTTTGCATATAATCCATATTATTATAAAAAACTATCTAAAGAATTAAATAAGTTAGCTAGAAAAGATGACTTATATTTAAATGTTTCTTTAGATGAAAATAAAAAGGCAGAATCATATGTTATGACAGTTTCATCATTAACTAGAGAACAATTTGAAAATATATATGGTATAACTTTAGAACAATTCTATGATGCAATAAATGAAAAAGTAGCGCCAGGTAGAACAAGAAAAGAAACTTTATTTAGAAAAGCAATTGCTAGATTAAGAAAATCATATTATGAATTTATGATTGCTGATATTAATAGAGGATTTGATACATCAGATATAGAAATGGATGGATATAGATCATATTTAAAAATTAGATATGATTTTAGAGATCTACCAAATCAAGAAGAAATATTACAAGAATTAGGTTTTGTTATTGACCCAGAACATTATTCATTAAGATTAGTTAATGCAAGAGGTCATCAACCAGTATATGATAAATAAAAAAGAGGCTATAAAGCCTCTTTTTATGTTATAATAAATATGGTGAATGATAATGATTTTAGGAATATGTGATAGTGCAGAAATATTATCTACAATGAGAATTATTAAAATATGTATTCAAATTATTAAGATAGCTGTTCCAATTATATTGATGATTACAATAGCAATGTCATATACAAAAGCAATAGCTAGTAATGATGAAAATGCTGTTAAAAAAGCACATCAATCTATGATTAAAAAAATGATAGCTGCTGCAGTAATATTTTTAGTACCAACATTAGTAGGTATTACAGCTAAATTAACATATAATAATTTAGAATATATGAAATGTATAGCTTCTGCTAATCCAGAAGGAATAGATGATGCTAATTATGAAGAAGCAAAAACATTAATTTCTAAAGCTAGAAAATCATTATTAGAAACAGATTATGTAAAAGCAAAAGTAGCTGTATATAAAGTACAAGATACAACTAAAAGAAATCAGTTATTAAGAGAGTTGTCTGAAGTAGCAAGATTAATTAATGAAAAGAATAAACCAACGACTCCAACTACACCAACGACTCCAACTACACCAACAACTCCAACTACACCAACAACTCCTACAACACCTACGCAACCAACTGGAACATTGCTTGGTATTCAATCCTCATTTAAAATTTATGCTGGTAGTGGTTCTGTTTCAAAATATGCATTTTATGTTCCAAAGAATGCTACTACAAATATGCCATTTATAATATTTATGCCAGCTAATGAATATGGAATGAATGAATTAGTAAGAATATTTAATAATACTAAATTACAATTACCACAAGCATTTATGTTTATACCAACTATTAATTTTAGTGGTAATTGGCAAAAAGATTTAGAAAGTCAAATAAATACATTAACTAAAAAATATTCGGTTAATATGAATAAAATATCTATAACAGGATTTAGTACTGGTGGATGGTATATGTATTATTTTGTATCATCACATCAAAATATGATATCTGCTATATTCCCAATAAGTGTAGGACATAATTTTAATTCAAAAACAATTCAAGATAATTTAAGTTTTTATAAAAGAATTCCTATGAGAGGTTATGGAGAATCAATAGGTAAATATAAACCAGATGGAACACAATGTGGAGGTTATCCAGCTGGATGGATAGCATCAACTCAAATGAGTAGTTTATTTAAAGGCTTAGGTAGATCAAATGACTTCATTAATGTTGGACCAATATGTCATGATAAAATATTTAGCTATGTATTTAATTTAGATGAAAATAAAGATAATAAAATAGACATATTAGAATGGGCAATATCTCAATCAAAATAGGTGGAGTATGCAAACTGAAAGATTAATTATAAAACCAACAACTATTAATGATGTAGACTTATTATTAAAAATGGATAAACAGGAAATAACTCAAAAATATTTAGGGGGTGTAAAAGATAAAACTAGAGAAGAAAGAATAGAGTTTTTAAAAAAGAAAACTAACTCATATACTGTATATTTAAAGGATAATACACCAATTGGTTTTATAGGAATAAATAAAAATAATGAATTAGGATATATATTTGATTATGATTATTGTAATAAAGGATATTGTACAGAAGCATGTATGGAATTATTAAAAAGTTCAAATTGTAAAGAAGTATATGCTAATACTAAAATAGATAATGATAGTTCTAAGAGAGTTTTAGAAAAATTAGGATTTGAAAGAATAAAAGAGGATAACAAATTTTTATATTATGAGGTGGTAAAAAAATGAATAATAATGATTTAGTGACATTGAGTGTTAAAAAAGGAAATGACACTAATTATGGCAATTTTGATTTAACAGAGTGTATTAGGAATTTTTCCCTGCTAGATTTTATTAAAGAAGGAAGAGAAAATCCAGCAAAAGATTTTGGTGGATTCTTAGTATGTACTCCAAAGCAATATATTTTCGGATATAATGCTGGTTTTGGATATGGAGCACATTCATCATCATTTGCTAGAGCGTTTAAAGATATCAAAGGTGGAGGATCAATCACAACTACAAAAGAAGTAACCAATATAAGTACAATGTGCGAAGAAAATTATCTTACCGCACGATTAGCATATGATTGTGAAGGCTATGATGCTTATGGTAGGCCTAAATTCAATGGATTTTTGCATTTTCAAACACAATTTGCAAAATTAAGAATTAGCGAAAAAATGTTCAAATCATTTGAAAAATTTATAGAAGACTATAGAAAAGAAATAGAACTTGTTATTAAAAACTCAAATGGAGCATTTAAATTAAGGTATTATTCAAGAGCAGCCAAAAAAGTACTAGATACATATAGTTTAGATGAAGTAATTGAATATTTAAGAAGTCAAATTGATTATGATTATGATCCAGATAGTGAAGAACAAATAATTGGTATCAGTAATGGTCAACAAAGAGAACTTTAATTAAAAGATAAGATGGGTAATCTTATCTTTTTTTGCCTATTTTACTTGACAAAAAAGGCTTTTTGAGTATAATAAGCAAAAAAGAAGGGTAGGCGCTAGTATGATTAAAGTTGCAATTAATAATGAAAATAAAATGTTTACAATTAACAGTAATAATAAGGTAGAGCCATTAAATAATTCTATAATTGAAAAAAATATAAAATTATCATTAATGGATAAATGCCTTAAACCAAAATCTATGATTATGGTTAATAAGAATACAGGGGATATTATTTTTGAAACAAGTGAGTTATATCCTCAACACTTTTATCCACAAACTATTTTAGATTATGCTAATGCAATAAAGGTAGGTATGAAAGGTAATTTAGATAATTTACCAATATTATCAATTAGTACCAAAGATTATCCTTATTGTGATTTTAGATGCAGAGAATGCTTAGCTGATCCAACTAGAATGTGGGCTATTAAAAATATAAATAAATGCGTTTTAGAATTAGAAGAATATAAAAAGATATTAAAAGAAATAGCACGTTATTCAAGAGTAAGAGGATGTAATTCAGTTAGATTAGAAATATGTGGTGAAGGAAATCCAGATATGCATCCAGATAGATTAGAAATAATTAAATATGCTAAAGAAGAATGTAATATGAGTGTTGTTTATATATCAACAGGAAGCAAAATGAGTGATGAATTATTAGATACACTTGCTAGATATGCATATTATGTACGTATTAGTTTACCTGGTATTTCTGAAGATGCATATGAATATTATAGTAATCAAGCTAGTAAAGAAAAATTTACATATAATGACGCTATGAAATTATTAGATAGATTATGTAAAAGAAGAAAAAAATATAAAAGAGAAGATGAATTAATGATTGGAGTTAGAACTTGTATAAGAAGTAAAAATGAAGGTCATTATGTAGAACTATCTAAAACTTTAGGACAAATGGGAGTAGATAGTTTCCAAATGGTTAAAGTATTAACAGATCATATTGAAGATAAAAGAGACATTGAATTAAGTGAAAAAACACAACAAGATTTAGTAGAAATAAGTGCTCGTTATGAAGAATTAGGATTAAAACATATACAAACTCCAAAACTATTGGATAAGTTATATATTAATAGAGATTTTCTTATTAATAAAAAACCAACTAAATGTTTTTCATCAATAGTTAGTCCAATTCTATATGGTAATTCATTAATAGTTTGTATTCACTGGGATAAGATAAGAGATAAAGAAGGATCTTATTATGGAATATTAACAGGTAAAGAAAATGAATTAGAAGAAATTATGCAAGGAGAAAGAGCTAAATTTATTAGATCTCAATATCCAACAAAATGTAGTGATTGTTGTTCATTAAATGATAACTTAATGTTAGAAGTTATAAGAAGTAATTTAGCATTATTTAATGATATGGATATTATAGATTTTATGTTAGTTTATTAATTTAAAAGGAGGGGTTTAAATGGAAAAGTTAGTAGAAAAAAACTTTCTAGGTCAAGATATGGAATTTTATGGTTGTAAAAGTTGTGCTATATCAAACCATGAAATAACAAACCTAGTTGGTGGATATATCTATGATGATGGTTTTGTTAATATAACAGCTGATCCAGAAGTTCCAATTAAAGGATTTATGGTTGTTGGTATAAAACCACATGTTTCAACTTTAACTAAATTACAACCTATGGAAAGATTCCAAATAATTGAAACAATAAATAAATTAGAAGAAATCATGCATTCATTAGGTTATGATCATGTATTAAAGTTTGAAGATGGTTTTTCAACTCATTGGAGAGAATGGGTAATACCAGCTAATGATAAAATATTTTATAATCCTAGAATATTTGAATCAGATGAAAAATCTAGAACTAAATGGATATTATATTATGAAAGATTTGCTATTGTTTTATTTCAAGCATTAGTAGAAGAAAATATTTCTAAAGAACAATATCACTTATTTATTAATAAATTATATGAAACAAAAGATGTAGATGAATTAGTAATGGTATTTAGAAGTATATGTGGTAATAATTTTGAAAAAGTATTAAGAAGATTACAAAGTGATAATATGAACTTTGGTAGGGGGAAAAATTTAAAAAACATTTCTAATTATGTTAAAAAATTTGCAACTGATGAAGAAAAAGAAGAAGTAGTTGAGTTTGCAGAGAAAGTTAAGAGGTTATTCCGTGAATATCATCAATAAAATAATTAAAAGTGTTGATCTTAGTAAGATACAAAGTCTTACAGGTGATATGTATGAATTAGCTTTATCTAGAATGGTATGTATAGAATTAGCTAAATATTATTATAGAGATGAGATTTTTTTCCTTTTCAAAGAGAATTTAGAAGATAGAGAAGAAATATATAATAGAGTTCCAAAAGGAACTAATAAAAATATTACATGTAATTCATTATGTATAATATTAGAACAAATATTAAGAGATTATTATGGATTAAATGTTAAAATGAATTCTGTCTTTAGTGATAGATTTGCACATAAAGATGTAGTATTAACTACTAAAAGTGGTAAAAAATATATATTAAATCCTTTAATGGATTTAGTAGAATATAAAGTTGGTTTTGAAACAACTAATTTTGCATCTAAAAAAATGTCAGATTTTTATAAAAGTAAAATACCTGATATAGACTATATTTCAAAAGAAGAATTACTACAAATAGATGAAACAATTGGATATACAACAAATGGTAAATATAAAAGTTTAGATGATGTACATTGTGATAATATTGAAGATGCATTAAAAGTAATATTTGATGTAAGAGGATATTTAAATGGAATAGTAGATTTAAAAATATTTTCTTCATTAAAACTAAGTATAATTCTTGGTAGAAAAATAAAAATAAAAGATATCTATATAGATAAAAAAGATATTAAAGATGAAACATTAAAACAATTAGAATTTAGAAATAATGATAGATATAGAGGATTAATAATTGAAGAAAATGGTTTTGTATATCTATTTCCAATTAATAATACATTTGTTAAATATACAGAGGAAGAATGGAATAAATTAGTAAGTGAAAATAATATTAATATTAATACTTATGCATATGTAGAAAATCTAAATAAATTAAAAGATTTAGGTATAGATAGAAATATAATACATAATCGTAAATTTTTAGAAATATTTAGTTATTATGAAAGTCTATGTAAACAAGATGGTAAGAATATTTTAGATTATATAGATTATTCTAAAAAAATAATTAGAGTTAGATATAAATGTGATTTAATGTTTTATATAGAAGGTAATCATTTAGTAATGATAGATTATCAAGATAAACAAAAAAGTAAATATGTTTTTGAAGATGAAAATAGAGTAAGAGAAGATAAAAAAACATTTACTGAATCATCAGATACATCATTAATAGATGAATATTTACAAAGAACAGATGTTCTTGGTATGTTTCATACTCAAGTAGAAAATTCAGATGTATTAGATTATGTTACTAAAGGTGAAGATGGATATTTATCAAGAAATTATTCACAATATTATTCATTCGAAACATATAAAGATTTATTAGATAGAAGAGATAGAATAATAAATATATTATTAAGAAATAAAAATCTTAGTAATGATGAAAAATATATATTATTAGAAAATCTATTAAATATTTCATCAAGACTTTATTATTTATCTTGTTTAAGTAATACTATAGAAAGACAAGATTATAAAATAAATCAAAACTATGATATGTTAGTAAATGATATTACTAATTTTATATCATTTATTATGCAACTTGGAATACCATTTAATTTCAAAAAATATGAAGAAATGAAAAATAATTTTGATAGAGATATGGTATTACATAAAAAAAGACAAATAGAATTAGATAATAAAACATATATAATTAGCTATATTAATAAATTATTAGAGTTAATTAAAGAACAAGGATTAGAAGATTACTTTGTTATTACTCCAGGATTTGGATCTATTTATCTAGGACCTTTTATTAGTTCACTAGAAGATAAAAAAAGTAGTATACTATTATATAGTAAGTACAAGAAAGCTTGTATTCCAGAGATAGAAGATAAACAAGATTTTGAAGAATTAATAGCTAATCCTTCTGGTATGGGTGATAAACCAATTATTCTATTAGATGATAATATGGGTACAGGTACTACTATGAAACATGTTAGAGATGAATTAACATCTAATGGACATAATGTATTACTATCTGGAGCTTATCAATATACATTTGATAGATTACAAGAATATTCAATAAAAGATAGGGGACAAGGATTATTTGATCCATATGATCAAGACTTATTAACACCAGTTAATTATCCAAGACATCAAATTCTAGAAAAAGCTGTTAGCCAATTTGGTATATCTCCAGAAGATTATATAAGATATTTAAATTTATTTGGATATCATAGAAAACAATGTTCTGATTATAAACTTATGTTAGATGATGCTGATTATTTCTATCATAGATTTACAGGTAAAGATATAGATAGTGATGATCAATTAAAACCAACTAGTTTAAGTTTAATAAGAAAATTAAAAGGAGAATAATATGGAACAAGAATTAAAAGAATTTATTAAATTTAAAAAGAATTATAAATTCAAACAATTAGATATTATAGAAAAAGATGGTAATTTATATTGTGAAGATACATTATTAAAAGATGAAAATGGATATGTAGGAGAAACAGATAAATGGGTAAATGTTGGTTTCTCATTAAGAGGTATGTATCCTAAACTATTATCTAATTTATTTCCATATGAATTTACTTTTAAAAGCCATAAATTAAATTCAATAGAATGTTTCTTTCAAGGTATTAAATTTAAAGATAAAGATTTACAAAAAAAATTATTTAAATATAGTGGTAAAGAGGCATTAGTATTACAAAAAGCTAGTAATTATAATTGGAAAGAAACAGGTATTATTTATTGGCAAGGAAAACCAATAAAAAGAGATTCTAAAGATTATGATAAACTAATAGATGAATTATATATAAGTGCTATACAAAATGAATTTTATAGAAATGCTATTAAAAACTGTAATTTACCTATAATACATGCAATGGGTGAAATAGATAAAAAAGATACAGTATTTACAAGATATGAATTTGAATTTATGTTAAATTGTTTACATGATTTTTTAAACAAATAATATAATAAAAAGTTAGGTAAAAAACCTAACTTTTTATTTGTCAAACATATTTACTAAAACCAAAATTAATGATATTATATTTATAGATAATAGGAGTGTGTATTATGGCAAGAAAAAAAGAAGAAATGTATCCATGTTCTTATGACTTATTTATGAGGGCTTTAGAAGAATTAAAAGCACAAAGACCTGATAGTAAAGCAATAGAAGAACTATACTCTGTTTTAAGCATGATGGAAGACGATTGGGGAACTTTTGAAGAAAAAGAATTTATAGGAACTAAAAAACAAATAAACAAGTATTTAAATGATAGTAAACCTCGTGCAAGAAAAGCATTCAGTAAATTAAGTAGAGAAGAACTTGTCACATTAGTAAATTATATTGAAAGAGAATTTCAAAGAAGTTTTGATAGAAATAGAATAATAGATGAGTACATTGAAGAGTTAAGAAAGCATTGTAAAGAACCTAGTAAAACTAATGATTATGACTATGATCACGGAATAGGTGATAGTTGGGGAGATGATGATTGGGGATTTACTAACCAAGATGGATTAGATTCAACATATGGTGATCCATTTGCACCATCTTCAACATATGGAAATAGATCAAGAAGAAATAGACCAAGTATTTCAATATCAAACCCATTAGCAGGATTATCTGCTAATAGAAGACGTGAAAAATTGCCTTCATGTAGTTATAATAATTTTATGGAGGCTTTAGAAGAATTAAAAGCACAAAGACCTGATAGTAAAGCAATAGAAGAACTATTCTCTGTTTTAAGCATGAGGGATGATAACGCTTGGGGACCTTCTAAAGAAAAAGAATTTATAGGAACTCAAAAACAAATAAACAAGTATTTAAATGATAGTAAACCTCGTGCAAGAAGAGCATTCAGTAAATTAAGTAGAGAAGAACTTGGCGCATTAGTAAATTATATTGAAAGAGAATTTAAAAGAAGTTTTGATAGAAATCAAATAATAGATGAATATATTGAAGAGTTAAGAAAACATTGTAAAGAACCTAGTAAAACTAATGATTATGATCACGGAATAGGTAATAGTTGGGGAGATGATGATTGGGGATTTACTAACCAAGATGGATTAGATTCAACATATGATCCATTTGCACCATCTTCAACATATAGAAATAGTTCAAGAAGAAATAGACCAGGTATTTCAATGTCAAATCCATTTGCTGCTAATAGAAGACGTGCAGAATTGCCTTTATGTACCTATAATCTTTTTATGGAAGCTTTAGAAGAATTAAAAAATCAAAGACCTGATAGTAAAGCAATAAGTAGTCTATATAATATTTTAAGTATGGAGTATAAAGATTTTACAGGAAGTAGAAATCAAATAAATAGTTTTATTAATCGTTGTACATCTGATGCAAGAAGACAATTTCATAAATTAAGTAGAGAAGAACTTGGAACATTAATTTATTCTATTGAAAGTAAATATAAAAGAAGATTTGATAAAGCAAAATTATTAAAAGAATATATTGAAGAGCTAAAGAAACATTGTAAAGAACTTACTGCAACTAATAATCATGGTTACAGAAGAAACAATAGTAGTGGAGATTACGATTATGATCCTTTTGCACCAGATTCAACATATGAAGAAGAATCATATGATGCAGAGCAAACAAAAGTAACTCCTATAATTACTGGCAGAAGGCAACGTAGAAATTTGATGCCATGTAACTATGATATATTTGAAGAAGCTGTAAAAGAATTAAAAGCACAAAGACCTGATAGTCCAGGAATATCTAATTTATATATCAGTTTAGGTGTTGAAGGAAGAGGACTTACAGGCAGCAGAAATCAAATTAATAGTTCAATTACTCGTATTATATCAAGTTTAAGAAGATCGTTAAATAAACTAAGTAGAGAAGAAATGGGAGCACTTGTTTCTATTCTTGAAAATAAGTATAACAAAAGACTTGATAAAGGCGTAATCATATATGATTTTGGTGATAGATTAAAAAAAGAATATATTCAAAAAAGTATTAGTAGATCACATCCATCAGAAGAAGCACCAGCTTATGCTCATGGTTATTCATTAAGTACAGGAAGAAAATTTAAATCAGCTGGTCCAGCAGGTCAATTCATGGCTACAAGTAAAGAATATAATCCATATGCAGGTAAAGTAGCAAGACTATCAATACCAAAAGATTATAAATATAAATATTCATATTATATGGTTCAGTCATATGGAGAAAGTGTTGTAAGATTTATTGATAGAACATTTAATAAACAAACATTGGAAAAATTTGATTCAGAATTAATAAACATAAGCCCATTTGATCCAAATTATATAACAGAGTCAAATAAATTAATCGAAGCAATTGTAGAAGATGCATTACTTTATGATACAGAAGAAGCTAAAAAGAAAATGATAGATGCTGTTAAAGATAATTATGGTTTAGAATTTTCTCCAAGTAAACTTCCAGAAGAAGTACTTAAGGAATTAATATCAGATGAATTAAGATTCTATCAACAAAAGATTATTGAGGAAAAATTAAACGGAATGGATACTACATTCTTAGGAACTTCAAAAAGAATATCAAAAGATATATGGCAAAATAGAATGGTACTCGAAGATTTACGTACATTTACATTACCTAATTATGCATTTACAGAAGAGGTTATAGATAATTATCCTATTGACATTGTAACTGCTAAAAAACAATTACCAAGAGATTATGCAAGTAGATATTTAACTGGTGGATCTTTTGGAGAACAAACAGCACGAGTAATTATTACTAAAGGTTCAGATGGAACTTTTAGAGTATCAAATGCATTTGGTAAAATTAAAATATTACAATAATAAAAATAAAAGTTAAGATTAAATCTTAACTTTTTATTGACACTAAATTGGTAAATACGTGTTATAATTTATATAAGGAGAGTGAACAATTTGAAGAAAAAAATATTAATAATTTTATTTGTTTTAGTTCTACTATGTGGTTGTGGTAAAACTGGAAGTGGAAGGAAAGTTACAGCTATAGATAGTGATATAGATTATATATCTATAAGAGACTATAAAATATATTTGACAGAAAATTTTGAAGATTATGTTTTACAATTTCAAGGTTTAGGTTGTAAATTTCAAGCACAAGATAGTAATATAAAAGATTCATTTGAAATAGACAATATTAAATCAAAAGATCATCCATTTTATACATTAACAGGAGGATATAGATTTGATATATCATGTCCAATAGCTGGAAATGTATCATCAGCTGATTTTGATGGATATTTAGAACAAACAAGTGCTAATTATACTGATAGAGTTATTAAAAGATGGCGTATTGATTCTTTACAAGAAGTAATAAAAGTTAAAACAAAAAATCATGGAACACTAATATTTGGTGATGATGATAATCATGAAACAATTGATAGTATAAGACAAAAGTATGGAGAACCTACAGAAGAAGAAAAAGATTATTATGGAAAAATAGAATCTATGAATTATAAAAGTGATAATAATGATTTAGAATTCATAGTAATGAATAGTCTTACTTCAACAGGTGATGAAGTATATGGCTTCTATTTAGAAAGGAAATAAAAAATGAAAAAGAAAATATCACTAATAGTTTATTTATTATTTGCAGTATTAATAGTAGGTTTTTGTTCAGGATGTGCTTCAAAACAAAGTGATGGAGAAGGCAATACTGAAGTAGTAAAAGGAAGTAACATAATTCAAACATATGTATCTAGTAATTATATATTAATGCTTGATAAAAAAGGTGATTTATATCTATATGGAAAATATACTTATGGAATATCAAATCTAGAAGAACCAAAAGTAGTAGCAAGTGATGTAAAATACTTTGTACCAAGTGGTAGATTAATAATTGTTAAAAATGATGATTCAGCATATTATAGTGGATTAAATATTGATGGTTGGGGATCAGCTTCAGAATTTGAAAAAGTAACAGATAATGTAAAATCAATAACATCAAATACATTTTGTTTCTTTATAATTGATAAAGATAATAACTATGTAGTAAGAGGGCCAATAAAAAATAGCAATTCTATGAAATATTGTGCATTACCAGATACATTTGATGCAAATTTCTCTAAAGTAGCTACTAATGTAAAAGGTATAGAAAGTAGTGATTTTTCAAATGGGTATGTTAATGAAAATAATGAATTATATGTATCTATTTATAATAAACCAGAATATAAAATGCTTTTATCTGATGTAAAGAAAGTATCAGGAACAATGGTATTAACTAATAGTAATAAACTATATTGGATAGATAATTTCTCAGCAGAAGTAGTTAAATTATTAGATGAAAATGTTATAGAATTGTATGACATTGGTATTTATAAAAAAGCAGATAATACATTCCATTCAGGTGCATATTCTACAGAACCTATTAAATATACAGATATAAAAATACCATATTATTATAATGGTAAAAAAACAGTATATTTAAGTACAAATAATAAATTAGTACTAGCAGGTGAAGTTGATAAATATGAATTAGATTTATCAGTTGAATCTATGAAAAAAGCATATGAATTTTTACAATAATAAAAATAAAAGTTAAGATTAAATCTTAACTTTTTTTATTTACATCAATATAAAAGATTTTTTTTAAATAATAATTATGTTATAATAAAATTGATATACTATGGATTACTATAATGAAAGGAGATGATAAAAATATGAAAAAAACATTTAAAATGATTTTTTGCATGTTTTTGTGTGTCTTTTCATTATTTATAAAAAATGATAAAGTATATGCTTATTTTTCAGATTCATATGTTGCATCTAATGGTTTTTCAGTTGCACCTACATATACTGATACTTTTATAACAAATTATAGTGATTCTAATGGAGTAATAACTGAACTTGGAAGAGAAACAAAAAAATATTTTGAAAATACAGTTGTTACTATTAATAGTCCAAGTAATGTTAATTTAACAGGATTAGAACTTGATTCAATTACAGTAAATGGAAGTGGATCATATAATATTGGTGATACATTTACTCAATTAGCAAGTAATATGACTATAGTATATACATATAAAGATATAAAATACTCCGTTACATATGGTGGAGAAACATCAAATTATACTTATAGTAATACAAATTTAAATGTTAATTATAATAATGGTTATACTACAACAATAACTCCAGTAACAGGAAGAAATATTGATACTATTACAGTAACAATGGGTGGTGTTGATATTACATCATCAGCTGTTAATAATAACAGTGTTACAGTAAATAATGTAACTGGAGATATAGATATAAATGTAACCACTAAAGCTGTAACATATACAATAACTTATTCTGGAAATAATTTCACACACTCTAATAATGCAACAACAGTTAATCATGGAGATTCATTTACTACAAATATATCAGCATCAGGAGTAAATCAAGTTACTGGTATTACAGTAACAATGGGTGGTGTTGATATTTCATCATCAGCAGTTAATAATAATAGTGTTACAATAAATAGTGTAACTGGAAATATTAGAATTACTGTTACAACTCAAACATGTTTAGTAGAAGGAACAAGAATAACTTTATATGATGGTTCTACTAAAAATATTGAAGATATTAGATATAATGATTTATTAAAAGTATGGAATCACGATTTAGGACAATATGGTTATGAATATGCTGGATGGGTTGAACAACAAGGAACTGCAAATGGTTATACTAAGGTGACATTCTCAGATGGAACAATACTAAAGGTAGTAGGTGGACATAGTTTATTTAGTAAAAGATTAAATAAGTATGTTGATATTACATCAGGTGAATTAAGTATTGGCGATGAAGTAGTAACGCTAAGTAATGGTATAGGATATGTAAGTATTACAAATATAGAAACAGTTAATGAAGAGGTTAAATACTATCATGTAATATCTACAAGATACTTTAACTTAATTGCTAACAATATACTAACAACTTATGAAATATTTGATAATATTTCTAACTTTATGGATTTTGGTGAAAATCTAAAATGGCAAAATACTGAAATAGTAAGAAGTGATATGTATACATATGATGATTTTACTTATTTACCAAGATATATTTATAAAGCATTTAGATTAGAAGAAACAAAATATTTAGTAAATAGTGGATTAGTTTCACCAGATGAGTTTACTTATCTATTCACTCAATATTTAACTGATGGAAATAAAATGTTAATGCCACCAACTAATAATAATGAAACTAGATTATGGATGGTAACAACTAGTGATGATACAGATTTATCTAATACTACTCATCAATTAGAAGAAGGAACAATTTATACAGTACCAACTCCTAATAATGAAGAAGGATTTGTTAATTGGTATAATTCAAGTGATAATAAGTATTATAATCCAGGTGATACAATTGAAGTTTACGGTGGAATGCATTTAACTGCTGTATATGAATAAAGCGTAATTTTACGCTTTATTTTTTTGTTGTAATAGATAAAATCAAAATGATATAATAAATACATATTAGGATGTGATTATATGAAAAAAATCAAATATATAATTCTAATTATTTTTTTATTAATATTATCGACTGTTTCAGGTATATATGCTTATCAAAGCTATGAAATTGCAATAGTTGAAAACAATATAGTATCAGGAGCAGTTAATATTGAATTAAAAGAATATCTTAAAGATAAAAATGATATAGAAGTAGAAATAGATTCATTAAATAAAAAAGTTTTACCTAGTGAAAGTATACCATTTATAGTTAAAGTATATAATAGAGGTATTAGTTCTTATTTAAGAATTAAATATGAATATAATAATGGAACATTTTATGATAGTGATATTAATATGGATGAAACAAATTGGGTAAAAAAAGGAGATTATTACTATTATAAAAATATATTAGAAGAAAGTAGTTATGTAGAATTATTTAATAAATATACAACTCCATCTGATATATTAGGAACTTATGATTTTATAATTACAGCAGAAGCTGTTCAAGCTGAATATTTTACTGTAGATTTTGAATCTAATACACCTTGGGGTGATTTTGTAGTAGAAGATGCTATTGATGATAATTATGATATATCTACAATAAGCGTTTCAAATAATACAATAGTAGATTATAAAGATGATGGAGATAACTATTTAGAAATACCTCAAAACTTTATGCAAAAAATATATTTATTAAGACCTGGTGATAAAATATCAGACTATATAACAGTAAATAATATATCAGATAAACAAATAGAAATATTTATGAAAAATGTTAATTTATCACCACAATTAAATGAAAATTATAAATATTTAACTTTAAAAGTATATGATGAAAAAAATAATGTTGTTTATGATGGAAAAGTATTACAAGAAGCATTAACATCATTAGGTAGATATGAACCAGGATCTTCAAATAAGTTAACATTTGAAGTAGAATTTTTAAAAGAAAATGAAAATATTACATCAATAAAAGATTATAAAATTGGTTGGAAATATTATTTAAGTGAAATAGAAGAAGAACCAAGCATTATAGATATTATTAATCCTAAAACAGGTGATGGAATATTTATATGGGTTGCTATTTTTATAGCATCATTATGTATGCTAATAGTAACAATAAAAAGATTATATATATTGATGAAAAAAGTTGATTAAATTTAAATAATATAGTATTATTAATGTATAAGATATGGAGGATGATATAATGAATAAGAAGAAAGTATTAATAGCTGCATTTGTTTTAGCTTTAGTATTATCAATTGGAGGAGTTTTAGCTTATTTCTCAGACTCAGATACTAAAACAAATACATTTACAGTAGGACAAGTAAGAATATCTCTTAATGAAACAGCTTGGGATACAACTGGTCAAACAGCCGCTGGATCAGTCTTACCAAATCAAATGATTGATAAGGATCCAACTATTAGTAATACTGGTAATAATGCAGCATATGTATTTATTAAAGTATCAATTCCAAAAACAACAGTTATAGTAGAAGCAGATAATGGAACAGGTAGTACTAGTAGTTCTCAAGAATTATTTACTTTAATTAATTCTTCAGATCAACCTGGGGTTAACTCTGGATGGCAATTAGTTAGTTCAGATACTACAGGTGCTAATACAAATGAATATATATATTCATATTCTACTGGTGGAACAATGACTTCACTTGCTAAAAATGCTTCAACTAATCCATTATTTAATAAAATTCAATTTGCTAATGCACAAGAAGGATGGGGAATTGAAGGACAACATTATGATGTAGTAGTAACTGGATATGCAATTCAAACAGAAAATTTAACTACTGGTAATGTTACTGGTAATACAGCAGTATGGAATGTATTAAATGCTAATGCAATACATAAACAATAATTAATTAAGATTTAGAAAGAAGACAAAGACTATGAAAATAATTATTAATATAATAGCAAAAATAATAGATATTCTATTAACATTAATAATTGTAATTGGATTAGCCTTTGCTTTTTTATTTATAATTAAAATTGAACCATATGTAGTTTTATCAGGTTCAATGGAACCAAATCTTCATGTTGGTAGTTTAAGTTTTATAAATAAGCATTATAAATATGAAGATGTTAAAAAAGATGATATTATAGCATTTAAAACAGATACAGGAGTATTAGTAGCGCATAGAGTTTATAAAATAGAAAATAATGAGTTTGTAACAAAAGGTGATGCTAACGAACAAGAAGATGTATCAAATGTTACTAAACTAAATTATATTGGTAAAAATATTTTTAATATACCAAAAGCAGGTTATGCAATTAGATGGATTCAAACAAAAAAAGGCAAAATTATATCAGGAACCTTAATAGTTTGTTTAATAGTATCTGCATTTTTCTTTAGTGATGATAATGATAAAAAGAAAAAAACAAAGCATAAAAAGAAAGAAGAATCATCAAACGATATAAAAGAGGAATAAAAAAATTAGTTGAAAAATAAAATGTAGGTAAACCTACATTTTTTAATTATAGTTTTATATGTTATAATATATTTAGTATAGGAGAATATTTATGAATAAAAAAGTTATTTTAATTGTAATTTCTATAATAGTTTTTGTTATTGCTGGATTAGCTTTAGCATTTCACATTCATAACAATAAAGGAGAAAATGAAAAAATATATCATAATGTAGAATTTGAAATGGATGATGGAACATTAATTCAAAGTCTAAAAGTATTACATGGTAATAAAGTAAATAAACCAAATGATCCATACAAAGAAAACTATATATTTAAAGGCTGGTTTTATAATGGAGAAGAATATAATTTTGATTTACCAATTTCTAATGATTTAAAAATAGTGGCGACTTGGGAAATTAATATAGAGGATACTAATGAAACAGAAGAAGTTAAAAAATACAAGGTAGTATTTGATAGTGATAATGGTTCACCAGTTTCTACTATAGAAGTAAACGAAGGAGAAAAAGTAAGTGCTCCAAAAAATCCAACAAAAAAAGATTATATTTTTGTAGAATGGCAATTAAATGGTAAAAAATATAATTTTGATACTCCTATAACAAGCGATATAGAATTAAAGGCAAAATGGAATAATTCAACAAATAATGAAGAGATAATATATACAGTAACATTTAATAGTAATGGAGGTACTGAAGTACCTTCTCAGAAAGTTAAAAAAGGAGAAAAAGTAGTTGCTCCTCAAGACCCAACAAGAAAAGGTTTCAAATTTGGTGGATGGAAGTACAAAACAAAGAATTATAATTTTGATGATCCAGTTACTTCGGATATCCAATTAGATGCTATATGGAATCCTGATACTTCTGAAAAAACATATTTAGTTTCATTTAATACAAATGGTGGAGGTACTATTAATTCTCAAACAGTTAAAGAAGGATCAACAGCAACAGAACCAAAAACACCTCCTAAAAAGGATGGATATATATTTGCTGAATGGCAATTAAATAGCCAAAAATATAATTTTAGTACGCCTGTTAATAGTGACATTGAATTATATGCAAAATGGTATAAGATTGATTATAGTATAAAATATAAAGGAGAAATGTGGCCTAAAGTATCATTATCTAATTCATCTATTGTTGGTTATGAAGCAAGAAATGATTTGATTCTTGCTGCTCCAACAGGTATTAGAGGTTCTGAAATAGTTTTCTATGGTTTAAAACCTGGAAAAGCAACTATTACTTTAATATTAGCTGATCAATATTATGGAAATGATGTTTTCTATTTAGCAAAACTTGAATTTAATATAACTGTTAATAATGATTTAAGTATAACCGAAGACTCTAGAAGAACAGTTTATGGTGACAAGAATTGTAGTTTAACATCATCTAAAACATATAATTGTGATTATAATGAATACTTTACTATAACATATGATTCAGCAGGTGGAACACCAGTTTCTGAATCTATTGCGTATTATCATCCAATATTAAAATATTCATTACCAAAGACTCCTACTAGAGAAGGGTATAAATTTAAAGAATGGCAACTAGATGGTAAAAAATTTGATTTTAATACAGTAATTACCAAAGACATTACTTTAGTTGCAACATGGGAAGAAGAATAGAACTCAGAAAATGAGTTCTATTTTAGTTGCTCTCTTCATCTGAGAAGAGGCCATGAATCAAAGTGGCCTCATTTATTTTGCCCTAAAATAGGGAGATTGTGGGTGTCTAAGAAAAAAATTTCTTTACGCGCTATTTATATGCAGTTTTTTGAATTTTTTAATCATTTTATCTTCTGATATTAACTTGCATAAAGTAGTATGTTTTTATATAAATTAGTATTAATTTGCAAATGACAAAAAGCAATTTTTGTGCTATAATTATAATAGTTTTTAAAACTATTACAATTTATTATTGTATAGTTTTTTTTTGGAGGAAAGATGGCACAGTATAAATTATTTTTAGATGAAAGTGGTACTTTTAGCAAAAATGGAGAAAAATATTTAATAATAGGTGGACTTTATTTTGATATTAATAATCAAAAAATCCTTGAAAAAGAGTTTTTACCAATTCATACATCCTTGTGCAATACATTCAATTGTGAGGAATTGCATGGCTCGGAAAAGAAAAAAATCTATAATTATTTATGCACGTCTATTGGTGCTAACAAAGATATTATGCCTGTTGTTTTTGTTATTGATAAAAATGAAAGTTATATATTTGATACATATGATTTAATTAGTTATAAATATAATAAAGCTATAGAATGGTTAATTAAACAAATGATAGATGAAAAGTTACTTAATCAAGAAGAAGATAAAATAGACATTATAATAGATAATTATAATCCTAGTAAAGTAGAAACAAATAATTCACTTAATCATCTTCCTTCAATTTTATCATGTGTAAATAGTGTAAAACTTGTTGATTCAAAGGATGACATTTTCCTTCAATTTTCAGATATAATAGTGAATCATTTTAGCAAAAATAAAGTATGTAATAAAAAAAGTCCAGACATTCAACTACTGAACCCATCAATAATATGCTTTTTAAAAATAACTGAGGGAGAATATATTATTTATGAATGATTATTATGTTATAATCAATATATAGGTGAATGAAGTATGTTAGTATATGAAGGAATAAAATCAGAATTTATTAATGATGTTAATTTAAATATGATTGTTAATAAAATATATGAAAGATATAGAAAGTTTTTTGGTAGAACAACTGAATCTCAATTTAATTCATGGAAGAATTCTATGCAATATATGAGAGGTGTTTTAGATGATAATGAAATACCTAATAATGCAGGAGTTGCAATTGAATTTATGATTTAAAGAATATTTTGATAATATTCTTTTTTTATGCTGTTTTGTGGCCAAAAATAATATAAAGTGAAATAAAATATGTTATAATTTTAATGAAGAGAAGTATTTAGGAGGTAAAATATGAATGAACAAGATTTAAAAAAATTAGAAGATAAACTTTGGGCTGCTGCAGATAAGATGAGAGGAGCAGTTTCAGTTTCGGATTATAAATTTATCGTTCTTGGTTTAATTTTCTTAAAATATATATCAGATTCTTTTGAAGAAAAGTACAAAGAATTAAAAGAAGAAGGAGTAGGATTAGAGGAAGAAAGAGATTGCTATACTGCAGAAAATATTTTCTATGTTCCTAAAAATGCTAGATGGGAGTATCTTGTCGAACATTCAAAAGACTCTAATATTGGTGAAATAATTGATGATGCATTAACTCTAATTGAAAAAGAGAATACTTCTTTAAAAAATGTTTTGCCTAAAAATTATAATTCTCCAACAATGAGAAATGTCAATTTAGGTGAATTATTAGACTTATTTACTAATATAAAAGTTGGTACAAAAGAAGCAATTCAAAAGGATGTTTTAGGAAGAATTTATGAATACTTTTTAGGACAATTTGCAAAAAATGAATTACAAAAAGGTGGAGAATTCTATACACCAGCTTGTTTAGTTAGAACAATGGTTGAATGTATTGAACCATTTAAAGGTAAAGTATATGATCCTGCTTGTGGATCTGGTGGCATGTTTATTCAATCAATGAAATTCGTTGAAGAACATCAAGGAAATGTATATAACATTGGTATCTACGGACAAGAAAAGAATCCAACTACTTGGAGATTGGCTAAGATGAACTTAGCAATTAGGTCAATGTATGGTGATTTAGGTAAATATGCTGCTGATACATTTACAGAAGATCTACACAAAGATTTAAAAGCTGACTTTATACTTGCAAATCCTCCTTTTAACTTAGAGTGGGATAGGGATAAAGTGGAAAATGATTCTAGATGGAGATATGGGTTAGCACCAAAAAATAATGCAAATTATGCTTGGCTACAACACATGATTTCAAAGTTATCTCAAAATGGAAAAATGGCTTGTATTCTTGCAAATGGTTCTTTATCTGCAGGAGGACAAGAAAGTGAAATTAGAAAAAAACTTATTGAGAATGATTTAGTTGATTGTATTATAGCAATGCCTACTAATTTATTCTATACAGTTACAGTTCCTTGTTCTATTTGGATTATAAATAGAAATAAAAAACAAAAAGGTAAAACATTATTTATAAATGCAAATAATTTAGGAAATATGGTTACTAGAAGATTAAGAGAGTTATCAGTTAGTGATATAAAAGAGATATCTGATACATATCATAACTATCAGAATAATGATAACTACGAAGATATAAAAGGTTTTTGTTATTCAGCTGCTATTGATGAGATCAAGAATAATGATTATGTATTAACACCAGGGAGATATGTAGGTGTTGAAGATAATAATGAAGGTAGTATTCCTTTTGAAGAAAAAATGAAGAATATTACTTTTGAATTATCAACACAATTTGAAGAGTCTCATAGACTTGAAGAAGAAATTAAGAAGAATCTAAAAGCAATTGGCTATGATATATAATCATACAAATTGTGATTTGTAAGAGAAAGGAGTATTAGTATGGAATATATTAAAATTGGAGATATAGCAAAAAGTATAGTTAGCGGTGGAACTCCTAAATCAACTAAGTCAGAATATTATAATGGTAATATTCCTTGGTTAAATACTAAAGAAATCAATTTTAATAGAATATATAGTACTGAAAAATGCATTACAGATGCTGGCTTAAAAAACTCTTCTGCAAAATATATTAAAGAAAATTGCGTAATTATAGCAATGTATGGAGCAACAGCTGGAAGAGCAGCAATAAATAAAATTCCGCTAACAACAAATCAAGCATGCTGTAATATTGAAGTGGATGCTTCTAAAATGGACTATAATTATGTTTATTATGCGATAAAAAATGATTGGGAAAATCTTGCATCTTTGGCAAATGGTGGAGCACAGCAAAATTTAAACTCATTAATAATAAAAGAGTTTAAAATTCCATATGTAGATTTAAATACTCAAAAGAAAGTTTCAAAAATATTATTTTCAATAGATAAAAAGATAGAATTAAATAATGAGATAAATAATAATTTGCAGGAGTTAGAAAAGAATTTATATAAAGAGTATTTTAAAACTTTATCAGATGAGAATACAAAAAAACTTGGGGAGTTATGTAATATTAAATATGGTAAAGGCTTACCAACAAAAAAAATTGAAAAAGAAGGATATCCAGTTTATGGTGGAAATGGAATAATTGGATATTATCATGAATTTATGTATGATAATTCACAAGTTTTAATTTCATGCCGAGGAGCAGCTTCTGGTAATGTCATTGTATCAAAACCAAAAAGTTTTGTAACTAATAATTCTTTAATTCTAGAATGTGATAGAAAGTATCATTATTATTTAAAACAATATTCGTTAGATAATTATTATTATGAATATACGACTGGCTCAGCACAGCCACAAATAACAATTGATAATATAAAAGATATTGTGTTAAGTATTCCTTCTGATGAATTACTAGAATCATTCAATAAACAGATGGAAAATTTAGAATTAAAATACTTTTCTAATTTGGAAGAAACAAGCAAATTAGAACAACTAAGAGATACATTATTACCAAAGTTAATGAATGGTGAAATAGATTTAGATAAGATAGAAATATATGGTGAAGAAATATGAATCTAGAGGAAAGTATTAAAGGGTTTGAAAATAAAGAACTAGAAAAGGTAATAGAAGAGTTTAAAAAAAATAGTATTCAAGAAAACTATAATAATGTTTTTAAGACATTGTTTACTAATATAGAACAAGATTTAATATTGCCTTCTAAACTTAGAAAAGATAATAATGGATTTGATTTAAAGTCTATATATGATGAAAATGATAAATGGTATTTAGTAGCTTATACAAGTTATAAATTTGTTACTGAATCTGATGAATCATTCTTAATAATGAAATTGGAAGGAATAATAAGAAAAATATTAGAAGATGAACCTTGCTCTGGGTTAATTATCAATCCAGATAAAGAGATAGATTCTTCTAATGCAAAAAATCAATTTTTAATACCAAAAGAATATATTATAAAACTATATAGAGATGAATAGTTGTATATAAAAGGAAGTGATTAAGGTGTTTAATGAAGACCAATTAGAAGATGCTACTTTAAACATTTTAGAAGAATTGGGATATGAAAGATTAAATGGTTATGATATAGATAGAGATTACCATAGTGTTTTTATGGACGATACTTTATTTGATGATCTATGTAGAATCAATAAAGATTTTAATGATAGTCAAATACAAGAAGCTATTAAAACTATAAAAGCTTTATCACATGGTAATCCTATTGAAGATAATAAGACTTTTACTAGATATTTATTAGAGGGTGTTCCTGTTCAAGTTAAAACTAATACTGGTTATCAATATAAAAATGTTAAATTGGTTGATTTTGATAACATAAATAATAATCATTTCCAGTCTGTTCAACAATACACTATTATTGAGTTTGATACTAAAAGACCAGATATTATTATTTTTGTAAATGGTATCCCTCTTGTAGTAGTAGAGTTAAAGAGTGCAACCAATGAAGATGTTAAATTAGAAGATGCATATAATCAGTTAACTGGATATAGAAATGTCTATATACCTACATTGTTTAAGTACAATCAATTCTTAGTCATTAGTGATGGAGTTATGGCTAAAGCTGGAACTATTACTAGTCCATACTCTAGATTTAGTGATTGGAAGAAATTAGAAGATACTGATATAGTTACAGAGAATATGTCTACACATGAAACATTGTTTAAAGGTATGTTTAGAAAGGATAGATTTTTGGATATTATTCAGAACTATATATTATTTAGTGATGATAGTAAAATATTAGCTGCTTATCATCAATATTTTGGTGTAAGAAAAGCTATTGCATCTACAATTGATAAAGGTGTTAAAACTGGTAAAGCAGGTATAGTTTGGCATACACAAGGTTCAGGTAAATCATTTAGTATGGTATTCTATTCAGGTAATATGATTAAGTTATTAAAGAACCCTACAATAGTAGTAGTAACTGATAGAAATGATTTAGATAATCAGTTATATGAAACTTTTGTTAAATGTGATTATTATTTAAAACAAAGAGCTAAAAGAGCAGAATCTAGAGTAGAGTTAGATAATATGCTTAAAGATAGAATTTCAGGAGGCATCTTCTTCACTACATTGCAAAAGTTTGAAGAGGAAACAGGCTTATTTAGTGATAGAGATGATATATTAGTAATAGTTGATGAAGCACATAGATCACACTATGGTTTAGAAGCTACAATTAAAATAGACTATGATACTAATGAAGCAACTAAGAAGTATGGAACAGCTAAATATCTTCATAATGCATTACCTAATGCAGTATATATTGGATTTACTGGTACTCCAGTAGAAACTAAAGATAAATCTACTTCTGCTATATTTGGAGATGTTATAGATACATATGATATGACACAAGCTATATTAGATGGGGCTACTGTACCAATAATGTATGAATCAAGAATGGCAAGAGTTGGTTTAAATCAAAAGATACTTGATGATATTGATAATTATTATAAGTTTATAGAAGAATCTGGAGAAGCTGATGAGTTTGCTATTAAGAAGTCAAAGCAAATGATGGCTAATATATCACAAGTAATTGAAGACCCTGATAGATTAGAGTTAATAGTAAAAGATATTATTAACCATTATGAAGAAAGAAAAAATATGGTTGCAGATCATGCTATGGTTGTTGCTTATTCAAGAAAGGCAGCATACACAATGTATCAGAAGTTTTTAGAACTAAGACCTGATTATAAAGATGTAGTTAATATGATAATCACCCCTTCAAATAAAGATCCTGAAGATATGCAAAAAGCTATAGGTACTAAAGGTGATAAGAAAGAATTAGAAATTAAATTTAAAAATGAAAAAGATGATCCTTTAGAAAAGTTTAAGATAGCAATTGTAGTAGATATGTGGCTAACAGGTTTTGATGTTCCTAGACTTGGTGTTATGTATGTAGATAAGCCAATGAAGGCACATAATCTTATGCAAGCAATAGCGAGAGTTAATAGAGTTTATAAAGATAAACCTGCAGGGTTAATAGTAGATTATATTGGACTTAAATCTTGGTTATTAGACGCTTTAAAAACATATACTAAGAGAGATCAAAATAAGATTAAAGATAATACAGAAATAGTAAATGCTTTAAAAGATAAAATTGAAATAGTAAATAATATATTTAATAATTTTGATTATAGTTCATTTAATAGTTTAGATAATACTGGTAAATATAATTTGATTAAAGAGGGAGCTAATATAGTATTAGCTACTGAAGATAAAAAGAAGAGATTCATGAAGCATAGTTTAGATGTTAAGAATCTTTATACATTATGTAATGGAATACTTGAAAAAAGTTATAAAGAAAAGGCTTTATATATAATATCTGTTAGATCATTTATTTCTAAAATAACTAATGAGAATAAGTTAGATGTATCAGAAATAAATAAAAAAGTTGGAATAATGTTAGAACAATCTATTAAAGAAGATGAACTAATTAACCTTGGTGAGTTATCTAGAAGCAATAGTTTAGAATTATTAAATGAAAATATGCTAGCTAAGTTGAGAAGTTTAAAAGATAAAAATATAGCAGCAGAAATACTATCTAGAGCAATTAGAACTACAATAAATGAAATAGCCAGAGTAAATTTAACTTTACAAGAAAAGTTTTCAACTAAATTTAATAAGTTGGTTGACGCTTATAATGAAAGAACTGACTTAGCTGATATTGAAAAGATAATAGAGGAAATGATAAATCTTAAAAAGGAAATAGAAGAGGAATTATCTAATGGTAATGAATATGATTTATCAGTAGAAGAAAAAGCTTTCTTTGATGCTCTAGGAGCTGATCCTGAAATTAAAAAACTTATGGAAGATGAGACACTAGTTCAAATTGCAAAAGAACTTGTTGAAACAATAAATAATAATTTAACTTTGGATGCATTTAAAAGAGAAGATGCTAGAGCTCGTATAAGAGTCGAAATAAGGAGATTACTAATAAAATATAATTATCCACCTATTAAGAGAGAAAGTGCTGTAAATCAAGTAATCAAACAAGCAGAATTAAAATATCAAGAAGTATAAAAAGCTCGTATGTGATACGAGCTTTTATGGTATAATAATAAACTAATATGGAGGATTATATGTACAAAATAATTAGTTTATTAAGCTTTCTGATTAGGCAATTTGCTTTACCAAATCCATTTGTTAATATAGCTGGAGAAAACTATGCAGAATTAGTTAATTATATTTTTGGTGGAATCTTTATAATATTAGCTTATATTATTACAGGCTCCTGGTATGTGAGTAAAAAAGAAGACAGATGGGTAGGCAGTATCGGCTTCTTTCTTAATTATGTATTATTAACCTTTATAACACTTGGAGTTAGTTATTTTATACATAATATTTATTGGTTATCAGGAATTATTATATTTGTTGTTATTATACTATGTATTGTTGAGAGTAAACTGTTTGGAAAAAGAATATCTTTTTGATATAATTATTAATGTAGAGGTGTGCTAATGATAGAGTTAAAAAAATATTTTGATTACGTATTAGATAATTATTTGTTACCTGAAAATGGTACATTTTCAAGTAATATGGAATACTACAAAGTGATAGTTAATAAAATACCTGAAGAAATAGGTAAACTTTTTGATAATAGAAAATATAAGATATATGGTTCATGTGGAAAAGGAGCTAAGAGTGCATCACCATATATAGCTATATTAGATAGAAACATTACAACATCAACACAAAGGGGTATATATGTTGATTTTATTTTTAAGTCTGATATGTCTGGTTTTTATTTAACAATTGATCAAGGAATAACAAGTATTAAAGAAAAATATGGTAATAAAGCATCGGAAGAAAAAGCTAAAAATGCGGCTAATTATTTTAGAAGTCTTGTTTCAGATCTTGGAATATTTAAAGCAGGATTAGTTTCTGTGCATATTAAAAGTGGTTCATTGGAAGAAGGGTATGAAAATGCAAGAGTAATTGCTAAATATTATGATGCAAAAAATTATAATAATGATGAAGTTGTTAATGACTTAAAAAATATTATGCGAATATATGATGAAATAGTTGAAAAAATGAATGGAAAAAGTTATGAGGAAATAATTCAATCATTAGATGAAACAGATAAATCAGGAAAACAATATTGGACTTATTCTCCTGGAGAAGGTGGATCTGAGTGGGATTATTGCGTTAAGAACAATAAAATGGTTATTGGGTTTGACCTAGTTGGGGATTTAACAAAATATGATAGTAGAGATTCACTTGCAAATCAGTTAAGAAAAGTATATGGAAAAGAAAACCCTTATAATGATATAAGTGCATGTGATGATTTTGTAAATAAGTTAAAACCTGGTGATATAGTAATAGCAAAAATTGGGCAAAAACAATTATTAGGTTATGGAATAGTTAAAGATGATGAATATATTTATGATACTTCAAGAGAACACTATAGAAGTATAAGAAATGTTGAATGGAAAATGATTGGTAAATGGGATTTACCTAATGAGTTAAAAGTAGCTCAAAAAACTTTAACAGATATTACACCATATGGAAATTTTGTTAAAAAATTATTAAATATAATTGAAGGAGAAAATAATATGAATATAGACTCATGTGAATGGATAATACCAGCTAATCCAAAGTATTATGATCATGATGGAGCTTTTGAAAAGTTTGGATTTATTGATTGGAGTCAACATGTTAACTTTAGTGTTGGAGACATAGTATATATTTATTCTGGTGCACCTGAAAGTAGATTAACCGCTATAACATCAGTAGAAAAAACTGATATGTCTTTTTCTGAAAAGGTAGATGATTCTGAATTTTATAAAGCAGATGATTTAGAAAACAAAAATCAAAATAGAGATAGATTTGTAAGATTAAGAATTATAAATAAACTAGATGATCCAAGACTTAATTATGATAATTTAGCAAAGCATGGTTTAAATTCAAGACCTCAAAGTGCACTTAGAGTTACAAAAGAGTTATCAAATTACATAAATGGTATTATTAATGGAAATGATATTGATGAGTATTCGAAAGATGATTTCTTAAAAGAAGTATTTATTAGTTCAGAGAAGTATGATTCAATTGTTTCTATTTTAGAAAGAAAAAATAATATAATTTTGGAAGGAGCTCCTGGTGTTGGTAAAACATTTATAGCTAAGAGACTTGCATATTCATTAATTGGAAGAGAAGATAGTTCTAAAATAAAACTAATTCAATTCCATCAAAATTATTCATATGAAGATTTTATTGAAGGTTATAGGCCAACAGAGAATGGTTTTAAGTTAGAAAAAGGTATTTTTTATAACTTCTGTGAATGTGCAAGGAATGATCCAGAAAATGATTATTATATGGTTATTGATGAGATAAATAGAGGAAATTTATCTAAAATATTTGGTGAATTATTAATGTTAATAGAATGTGATAAGCGTGGAGATAAAAACAAATTAACATTAGCTTATTCAAAAGAAGAATTTTATGTTCCAGAAAATCTATATATTATAGGATTAATGAATACAGCTGATAGATCTTTAGCATTAATTGATTATGCTTTAAGAAGAAGATTTTCATTTATTAGAATAGAACCTGCGTTTGATAATAAATTATTTATTGATGAATTTAATAAAAAGTTTGATGCAGAATTTGATTCACTAATTGAAATTATAAAATCAATTAACAATGCTATTGAGCATGATAAATCATTAGGATCTGGTTTTGAAATTGGACATAGTTATTTCTTACCAAAATTAAAGGATGAAAAAGGTAACAAAAAAACTCTTGAAGATATAGTAAAATTTGAAATCATTCCTCTACTTGAAGAGTATTGGTATGATGATGAGGATACTTTAATTAAATGGAAGGATAGTTTAACTGGGTATTTTAAATGATAAAAGTTGATAATAAAGTTAAAAATATTTATTATATGCTTTGTTATTCTTTTTATGGTGAAAAATTAGATGAAAAGGATGAAGACAATTTAGGTGATGAAGCTTTTGAAAACATTTATAATCTTTTTTCATTATTGTTATGTATGCTTTTAAAAAAACAAATTAAGAAGGGAATACATAAGGATTACAATTATTATATTAATGAGACTAATATTGTTAGAGGAAAAATAAATATAAATGAAACAATAAAATCTCATATTTTTACAAATAAAAGAATAGTTTGTGAATATGATGAATATGATGAAAATTGTTTATTAAATGAAGTGATAAAAACAACAATGCATTTTTTAATAAAATCTTCAAAAATAGGATCTAATACAAAAAGTGAATTAAAAAGAATGCTTCTATATTTTTCAAAGGTAGATACGATAGAAATAAAAACTATAAAATGGGATCAAATAAGATTTAATAGAAATAATATTTCAAACAAATATATTGTTGATTTGTGTAAATTAATATTAAATGAATTAATTGTAAGTGATAAGAATGGTAAGAATAAATATAAAGAATTCTTAGATGATACGGCTGTTAGTTCAATTTATGAAAGATTTATTAGAGCTTATTATAGAAAACATTATCCATTCTTTAATTCATCATCTAGAAGAATAAATATAAATCCTAATAATATAAGTAATATACCTACTTTAAAGACAGATATTACATTAGAGTATGAAGGTAGAATGCTAATAATAGATGCAAAATTCTATAACAAAATTCTTAATAATGGAATATTTGGTAGTCAAATAATATCAAACGATCATTTAAATCAAGTTTTTGTATATGTAGATAGTCAAGATCCATTAAAAAAAGGTCATATTAAAGGCATGTTATTATATGCTCAAACTATAGATGAACCTACAATAGATATTAAATATTCTATGATCGGTCATGATATTTTTATTAAAACGCTTGATATGAATTCAGAATGGAGTAGTATTACATTAAAATTAAATAATATAGCAGATTGTTTTATTGAAGATAAATGGAATTAATGGAGAGTTAATATGAACGAAAAAATGAATAAAAAACCTGTAATTGTATCTAATGGAAAAATTAGTAAATTAAATAAAGTATTATTAAATAGTAATACTTTTAAAGAAAGCTGGTTACAAGAAGTATTGTATAATGAACCATCATTACTTCCAACAAATGAAATTGATAGTTCTTTTGCTAATTTAATACCAATAGGAAGAGAAATACCTGTTGATTCTGGATTCATTGATAATTTTTATATTAGTTCAAAAGGATATCTTGTAATTGTGGAAACTAAATTATGGAGAAATCCTGAATCAAGAAGAGAAGTAGTAGGACAAATACTTGATTATGCAAAGGATGTTCAAAATTTCGATTACGAAGATCTAAATAACATTTATAAACAAAATCATAATAATAAAAATTTATTTGATGAATTTGTAAATAGAAATTATTATTCGAAAGATGATGAAGCTAGTTTTATAGATATTGTCTCAAAAAATATTTCTACTGCAAGATTCTTATTGATGATTGTTGGTGATGGAATTAGAGAAGGGGTAGAAAAAATGGTTTCTTTCTTAAATAGCAATCCAACAATGCAATATAGATTTGCCTTATGTGAATTGGAAGTTTACAATTTACCAAATGGTGAAAGGTTGGTAATTCCTAATCTAACATTAAAAACAAAAATAGTAGAAAGAGGAGTTCTAAGAGTTGAAAATAATAATATCACATATGTAAATAATGAAATTGAGGATAAAAAGCAATCATCTAGCGATAGAAGTAAATATTCAAGTGCCAATTATTTATCATTGGATGAATGGATAGAAAAGAAATTAAATAATAAAAAATTAGAAAATAAAATACGTGATTTTATCCAAGATATTGAAGACAGTAATATGATTTATACTATTGGAACATCGGATCTTAATATAAAATTAAAATTACCACAATATAATAAAAAAATGGGTGTATTTATGCTTTTCGGAGGAGGACAATTTGTAGGTTTTCAACCATCAGAATTTTATAATTATTTAGAAACATATAATTATTCAAAATCATTTGCCGATGAATTATTAGAAGGGCTAAAAAAATATTTATCAGATAATAATAAGCATAAACCATATGAGAACATAAAAGGGTATTATTATATTGATTTAGAAGTGTTTTTGAATAACAAAGATGATGTATTATCTTTAGTTGAAAAGTTTATAGCTAACTTATAAAAATAATTCCACATACATTTCTACATACACAAACATATGTATTTTAATAAACTTTTATAAATTTTAAAAAACAAAAAAAGTCCGAAATTACGGGCTTTTTTGATGATATCGTATTGAAAAAAACTTGCCAAAAACGAACCCCCTGAAGAGAGCAATTTGTCTATTTTTTGTCTATTCGTATCGATATTTGAG
>CAMJBC010000007.1 GCA_946403755.1 uncultured Mycoplasmatota bacterium
AGCACTTTTACGGCGAAAATAGTGTAAGCGAAGATAGCAAGTTGCCAATTTTTTTATTGCATGAAAAACTTTCTTTTTTAAGAAAGTTTTATTTTGGTGTTGACTTTTATATTTTTAATGTGATATATTTGAGTATATTTCAAATTTCAGGAGAGGTTATGATTAAATTCTTAGAAACTAAAAATTATTCAATTATACACACAAATTAATTGTTTTATGTGCAGTAATATATAATTATTACTGTTTTTATTTTTAAAGGAGGTAGTTATGGATATAAGTATTGATGATATCATGGTTTTACTTAAAGATTATTCAGATCATGATAAGAAAAAAATTAAAAAAGCATATGAATATGCTGCTTTAGCTCATAATGGTCAGTATAGGTGCAGTGGCGAGCCATACATAACTCATCCTTTACATGTTGCTAAGATTGTAGCTGAATTAATTCCTGATGCTGATACTATTTGTGCAGCACTATTACATGATACTATTGAGGATTGTAATGTTACTTATGAAGACTTAAAGCATGAATTTGGTGAAACTGTTGCTAATTTAGTTGATGGAGTAACTAAAATGTCTGCCTTTAAATTTTTAACTAAAAAAGAGCAAGATTTAAAATACACTAGAAAAGTTATTATTGGTAGTACAAAAGATATTAGAACAATAATTATTAAAATACCAGATAAATTACATAATATGTCTACTATGAGATTTAAACCAAAAGATAGACAAGTTGCTAATGCTTTTGAAGCATTACATATATTTGCACCAATGGCTAATTCAATAGGGGCATATCATTGGAAAAATGAGTTAGAAGATTTATCTTTTCAAATACTAGAACCAGATATTTATAAGGATTTATCTGATAGAAGAGCTTTGTTTTATGAACAAAATGAGGCTTTAATAAAGGAAATATCTGATAAAATTAAAAGATTACTTGAATCAAATGATGTACCATGTGAAATAAAGAGCAGAGTTAAGAGTATTTATAGTATATATAAAAAGACAAATGAGGGTAATGATTTTGCATCTATACAAGATTTATTATCTATAAAAATAATAGTTGATGAATTATTAGACTGTTATTCTGCAGTACATTATGTTCATAGGGAATATAATCCACTTGGAAACACATTCAAAGACTATATAGCTCATCCTAAAGTTAATAAATATAGAGCTTTACACTCAACAGTAATGGTTAAAGATAATGTACCTTTCCAAATGCAAATTAAGACTCCTAATATGGATTTAGTAGATGATTTAGGGCTTTGTGCATATTGGGGTATTTATGGACATAATGGATATCATAAAATGCAAAAAGATTTGGATAAAGATTTTCCTCTTTACTCTAAAATAAAAAGATTTGATGCTCAATATGAAAATGATGAAGAATTTATATATCATTTAGAGGCAGAATTATCACCATATAAAACTTTTGTTTATAATTCTTCTGGTGAAATTATAGAATTACCATATGGTTCTAATGTAGAAAACTATTTAACTGTAGTTGGAATTAATGTTGATGATGTAGATTATTGTACTGTTAATGGTAAAAGAGTTAGTCTCAAACAGTTGTTAAAAGATGATGATTTAGTATTTGTAAAGAAGAAAGATCAAAGAATATTATTACAAAAATGAGTTTTACACTCATTTTTTATTTTTAATATATTTTTAATGTTTTGTTGATAGTATAATATTACTAGGAGATCTATATGACAAATAATATATGCGTAACTGATAAATGTGAAAAAGATAGATTCATAGTAAAAAAATATTTTGCTAAAGGAACGAGTGTTAATAAATATTTAAATGCAATCAATAAAAAAAGTGATATTGTTCCTAAAAAAGGTAAATATGTAGAAGTAAATTATGATTTTGATAGGATGCTTCATTATAGTGATATAGAAAGTATGTTATTAAGTTTTAATAATTTAGATATAGTTACATTAGAAAAACTATATTTAACTGCAGATAATAGACAAATATATGGTATAGAAATAGGAAAAGGATCTAAAGTTATTTATATAGATGCTAATATTCATTCTGGTGAAGTTGGAAACACAGTAATGTTAATGAAATTTATGAGTGAATTATTGAATAGATATCATAATAATGATAAACAAGTTGTTAACATTTTAAATAATATTAAATTAGCTATTATTCCTTGTGTTACTCCTGATGGATATGAAGTATATAATTTTGGAAAAGAAAGTTTAAATAATAAAAAATTATGGTTATATAAAAACTATGACAAAATGAATATAGAACATATTAAATGTAATGCTAAAGGAGTAGATGTTAATAGAAATTTCCCTTCACAGCATGCTGGTTTATACTACAAAAGTGAAAAATTATTATCAAATGTTTCTCTTAGCAAAACACATAAAGATAATAGATTCTTTTGTGGGAAAGTTCTTGGTATAGAAAGTGAGACTAAATCATGTATGTATTTCATGAATAAACATTATAAAAATATTTATGTTTATTTAGATATGCATTCTCAAGGAAGAGTTATTTATAATGGTAAACCAAATTTATCAAATAAATTTAATAAAATAAGTAGAAAATTTGCTAACTATGTAAAAAGTTACAATGATTATGAGGTATATGGTTTATCTTATGAAGAGGTTGGACAGGGTAATGATGGAACTGCTACTGACTATATGTCTGAGCTTGCTCATGGATTTAAATATAGTAGTGAAATACTTAGATTGTCATCTGGTAGTTATGTTGAATCAAAAGCAAAATTGTTGTATAATTATCCCATTGTAACAATGGAAACTCTAACAGAATATACTAGAGATGTTACTAAGTTTAAATATGAATATTATAATAAAAAAGTAAGAGATTTATTATTTGATATGTTAAATTGTGATTATTTATAGAGGTGAATTATGGAAAAGAAAAAAGATAGAGAAGGTTTTGTATTAGGTGTAATAGTTACACTTATAATTTGTTTATTAGCATTTCTTGTTTATAGAAGATACTATATGCAAAATGATTATATTGTTACTACTAATAGTAATGGTGAAACAACTAAAGTTGAAAAAAGTGTAACAATTACAGATACTGGAATTGCTGATGCTGTTGAAAAAGTATATGATTCAGTAGTTGTAGTAGAAACATTTGTTAATGATAAAGCGTATGCTTCAGGAACTGGATTTGTATTTAAAACTAATGATAAGTTAGGTTATATAATAACTAATCATCATGTTATTGCTAATGCTAATAAATATAAAGTAATTTTTACAAATAATAAAACTGTTGAAGCTACATTAGTAGGTAGTGATGAATATTCAGATATAGCAGTATTAACTGTTAATAAAAGTGATGTTATTTCAGTAAGTGAAATAGGTAGTAGTAGTAAAATGAGAGTAGGAGATACTACTTTTGCAGTAGGGGCACCTATAGATTCAAGTGTTTATTCATGGACTGTTACAAGAGGAATATTAAGTGGTAAAAATAGATTAGTAGAAGTAAGTGGTACTAATAGGAATAATTCATTTATTATGGAAGTATTACAAACAGATGCAGCTATTAATTCTGGTAATAGTGGAGGACCATTATGTAATGCTAATGGAGAAGTAATTGGTGTAACTAATATGAAACTTGCTTCTTCACAAATCGAAGGAATGGGATTTGCTATTCCAATTGAAGATGCAACTAGTTATGCAGAAAGTATAATAAGTGGAAAAGGTGTTGAAAGACCATATTTAGGAGTATCATTATCAGATTATTCTACAACTACAAGTAATAGTAGTAGTGGAATATGGAGATTCTTTAACTTAGAAACTATTGAAACTGGAGTATATGTTCAAACAGTTGAGAAAGATGGTGCAGCAGATAAAGCTGGAATTAAAGTAGGAGATAATATTAAGAAAGTAAATGGAGTAGAAGTATCAGACACTTCACACTTCAAATATGAACTATATAAATATGAAATAGGTCAAACAATATCAATAACTATTGAAAGAGATGGTGCAACTAAAGATTTATCAGTTACTCTACAAAGTAATTTAGGAAATAAAAAGTAGTGAATAATCACCACTTTTGTTGTATAATAATACATATGAAACCAATTGATTATTTTTTTGAAATTAAAGATGATAAGTATAGAGATTTTACGGCTAAATTATTACCAACTGTAGATCCTAAAACAATAATAGGTGTTAAAATACCTGATGTTAAAGCTTATGCTAAAAAATATGTTAAGGATGAAGAATCTAAACAGTTTATTAACAAACTTCCACATGATTATATGGAAGAATATCTTTTACATGCACAAATAATTTCATTAAATAAAAATATCGATGAAGTTATAGACCTATTAGATAAATTTTTACCATATGTTAATAACTGGAGTGTATGTGATACGATAAAACCAACTATAATAAAAAAATATCCTGATAAATTCTTATCAGTTATTAAAAAATGGATTAAATCAAAAGAGGAATATAGAGTTAGATTTTGCATAGTTATTTTATTAAACTATTATTTAGATGATAATTTTAGTGATGAAATAAATGAATTAGTATTAAATGTTAAAAGAGATGAATTCTATATTAATATGGCTAGAGCTTGGTATTTTAGCTTTGCGTTAATTAAACAATATGATAAAACAATTCATATTTTTGAAGAAGGATTATTAGATAAGTGGACTAATAATAAATCTATTCAAAAAGCTAGAGAAAGTTTTAGAATAGATAATAATATAAAAGAAATTTTATTAAAGTATAAAAAGTAGTATAATTATATAGAGACTTAGGAGGATGCAATGTTAGAATTAAAAAACGTATCAAAATTTTACTATAAAAAAGGTATGATTACGACTGGTTTTTCTAGAGTCAATCTAAAATTTGATATGGGTGAATTTGTCGCTATTACAGGTGAATCTGGTAGTGGTAAATCTACTTTATTAAATGTTATATCTGGTCTTGATTCTTATGAAGAAGGAGAGATGTATATTAATGGTGAAGAAACTAGCTATTATACTGAAAAAGATTATGAGAATTATAGAAGAAAATATATTGGTAATATATTTCAAACATTTAACTTAGTAAATAGTTATACAGTTTATCAAAATATAGAATTAATATATTTAATAAATGGTTATAAAGCTCATGAAGTTAAAAAAGAAATAAATGAATTAATTAAAAAGGTAGATTTAGTTAAATATAAGAATAGAAAAGTATCTAAATTATCTGGTGGTCAAAAACAAAGGGTTGCTATTGCTAGAGCATTAGCACAAAATACACCAATTATTTTAGCGGATGAACCAACCGGTAACTTAGATAAAAAATCTAGTGAAAATGTTTTAGAGTTATTACATGAAGTATCTAAAGATAAACTAGTAATAGTAGTTACACATAATTATGATCAAATAGAACAATATGTAACCCGTAAAATTACTATGAATGATGGAAAAATAATTGAAGATAAAAGAATTAAACATCATGATGAAGTTAATAATACTATAGTAGTAAATCACAAAAATATGAGAGGATGCAGTAAAGCAAAATTAGGTATTCGAAATGCATTTAACATTTTATCTAAATTCTTAATTTTAACTGCAGTATATTTATATGTTGCGATTGAGCTATTCTCAATATATATACTATTTAGTGATTCACAAACTCTATTATATGAAAGTGGATATAATAATTACTTTAATGCTGATGACTTAAATAGAGTTGTTATTTATAAGAATGATAGAAGTGAAATAAATGAAACTGATTTTGATGAATTATCTAAATTAAGTAATGTAAAAGATATCATTAAAAATGACATTATATTAGAACAAGAATTATCTATACATGCTAATGATTATTATATTAGTGGCCGTATTTATAATATTAATGAATTAGATAAATTAGATTATGGTAGGATGCCTGAAAATGACGATGAAGTAGTAATGGGTATTGATATGGGTGTCGATTATTATTTCAATAAATCAAGAATAGAAGAAACATTAAAACAAACATTTGAAGTATCAAATACATATAGTAGTTTAACTAAAAAGAATAGAGAAATAAAAATAGTAGGTGTTAAACAAATAGATGATGAGTGGGAAGGAAAAATATATGCCACTGAGAACTTCATTAACGATATAAAAGATATTTATATTGAAAATGTAACATCAACTAAATATACTTTCTTAGGAAATGAATATCAAAGTTATAAAGAATCATTTGGAGAATTAGTTCCTAGTAAAAAAGTTCCTAAAGGAAAAGCAATTGTTTTAGAAGATTACATGTATTCATGTAAAAACTTTAATTGTAAAGGAAAAGCTATTAATATTACTGCTAAAACACCATATTCTGAAATCAAAAAAACAGTAAAAGTATCTAAAATGTATAATAAAAAGAATATAACTAAATTAACTGGATATAAAATGGATGATTTTGCTTCAGCTATATTTATTAATCCAGATGATTTTGAAGAGTTACATGATAGAAAGATATATCAAAGTAGTATTATTATAGAGGATAAAGAATTAGCACAGACAACTTTAGAAGAATTAAAAAACATGGGTTATAAACCATTATATATGAGAGATACTGTTTATGATTCATCTTATAATACTATAGCTAGAATTTTTAATATAGTTAAAGTTGCTATATATGCATTTGAATTATTAGTTATGTTCTTTATATCATATTTTGTAATTAAATTAGTATTAAAATCTAGAAATATATATTATTCAACACTAAGAATTCTTGGTTGTACATTAAAAGATACTAAGAAATTATTAAATATTGAATTATTTACATTTGCTAATATAGGATATATTTTAGTAGCTGGATTCTTAATATTACAAAAAATGGGTATTATACATATTACTTTCTTTAGTGAAGCAGGAATACAAGCTAAACTATATCACTTTGTAGTTATATATATAGTAATATCATTAATGACTTTATTAACTACTGAGAGGTATTCAAGAAAACTATTTGTAGATAGTGTTATGAATACTTATAGGGAAGAGGTGTAATAATGATAAAACTAGAAAACGTAAATAAATATTTTTATAGACATAAAAAGAATCAAATACATGTTATTAATAACACATCTCTTACATTAGAAGAAAAAGGTTTAGTATCATTACTAGGTCCATCTGGATGTGGTAAAACAACATTATTAAATACTATTGGTGGATTAGATAAAATTAATAGCGGAAAAATATTTGTAAATGGTACTAGAATATCTAAAAGATCTGCTAAAAAAGTAGATAAAATTAGAAATTTAAATATTGGTTATATTTTTCAAGATTATAATCTATTAGATAATATGACTGTTTTTGATAATGTAGCTTTATCTTTAAAAATAAATGGTATTAAAAATAAAGAAGAAATTAAAAAAAGAGTTTATTATGTACTAGAAAAAGTTGATATGTATAAATATAGAAATAGACTTACTAGTATGTTATCTGGTGGTCAAAGACAAAGGGTTGGTATAGCAAGAGCTATAGTTAAAAATCCAAAAATAATTATTGCTGATGAACCAACTGGAAACTTAGATAGTAGAAATACTATAGAAGTAATGAATATCATTAAAGCTATTTCTAAAGACAAACTAGTTATTTTAGTTACACATGAAAGAGAATTAGCAGAATTCTATTCAACTAGAATAATAGAAATAGAAGATGGAACAGTAGTTAATGATAGAAAGAATGAACATAATAATGAATTAGATTATAGAATGGAAAGTAAAATATATCTAAAAGATTTTGATGTTCATGAAGTACTTAAAAATGAAGATGTAAGCGTTAATTTCTATAGTAATAAGAAAGAAAAACTTAATATTAATGTTATTATTCAAAATGGAAATATATTTATAGAAACTGATACTAATAATAAAGTAGAGTTAGCAAGAGATGCCAACATAGAATTAATAGATGATCACTATAAAAAAATATCTAAAGAAGATGCAGATAAGTATGATTTTGATATGGATAGTGTTAGTGATAAAAAATATAAGACTAAATATTCATCTATATTAAATCCAATTTCTTTGTTAATTGAAGGATTTAGAAAAGTTAGAGATTATACTATTATTAAAAAACTATTATTAATAGGTTTCTTTACAGCAGGATTATTTATATTTTTCTCAATATCATCATTATTTGGTATTAATAGAGTAGATGATGCTAATTTCATTAAATATAATAAAAACTATTTAATAGTTGATATGGAAAAAGTTAATGTTGAAGACTTTGATACTTTAAAAAAAGATGAAAAAACTATATATGTAATACCTGGTAATAGTATTGTTAATGCTTCATTACCATATACAGAATACTATCAAACGTATTATATGTCTGATCATTTAGAAGTAACATTATCTGGAACAAATATGGTATCTGAAAAAGATGTTGTAAGTGGTAGAATGCCAGAAAATGAAAAAGAAATATTAATAGATAGAAAAGTATATAAAAATGCTAAAGAAGCAAATTCAGTTTATTCAGTAGGTATATATAGTGCTGAAGATTTAATAGGTAGAAAAATAACATTTGGTCCATTACTTGAATATACAATAGTTGGGGTAACTGATTTATCAAGTCCTGGATTATATGTTGATCCTAGTGAAATGACTAATATTATATACTTTGGAAAAGATGATTCTTATTATTCACCTGATGAAAAAACTATAGATAAAGAATTTGTTGATTATGAACTTGTACAAGACCAAATAAAACTTAAAAAAGGAAAATATCCTAAAAATCCTTATGAAGTTATGGTTCATTATGATTATAAAGATGAATATAAACTAAATAAAACTATTAATTATAAAATTAATAAAAAGAAAGTTAAAGTAGTAGGTTATTATACAAGTAATCAAATTAAAGATAAATATCTTGTATCTAAAGATACTATTGATATTAGTAATGTTATTAATAATTCAGATTTAATGATATTCACTAATAATAAAGATGAATACATTAGTAAATACAAAGATATATATAATGTTAAAGATTCCTATATTCATAGTAGAAATGAATATATTAAAGAGAAAAAAGATGATGTCAAAGCTGTAGTTAAAGCTAGTGTTATATTCTTAGCTATATCATTAGTTGAAATATATTTGATGATTAGATCAAGTTTCTTATCTAGAATTAAAGAAGTTGGTATTTTAAGGGCAATAGGAGTTAAAAAGCAAGATATATATAAGATGTTTACTGGAGAAATAATTGTTATAACTACTCTTGCTAGTGTACCTGGTGTATTATTTATGGCATATGCTTTAAATCAAATATCATTTATGGATGCTATTAATGATAAGTTCTTAGTAGACGCTAAAACAATAATAATTACAATAATATTCTCATATTTATTTAACTTATTTGTAGGATTATTACCAGTATACAAAACAATTAGAAAAACACCAGCTCAAATTCTTAGTAGAACTGATATTCAATAAAAAAGAGTTAGAAAATCTAACTCTTTTATTTTATTATCCTGGACAAGAACTACATGTTGCTATTAAATATACTATCCATGCAGCAAATACAAGTGTTATCATGGCAAATGTAAATACTCCTTTAGTAAATTTATTAGTTGGATATTTAACTTTAGAATATACTATTAATACCATTCCAACTATATATGATACTGGTAGTATGAAACTTGAAATATTTGATATATGAAAAAAACAAAAAAGTGGAATCACAAGTATAAATAATAATGCTAAACTTGATGTAATAGGTGCATCTTTTTCATCATCATATTTATTTTTAATTTTATTATTCTTATTTGCCATATAATTCTCCTATTTTGTATGGTAATTATAACATATTTTTTATATTATATACTAGATTTTATAAAAAAAATGTGTTAACATTAATTGTAATTGATTGTGAAGGAAAGAAAGAAATATGGATTTCTTAGAGAGTTTACGTGTGGTGAAAGTAAATAATGAAGTATTTCCCGAATGGTTCTGGAGTCAAAACGTATGTCTGCGTTAAAGATTTAAGTGCATGTAAGTCATGAATTAAGGTGGTACCGCGGAATATTTCGTCCTTAATTTATGACTTTTTATTTTTTTAAGGAGGGAATAAAAATGGAAAATAAAAAGTTTTATATTACAACACCAATTTATTATCCAAGTGCAGAATTTCATATAGGACACTGTTATACTACTGTTATTGCTGATGCATTAGCCAGATATAAAAGATTAGCTGGATATGATGTATTTTTTCAAACTGGAACAGATGAACATGGGCAAAAGATAGAAAAGAAAGCAGAAGAAGCAGGTGTAACACCAATTGAGTATATTAATCCTATTGTTGATAATGCTAAAGATTTATGGAAAAGTTTACAAATAAGCTATGATTATTTTATCAGAACTACTGATGAACAACATGTAAAGGCTATACAAAAGATTTTCAAGAAAATGTATGATAAAGGAGATATTTACAAAGGAGAATACAAAGGACTTTACTGTACACCTTGTGAATCATTCTGGACTGAATCTCAGTTAGACGAAGATGGAAGATGTCCTGATTGCCATAGAGAAGTAAAAGAAGTATCTGAAGAAGCTTATTTCTTTAAGTTGTCTGCATATCAAGATAAATTGGTTAAATTCTATGATGAACATCCTGGCTTCATATTACCATTAACACGTAAGAATGAAATGTTAAATAATTTTATTAATCCAGGATTAGAAGATTTATGTGTATCAAGAACATCATTTACATGGGGTGTACCTGTAGACTTTGATCCAGGTCATGTTGTATATGTTTGGGTTGATGCATTATCTAACTATATTACTTCACTTGGATATCCAGATGAAAATGCTGAATTATTTAAAAAATATTGGCCAGCTGATTTACACCTAGTAGGTAAAGAAATAGTAAGATTTCATACTATTATATGGCCATGCATGTTAATGAGTCTTGGACTTGAACTTCCAAAACAAGTATTTGGTCATGGATGGTTAATAATTGATGGTGGTAAGATTTCTAAATCACTTGGTAATTATAAAGATCCAAGAGATTATATAAACACATATGGTGTTGATGCTGTTAGATATTTCTTATTAAGAGAAGTTCCTTTTGGAAATGATGGTTCATTCTCAGAAGAAGCATTAATAACAAGAACTAATGCTGATTTGGTTAATACTTTAGGTAATTTAGTTAATAGAACTATTGCGATGAGCAAAAAGTACTTTGATTCTAAAGTAGAAAATCCTAAAGTTAATGAATCAGTTGATGATAGTATTATTAGTTATGCTAAAATGTTACCAAGTTTAGTTGATAATAAAATGAACGCATTAAAAGCTAATGAAGCTTTAGAAGATATATTTGAATTATTAAAGAGAAGTAATAAATATATTGATGATACTACTCCATGGATTCTTGCTAAAGATGAAGCTAATAATGATAGATTAAAAACTGTTTTATATAATTTACTTGAAAGTATTAGAATTAGCGCTATCTTATTAAGAGCTTTTATTCCTAGTACTAGTGATAGAATATTTAAAATGCTAAATACTAAAAATATTGAATTTGATACATTAGAATTTGGTAATTTAGAAACAAATATTACATTAAACGAATCAGAAATATTATTTAATAGAATTGAAGTTAAAGAAGAAAAATAGTGAACATTTAGTTCACTATTTTTAATTCATCATTACTATATAAATTATTTTTTTCAAGTTTAGGATACCAGTTTTCATTTGATAAAATATATCCATCAAATTTATCTTGTTTTAAACCATCATAATACATATAATGATTTTCTTTTATACAAGCTGCTACTGTTGAATCAAAGTAATAATATTTACCATCTACTTCAACAATATTCCACATATGAGAACCAGTTGTTGATCCTCTAACTATATATGAATTAATTCCTAATCTTTGGAATATTACTTGAGCTGTTTTAGCAAAACCAGCACATACAGCATTATGATTTACAAATACATTATATATTGTTTGATTTTTACTATCTCCAGTAAATATAGTATCATATGTAGCATTTTGTCCTATCCAATTATATACATATTTAATTTTTTCTTTATCAGACATACCTTCAGTCTCTTTAACAATTTGATTTATTTTATAATTAATAATCATTTCACCGATATCATCCATAAAAGGTAATTTAAATGATTTTCTAATTCTAAATGTTAAGATTCCTGTATCAAATTTATACTGAGCATCCCAACTTGCAAATGATAGTAGTTCTGGATGATCAATCCATATAGCATTAACTGCAGAACTCATTAGAGAATAACATTCTTGATAATCTTTGCAACCATATTCTTCTGGAGTTTGTTGAGTAACTCTTTTTCCTCTTTTAATTCTGTCCATCATGAAATCATACATAGCTTTTTCTTTATCGTTTAAGTAATTGTTATATATTCTTCCATCAGACATATAAATACTATTAACATATTGATGATCATCTTTATCGACATTAGGATTTTTATTTAATATTTTTTGCCCTAGAAAGAAAAGGCCAACCACTATTAAAACAAAGCATACAAACTTTCTTCTATCATATAAATTATTGTAAATAGATTTAATAAGTGGAATCATATTATCACCAATATGATTATAGCATATTTATCTTTTATTTTTAATTGTTTTATTTTATAATAATTGTTATGAAAAATGTGAGTAAATATATAATTGTTTTTGTTATTTTTGTATTAATAATGTCAGGTATATTAATATATTTTTCATATAGAAGAGAAAGAATAGATTTAACTAATGATGGTAAACAACTACTAAATCAAGTTAAAGAATATCAAAGTGGTAATTATACTTTAAAAGAAGGTATGATTTATTCAAGTACTGGTTCTTTAATGAATGATAAATATCTTTTTGGTGGTAATGGAAGTATTAATATAGATAAATATGGAAATATTAGTTTTGACATTAGTTATAAAAATCATCATATTTGTAAAACTAAATTAGGGAATGTGTCAGTTTCTAATAAATGTTCCAATAAAGAATTAAAATTAGAAATGGTTAAAAATAATGATACTATATCTTTTATATCTAATTATGAAAATTTATCATATAAAATATCCAAAAAAGATGATTTTTATGGAGAATGGATAAAAAGTAAAGATAAAAATATAGTTATATCTTCATATAGTACAGGTGATAATTATATTTGGTTTAAAGATAATGATGGAATATTGAGTAATGTATATACATTTAATGTTGATTGTTTAAATGTACGTGGAGAAGAGTATGATAAAAATACATTTTATTGCCTTGGATCTAAAGTTAAATTAGATAATAAAGAATGGTTAGTTTTAGAAAGCAAATCTAATCAAACAACATTAATGTTAGCAGATAGTTTATTAGATAGATATGCTATGTGTGATAAAGATACTAGTGATTTTTGTTATTATAAAAAAGATATATCTAGTCCATATACATGGGAAAATTCTATAGTTAATTATTATTTAAATAATACATTTATTAATGAATTATCGGATGATACTAAAAGTTCTCTAGTAGAAAGAAAAATATGTAATGATTATGGGGATTCTGGATGCAATAATAGTGGTTGTGGTGGATATCTTGAAGAAGATATTAATAGAAAAGGATATCCTTGTGAAAAATATGTTACTTCTAAAATAAGAATTATTACATATGAAGAATATAATGAAGTATATAATAATTTAGAAAATTTAAAAGATTTTGATGGTAATTATTGGGTATTAAATGGTTATAATAAAAATTATGCTTCAACAGTTGAAAAAGAAGGAAATATATTTATTTTAGAAAATCCAACTTCTAAAAAAGATGTAAGACCAGTTTTAACTATTTCAAAATAGCAAAATACTTGAATTTTATTAGTAAAATTGATATTATTAGTATAGGTGAATAATATGGAAGAAGCTAAAGGACAAACTATATTTTTATCAGTTATAGCAATAGCAACACTACTAGTTGCAATTGTAGGAGCTACTTTTGCTTGGTTTAATATTTCTTTAACAGGAAATGAAGAAACTAAGAATATAGTTATTACAACAGCATCATTAAGTTCAATTACCTTTGAAGATGGAGCTGAAATAGATGCTACTAATATTTTTCCAGGAACAGATAAAGTTAAAACATTTACAATAGCTCAAACTGATCCATCAGCAACTGAAACAATTAATTATAATATTAAATTAAATGTTATTAAAAATACTTTATCACCAAATGCAAATGGTGCATTTGTAAATAGTATTAAAGGTGAAGGAAATACTAATGGTGGTAAACTTGTTGAATTAAATGAAGCAGTTGTTCCAGAAGAAAGTAGTGTTCTTGGTACTGGTTCTTTAGTTGGATATGAAACACATACATATACTTACACATTATCACTTAAAAACCTTGATGAAGATCAAAGTTCAGTATTAGGAAAAGAATTTAGTGGTTATATTTCTGCTAACTTAGTAAGTATTGAAAAATAATGTAAATTTAAAGTGAAGAAATTCACTTTTTTTTTGACCTTTATTGTAAATAAAATATAAATTTGCTATGATAATTATGATATGGAGGTCTACATATGAATAAGAAATTTCATGTTATTATGTATATTATTATTCTAATAGTTGTATTAGCTATGTTTAGTGGAACTGCATATGCATATTATAAAAAAGTAATAGTTAAAGATGAGGCTAATGTAACAATAAAAACTATTAATTTATTGGTTGAATATGATAAAGGAAGTAAAATCAATCTTAATGATTTTAAATATGATGAAGAATACTCTCATTCTTTTTCTATTAATAATGATAGTGTAGATGAAATAGGTAAATATAAATTACAATTTGAAATAATAACACCATTTAATAAAGCAATAGATGATAACTTCATCTATAATTTAGAATGTACTACAGAAAGTGCAGATAATATAAACAAATTAATTAAAATAGAAGATACACCAGTACCAGTATCTAATAAAGAAATAGGTAGTGGGGTTATTACACCAAATACAGTTCATAATTGTAAAGTTAATTTTAAAGTTAAAAATAATAATCAAGATAAAGAATATTTAAAAGACAAAATATTTGTTGCTAAAGTAAAAGTTCTTTCAAGTAATGAGTAGGGGGATTACAATGGAAGAGGAAAAAAGTATAAAAATAAGAAAAACTATTAAAAAGGTAACAAATATTATTTCATATGCATTTATTACTATATTAATGATAATAGCTGCATTTTTAATACTATATGTTATATGTGGACAAATTGCTAAAAAGAGAAATGAAAATCCACCATTTGCACTATATACAATAATTAGTCCAAGTATGGAACCAAATATTAAAGTATTTGATGTTGTTTTTGTTAAAAAAACAAATGTTAAGAAATTAAAAGAGGGGGATATAATAACTTTCTATTCAACAAATACTTTCTTTGGTAATACACCAATTACTCATAGGATTGTTGAAATATTACAATTACCTGATGTAGAAATAGCATTTAGAGTAAAAGGAGATGCTAATAGTGTACCTGATGAAGAAAAAGTTATACCTAGTAATATTATAGGAAAAGTTATGTTTAAAGTTCCTAAACTAGGTAAAATGCAATATTATTTAGCATCTAAAAAAGGATGGATAATAGCTATACTAGTACCATCATTATTAATATTAGGATATGATGTATTTAAGATAATAAGATTATTATTATTAAAAAGAAAGTTAAATAGTTATAACACTGAAAATAAAGAAACTATAGATCAAATAGAAAATGAAAGAAAACAAGAAATAATTAATAGTCAAATTAATAATAGTGTTATTCAAATAACTAATGATGAAAATAAAGAAGATTCTGAATAGAATCTTCTTTGATTATTAAGTAAAATGTGTTATCATAAAGCACATGACTAAAGATTTTAGACGAAGACTTTATGCATTAATATCTTCATACATCATATTAATAGGATGTTATCTTTCGTCATGGCATAAAAATGAAGTATCATATAATACTAGTTATGAATATCAAAGTGAAGATCCATATGCATATTTTAGAAATGGAAAAATATATATATGTGATCAAGAAACAATAGATAGAATTAGAGATGATAGTACTCATGATTTATATGTAATAGATCAACGAGATAATAGAGATCCAAATATGAGAATATGTAATTCATATGAGGTAATTAATCCTGTTGATATGTATAAATTGTTAAAAATACTATTAAGATATGAAAGTGAGCATCCAAGTAGATGGAATAGAAGTTTAATAACCATGATATTAGAATGGCTAGCTCATGATGCTAGTTATTATTGTGGTGTTGAAACTACTAGAACAGCAGAAGTAGATTTAAATAATGAGGATGAAAGCACATATTCACTCTTATATAAAAAGTAATTATATGTTAAAATATTACGGTGAGGTAAATATGACATTAAATGATAGACAATTAGAAGCAGTTAACCATAAAGAAGGACCTTGTCTTGTTTTAGCAGGAGCAGGTTCTGGAAAAACAAGAGTATTAACAGAAAGAATTATTAAATTAATAGATGATGGTATTAGTCCATATAATATTTTGGCTATTACTTTTACAAATAAAGCTGCAAAAGAAATGAAGGAAAGAGTAGAAGCAAAGTTAGGTAGTTTATCTGACTCTATTTTTATTGGCACTTTTCATTCTTTTGGACTTAGAATACTTAGAGAAAATTATAGAGAATGTGGTTACTCATCAAATATAACTATTTTAGATACAGATGATGCTAAATCATTAATTAAAAGAATTATTAAAGAGATGGATTTAGACCCAAGAGATTATGATATTAAACATATTATTAACAGAATAAGCTCATCTAAAAATGATGGAGTTACTCCTAGTGAATTTAAAAGATTATTTTTAAGAGAAGATGATCAAATAATAGGAGTAGTTTATGAAAAATATTTACAATTATTAAAGGAAAATAATTCTGTAGATTTTGATGATTTATTATTAAAACCAGTCGAACTATTAAAACATAATCCTGAAGTATTAGATAAATATCAAGAAAGATTTCAATATATATTAGTAGATGAATATCAAGATACTAATAGTATTCAATATGAATTATGCAAATTATTAGCTAAAAAGTATAATAATATTTTTGTAGTAGGAGATGCTAATCAATCTATTTATTCATGGAGAAATGCTGATTATAGAAATATTCTTAATTTTGAAAAAGATTATAAAAATGCAAAAGTTATTTTATTAGAAGAAAATTATAGAAGTACTGGAACTATATTAGATGCAGCTAACTCTGTAATTAGACATAATACTGAAGGTAAAAAATTGAAATTATGGACTTCAGAAGATGATGGTGAAAAAGTAGACTATATTCGAGTAGAAGATGAATTAAAAGAAGCAGATTATGTTGTTAATAAAATAAAAGATATGGTTTCTCTTGGATATAGTTATGAAGATTTTGCAGTATTATATAGAACTAATGCCCAAAGTAGAGTTGTTGAAGATGCATTTTTAAGAGAAAATATTCCATATAATATTATAGGTAGTTATTATTTCTATAGTAGAAAAGAAATAAAAGATTTAATAGCTTATTTAAATGTAATATACAATCCTAGTGATTCAGTTAGTTTAGAAAGAATTATAAATGAACCTAAAAGAGGTATAGGAGCTAAAACTATTTCTAATTTATTAGAAGAATCAGCTATTAGCGGTATTCCTATGTTTGAAGTTATTAAAGAAGGAAAAGAATTAGTATTCAAAAATTTAATATTAGAATTAATTGAAGATTCTAAACAAATGAGTTTATCTGAATTAATAGAAGATGTTCTTGTTAAAACTGGACTTAGATCATACTATGAAAATGAAAAAACTATTGAAAGTGATACTAAAGTAGAAAACTTAAATGAATTTAAGAGTATAGCTGTATCATTTGAAGAAAATGGTATATATGATTTACAAGCATTCTTAGAAAGTGTAATGCTTGTAAGTGATAGAGGACAATATAAAGATGATACTAATAAAGTAAATGTAATGACACTTCATTCAGCTAAAGGATTAGAATTTAAAGTAGTATTTATTTTAGGCTTAGAAGAGGGTATATTTCCGCATAATAGAAGTTTTGAAAGTTTAAGTGAATTAGAAGAAGAAAGAAGATTAATGTATGTAGGAATAACAAGAGCCAAGAAAAAATTATATTTATTAAGTGCTAGAAATAGAATGCTTTTTGGTAAAACTAGTTCTACAGTAGAAAGTAGATTTATTAAAGAAATAGATGATGAATTTATTAATAAAGAAAATACTATATCTAAAGAAGTAGTTAAAGAACATAAAGTAATTGGAGATATGTATAATAGTTCTTCTGATGATTTAAAACCTGGTGATAAAGTAACTCATTCAATATTTGGAGATGGTGTAGTAGTATCAATCAGTTCAGGATTAGCAACAATAGCATTTAGTTATAAAATTGGTATTAAAACTATAGCAGCTAATCATAAATACTTAACTAAGAGATAATGCTTATTGTTAATAGTTTGTAAAAAATAAAAATTTTAGTTGCAATAATTTCAAATATTATTTATGATAAATATGTAAGTATACGTAAATATACGTGTTATGATATGACTATTTGTTAAGGAGGATAGGGAATGAATCATAAAGTTAATAGTGTACAAAATCTATATGAAGATGCAGTAGGATTATTTAATAATGTTGTAACAGGAGGAGCTAATACTAGCGCTGATACAATAATTACTAATATTAAAGCTGGAATCGATAATCTAAAAGGATGTTGGGAAGGAAAAGATGCAGGAGTTCAAATCCAAAATCTAGTTGTAGTTCACAATGGAATGGTAGAAATTAGAAATGCATTAGGAAGCCTAGCAGTAGATTCAAGTAAAATAGCATCTAACTATAGAAATATCCAAAATGCAAACGGAGCAGGATTAGAAGAATTAGGAGTTCTAAATTGCGAAGAAAGAGCTAAAACAGAAGATTATAGTGATACAAGAGATACTGTATCTATCACTGAAGAAGCTAATCAAGGAAAAGCAAAAGTAGATGCTGCTAACGATGCAATGGATGGATTCATTGGAGATGTTAAGAAATACTATGGTCAAATCATGGATAACTGGACAAGTGGTACAGGAAGAGATCAAGCAACTGAAGCATTCGATACATTCTTAGCTAATTCAGGAAAATACAAAGAAACACTAAATAGCGTTTCTGAAAGTATTACACAAGCTATTAAGAATTATCAATTCTAATAATAAAAAAATAAGCATAGAAATATGCTTTTTTTATTTGTCTTATTATGCTATAATTTATTTAGAATAGGATAAAAGAGGGTAAATATGGCAAATATATTTAAACAAATGCAAAGTCGTCAAATACAAAAAAAGGCCAATAATTTCATTAAAAGTCTCGAAGGTAAAAGTGATAGATATATTGAACATGCATATCTAGATAACAAAGAGCTTAGAAATAATGAAATTGTTTTAAGTTATATATTTTTTAAACACCCTGATCTTATTAAAATATTACCAATTAAATTTCAAATAGAAAGAATTAATAGTAATCTTTCTATGTTTAAGTATGCAAGTATAGATGTAAAAAAGAAAATAGTTTCTGGATGGTTAAAAGGCAATAAATTCTTTATGAATGCTAATGTTGTTCAATTTGATCCAGAAGAAATGGCATCTTTCTTAAAATTATATTTTAAACAACCTGAAGATATAGCTAAATTATTTATGGATGATTTAAGAAGAGTTATTAAAACTCTAGCTGATTCTGATATAAAAGAAACAGAAAAAGTAATTGATCAAATTAAAGATAAATTAGATGACAGACAATGGGAATATATTTTAGAAGTAAATCCTATTTTCATTAAATATGCTTCACAAGCAATACAAAATAAATATGCTGATGATGAAAGATTTAATAAATATATAAATGGTGAAGCAAGAAATGTATTTGTTGATAGACAAATAGAAAAAATAAAAGAGGATTTATCTGTTTTATATACAATGAATATTGATGTTCAAAAAGAATTTGTACATAAATATCCATTTATGATAAATTATCTAGATGAAAAAACTATGATAGAAGTTCTAAAATATGATATAGAACTAATTAAGTATGTTAATATGCCTGCATTAAAGAATAACACTGATAAAACACAAGAAGTTATTTATGGTGTTCTTGATAATGTAGAAAATAAATCTATGAAAGAAGTAGTAGATATATTTATAAATAAATGTGTATTAACAGCTAAAGGTAAATTATATAGATATGATAGTTCTAGTAATGATATGAGTTATCAATATACAAAGAGAGCTATAAAAATGATTCAAAGTTTAAGTTTGAATCAAATATCTGCTTTAGTAAATATAGATGCTAATTATGCATTACCATATATAATACCAATTTATAATGAAGATACAGAAAAAGATTTAAAAGAAAGTGAAACAATGGCAGCTAATGCTAGATGTTTAAAACTTTTCGAATTTTACTATGGTGAAAAAATATATGAACAATATTATAAGGTTATTAATAAAATATATGTAGAATATATGAATAACTTAGATAAATATGATTATACTAAGGACTATAATTGTATATTTGAATTATTTAAAGTTTTATTTAATAAACAAATAATAGCTAAAAATAATCCACAAAAAATAACAGTATTTTTGGGTATGTCAATGTTATATAAAACAGGTAATAGTAATGAAACTAGACCTGCTACTGTTAAATTATTAAATGAAATAATTAATACAGCATATGATGTTGAAATAAATAATGATAAAGATATATATGATATTAATACATTAGAAATATATGATAAAAGATTTGGATTTATTAATCCAAAATTATTACATGAATTTGATAGATTTAATTTTGTAAATATGTCTAGTTTACTATTATTAATTAAATCTAATACAGCTAGAAAATTCTTTGAAATATATTATGGTATAGTATCTAAAATATATACTGAGAATAAAGAAACATTATATAGATGTATAGAAAACTTTGGTAATTATTATGAAATATTAGCTAATGTAGAAGGGCAAAGATTAAGTACAGAAGAAAAGAAAAATTTATTAATATTATTATCTTCTTTTGCAAATCCAGTTAATATTACTAATAGAAGTCAATTATTAAGTTATGATCTATTAGTTATTAAAAAATTTGTAGAAAACTTAAGTGCTGTTAAAGATATAAATGTTTATAAAAATGTTCTTGCTAATTTCTTATTTAATAAAGGATATGACTTAAATGGAAATTTTGGTTGGTTAGATGTATCAACTATTAAAGAAATAATGGATATTTATGATGTAGCTAGTTTAGAAGATGCTAATGCTGGTGGTAAGAAGATATTTAATGAAGAAGAACTTGCTTTATTTGCTATGATTAAATTATTATTTAATACAGATGATTTAAGTATAATATTACAATATATAGAAAATATAGTAACTATTAAAAATACTAGAAATACTATACCAATTATAGATTTGTTTAATAAAATTAAGAAATATAGATTAGAAATAATAAATGCTCAAATAGTAACAATTAGAGATATTGAAGTACTTGGTATTGATAGACCAGAAATAGTTAAAAAGAGTGTTCAAGAAGGAGTTACTATTTATAGAATTATTAAACAAGATTTCAGAGTATTATGTTCTGAATCTGATGATGGAATAGAATTCTGTTGCGAAAGTGTATTAAAACTAGAAAAGAATTGTTATGGATATAATCAATTAATTAAAAATGGTTCTCTAAGATTTACTACTGATGATGGTAAAACAATTATTAAGATTAATAAAGATAATAAAGAACAAGTTTCAAATAAACCTAATTTCTTAATAGTTATTAAAGACTTAAATGATAGTTTAATAGATATTGCTAAAGAAAAAGGTTTAGTAATAGTACAAATAGATAATGGAATGGAGGATACAGGATTCTATGAATGATGAATTAAAACAAGAATTAGAAGAATTAAAACAAGATAAAACTGTATTTTCTGAATATATTAAAGCTTTCTATAATATAGAAAAAGTTCAAGATAACTATAAGAATACAGATGAATTTAAAATAATAGAAAAATTCATAAAAAATAAGAATGATAATTAATCATTCTTTTTTATTGTTCTAATGTTTGAAAAAGAATATAATGTATGCTAAAATTATTTTATAGGAGGATATATGATAAACTTATTTAACAAAGAAACTCCAAAGAAAAACTATATGATAGTTTTAATAGTATCTATTCTTGTTATAGCATTTGCGTTATATGTAAGAGTTATATACTTAAATAATAAAGATAATATACGTGATAAAAGTATATTTGAAAGAGAAAATAGTGTAGTTAGTAGTATTAATATTGATGATTTAGAATTCGTTGTTTCTGAATCAAATGATATTGTTTTATATATAAGTTATAATGGTAATCAAGATATTAAAAATATGGAAAGAAAACTTTATAGAGATATAGTAAGAAATGATTATGTCGATAAAGTTTTGTACCTAAATGTTAGTGAATTAAAAGAAGATAATAAATATATTTCAAAATTAAAAGAAAAAATGCCTAATATAAAAGGTGATATAAGTGATGCCCCAATAATGGTTTATATAAAAGAAGGGGAAGCAATTGAAGCAGTTAATAGTGAATTTAAGATGATAGATTTTTCTGTTTTAGAGAAATTATTTGAAAAATATGAAATTTCTCAATAATAGATAAAAATACTTCTTAAATTTATTGTTTTGTGATAATATATATTATAGAGATAGTAGGTGTCATATGAAAAAGTTTTTGGTATTTGTAATTGCTTTATTTATGTTTGGTATAACAGTTAAAGCAGATTGTTTAGAAAAGGAGTATTTAGATTGGTCTTATGATTTGAAACCAGTATTTACTGTATTTAATTATAATGATCATCAAGATTTAGATATTGAGAAATATAAATATGCTTATTTCTTATCATTATCTAAACAAAGAGACGATATAACGTTTACAGTTACTGATAAATATAATAATACAGTACCAGCTAGTGATTATGAAGAATTAAAGTTGTATGCTGTTGGATTATATAATGGTGTAGACGAAGAATCATATAAAATAAATGTATATGGTACTGCTAAAGGTACATGTGCTAATGAATTGATAACTACACTTGAATATACAGTACCTGCATATAATGAATATTATAAAACACAATATTGTGATAAATACAAAGAACATGAGTTATGCCAAGTATTTACAAATGCTACAAAAGGTATGACACGTGATGAATTTAATACAATAATGAAAGAATATGAAGAAGGAAAGAATAAAGGGCTACTTAAGGTTGTTTTAAATTTCTTAAGTAAAGCTTGGATTTATATAGTGTGTATACTAGTTCCAGTGATTGGAGTTTCAATATATTATAATATTAAAATTAAAAGGTATAAAAAAATGAGAAATAGACATGAAGTTAGAAGAAAACATTATATATTTGTATTCTTATTATTAATTTGTTTAACTACTGTAAAAGTTAATGCTTCACTTACTTGTGGAGATGCAACTATTACAGAAACAGGTATAACAAGTGCTGGATGGGCAACAAGAATGATAATGTGTGATTTTTATGATACAGGTAGAGTAACTGTATTTGGAGCTGGAGGTACAACATCAGCTGGTACTACTAATGGAAGCCCAAATATTAGTGAGATGGGCACTGGTTATGGTAGTATGGCTGATGCAGTAGCTGCTGGAGAACAATTAGTTGCTCAAACAGTTTATTCAGCAGATGGTAAAAGTGCTAGTGAAATACTTGTTCCAATGTGTCTTGCTAAAGAAGATACTGATCCAGGAAAAAAATGGACGTTAGCTACAAAAAAATGTACTTGCCAAGATTATGATCAACCTTGTTATGATCAAGAAACAGGAAATATTACTTCTTATTCTTGCCCAGGTGAACCATATGATTGTTCAACAGAAAATTTAGTTCAAGGAGAAGATGCAGAATGTAATGCTTGTCCTGGAAATACAAAAGAAGAAGGCGAGTGTACTAAAGAATACTATATTACATGTCCTATCTATGCATGTAGTCCAGTTGAAAAGACTGTTGAAGGATGGTGTAATGCTAAATTTAAAGTAGGAAGCGATGATGCTTACTGCGTTAACCCTAGTGATAAATTCCCACATGGAATACCAAATAACTATCAAACTCAAAAGTTTGATCCAACTACTTGTTCAAGTAGTACTGATACTCCAGATTGTGGATTTGCTAATATATTAATTGAAGCAGCTTATTATAATCAAAATCATTCAAATAAGATTTCATATGAAACCATTAACTTTGCTTTAAGACTTTGGTCTGGTGAAGTTCAACTTGGTGGTTTCTATAGAGTAGGTCTTGCTTATATGATGGGTTATGGATGTAATGAATATGTTGCATATCCTGCAGGAAATCCAAATGTATATCTAGCATCATTAGAATACATAACTAGATTATATTTTGAAGCTATATCAAGAGAAGGAGTAGATCATAGTGTAGAATCACTTATTAATAATAACTTCTTTAGTGCTATAGCTTGTAAACCTGGACAATTAGGTGTTGTATGTCATGGTCAAACAGATACTTATGTTCAAGCATTTGCATTATATTTTAATACTTACTTTGGTAATGATTTTAGAAATCATTTAGCAGCATTATATGGTGGTAGAGAAACAGAACCAATAGCAGCTACAGTATCAAGTGAAGTAATAGATGAATATAGTGTAGTAGAAGTAAAATATAGAGAAGAAGTAACAATCGGTGAAAAAATCGAATGTTCTGATATAAAAGCTAAAAAAGCTTCAGGTAAAACATTAACTGAAGATGAACAAAAAGTATTAAATTATTGTAACAATGAAATTACTCATGTAATTGGAGTAAGACCTGATGGAACAATGATTGATCTTGCTACTAAGACAATTGTTACAGACTTAAATGGTGATGGAGTAATCAACGCAAAAGATTTCTTGTTATTACCACAAGGAGAAACATATGACTTTTCTTATTGTCAAAAGAATAGTTGTTTCTCACCAACAGTTTATTTTGCAATTTGCGATACTGTTAAAAAAGAAGAAGAAAGATACGAAACAATATATACAACAATTAGATATACAGAATCTGGTTCAAGATATAGTATTAAGAAATACTTAGCTTGTGGTTCAGGAGATTATCAAATAATGTTCTCTTATGATGAAGATGAGGGACCAACTAATATTTGGGATGAAACAACTCCAACAGTATTAGAACCAACTAAAACAGTTACTGTAGACTTCTATTGTTATGATGAGGGTGGATGTGATAATTACACATTAAGAACTGAAGAAAAATGTGCTAGATCATCTGGAAGCCATGGTTCATTAACAATAAAAGATCCATCATTAAGTTGTATTGTTAATATGCAAAGTACTGTTGCTAAGAACTCTTATGATTATAGTAATTTCTTCGGAGTAAATAGTGATTTCTGTAAGATTTATTGTAGTGATAGTGCTGAATTCTATATGGCTGATAAAGTTGATATTTATTCAGGTTTATCATTCAAATTAGATATAGAATATGATGTATTTAAGAATAATAAAACAAATAGACCAATATCTAATGTAGTATTAATGAAAAGAGATTGTGTATCTAAGATATTCTATGATAACAATAACTTTGAAAGTGGTACTGATTGGACACAAAAGTATTCAGGATTAAGTAGTAATCCAAAGAACTGGAAAGAATTACATGCTGCACTTAAAAAATATGGTCTTGCAGCAGGACATATAAATCAAATTGAATATGATTTATATAACTGTAATTTATATTCAGATATTCCTGTATATCGTCCAAAAGAGAATAAGATAGGAAATGTATATAATAGAATTAAAGAAATTTATTCTGCTGAAAATAGTTATGGATTTAATGGAGATAAATATGGTTATAACTTTGATTCTAAATTATCTGAAACAGATAATAATATAATTTATTCAGATGTTAAATATGGCGGTGGTGCTCTATATGTTAACTCTAAAAATAGAGTAGGTGCTGAATATGGTGACGTTAAATTAAATTATGTAATTAACAATCATAATAAATATTCTGGAAATGTTTCTCCAGTAACATATTGTAAAGGTACTAAGTGCTTCGCTTATGATAAAGAGGGCGATGAATATAAGATGCCTGATGAATATGGTAGTGGAACAGGTAGAGTTATTTCAACAGCTCAAGGAAGTGGAATACCTACAAATGATTATGCTTACTTCTCAATAGTAAATGAAGTAGACTTCTATAATGATAGTAGATTCCAAGTTGAAACATATACTGGAAATATATTTGATGCTACTAATAAAGAAAAAGATGATGATTATACTGATTTAGATAAATATATATATCCAGTAGCTAAAGATGCTAGTGTTGAATGTAAGGGTGATAAATGTAGCCTAGATCATAGATTTAACGTTTTACAAACATATTATAGAAAAATGGGTAGTGGTACAAATGCATTTAAAGATGCTATTAAATCAGTAACTCATACTTGCCCAGTGGAATATAAACCAATACCACTTGAAAACAAAAATGAGGCAATATATAGAAATGTTGATATTTCTAACTTATTCCCAACAACTTTAAGTGATGGTTCAAGAAGAATTGGAGCTAACTGGCAAAATTCAACAGCTTATATTGAAGAAATAGAAAATTATGTTAAGGGTAATGGTGAAGTTAAATACTATGAAACTCACCTTGAATATAGTTATACTCTTTCAGCTGATACATTGAAGAAAATAAAAGAATATAATTCTCAAACAGCTGGTTCTAAATCATATGTTGATAACTCTATAGAAAAAGGATCTTGTGTAGATGCTAATGGTAAGAAATTTGATTGTAGAACTAAATTTATTTCAACAATCAATAGTAATACAAACTCATATGGAGTTGTTAACAATAGACAAGGACAAGAAAGAGGAGTTTCCGAATATACTGCTGATAAAAAAGATGAAGACTAATTGAAAAATTAGTCTTTTTTTAATTGTATAAATATGATAAAATTATATTGAGTAATTATATACAATAATATGGCAGGTAGAAATATGAAAAATATATCAAAATTAATTATATGTATATTATGTTTCATTGCATTTAGTTTTAATGTTAAAGCTGCATGTAATGATCCTGAATTAAATGACTTTGTTGAGGGCTTAAAAATAGAGTTTTTTGCGCCTAGATTAGAATCAGATTTTTCAAAAGAATATCTTGATAAAATAGGCAATGCTACAACAGCTGGATATGCATATTATTTTATATTTAATAAACAAGAATTTGGTGATAAAAAAATACAAGATATTTTAGAAATAGAAGCAATTGATGGATCAGGTAAACCTGGTGAATGGAAATATCAAGAACCTATTGCTAAATATGGAGTAGGTGGATACAACGCTGTTGAAGAAGAAATATACACTTTAAGAATTAAAGCTGTATCTGGTAAATGTAAGGGACAAGTATTAAAATCATCAACTTACACTATTCCACAATTTAATATGTATGTTCAAACTGCATATTGTGAAAAATATCCACATCATGAATTATGCCAAACATTTACTGATAAAACTAAAAATATGAATGACGCTGATTTTGGAAAAGCAATGCGTGAATATGAACAAGAAATTAACAACAATAAAAAAACATTAAAAGATTTATTCTTAAAATACTATACATATGTTTTGTGCGTTGTAGTACCATTTGTATTAGTATCAATTTATTATAAGAGAAGAATTAAAAGATTAATTAAACTTAAGAGTCAAGAAGAGGAAAGACATATTACTAGAAGAAAAGTTGAATTATTCTTTATTGCATTTTTACTTCTTATGCCAACTTTAAAAGCAGCATCTGAAGAATGTACTATCGAAGTAAGAGAAGTTAGTCAATTAGTAACAGTTCCAGGAATTAAAGTTAGTGTTGAACACTGTGGATGGGGTGAAAGCGGACTTTGGAATGGACAAAAATTTACTACAACTGGTCATGGGTCTACATTTCAAGCAATTAGATGGGGTAAACAGGAAGTTTGGGCTCAAGTTCGTGGTTGCTATGATGAAGGCTGGTATGGCAAAATTAAAAGATGTATTATGAAAGAAGATGGAGGCCAAGGTCAAATTCATATTGAAAAAACAGCAACAACAATGTGTGCTGATAATGGTGCCGAATGTATCTATGAAAAAAAATGGCATGAACCAAAATATGATCCCGAAACAAATACAACAACTGAAGGTTATTGGGAAGATATAAAAGGTTGGGAATGTTGGGGTTCGTGTGGTAAAGAAAAAAGATGGTGTGGACAAAGATCATATTCATCAACAAAATCTGCTAATTTTGATGGAGCACACGCTGCTGCAATGGGAACATTATGTGAGGATGCTGAAAAAGATTGCAAATCTCAAGCTGAAGGTGAAGCTAGTGGAACAGTTTCTTGCGAGGAAGTAATAGAATGTGAAGAAACTTCTTGGACTATTTGTCCGATGTATCCTTGCGAAGCTACTAGAGATCTAGTTGAACCTACAACAACTGAATATACTATACATGGCGTTGAGGCATTTTGTGTAAATCCAGGAGAAAAGGCTGCTGAAAAATATAAAGAAGTTACTATTGATGCTAATGAGTGTACAAATGGAAACTCTTCAGTAGATTGCGGTTTTGTAAATATTTTATTGGAAGCAAAATATTTTAATGAATATACAAACAAAAATAAACCATACAAAATACCGGATGAAATAATTAATTTAGCTATGCGTTTATGGGGAGCATATACAAATCAAGGAGGCTTTGGTACCATTGGTATTGGAGTATTTACTGGTCCTGATTGTAAAATAGAACAAGACCAATATGGATGGGCTCCAGGGTCACCATGTTTAGATATGGTATATTTAAATCCAGCAACTGGAAAACCAGATGATAGTTATTTAAATGTTTACGTTAAAACAGTAGAATATATGTTAAGTAATCCAAGTAAAGTATCAACTGTATCTTTAGGAGCATATGATTCACTTAGAAGTGTTGAAATAGAAGAAGCAACAACAATATTTAGCGGATTAGAATGTGTAGATGGCGAAGGAGTAATGTGTGGTAATGACAACATGAAATATGCTTTAGCATTATTCTATAACACTAAAAATGGTAATAAAAAATTTAAAGAACATATGAATACAGTGTTTGGTTCATTATCTACTAGACCTGTTGATATAACTATTTCATCTCAATCACAAACTCAAACAATAGCAAGTAATGAAACAGCTGTTTATGAAGAAGTTGATTGTGTTAGAGATGCAAATGGTAATTGTAAAATTAATAAAACAATATTAAATATAGAATTTAGTGAAGAAATTACAACTAATTCTAAGAGAATAGATTGTACTGATTTAAGAAATAAAAAGAAAAACAATCAAAGTTTAACAGCAGAAGAATTAACAATGCTTAACTATTGTAATATTGAAGTTACTGAAGTTAGAGCTTACCATAATGATGGTTCTTATACTCTTTATACTAATAATACATATAGAGAATGTAGTGCTGATGATGTATGTGGAGCATCACATCCTTATTCAGGTGCTATTGGTAGTATTACTGCCTGTCAAAAATCAACGTGTATTGCTGAAACAAGGGTATATGCTGATTGTAAAGAGGATGTTAAAAAGATTGTTACAAAAATTAAATATAAACAAACTAAATCTGAGCATGGATTTAAAAAATATGTATCTTGTAATACTGCTAATCCAAGAGTAAATGCTGGTTTAGTTAACCAATTCTTATATAAAATGGAACCAATTGATAGAATAGTTGATGCTGGAATTGGTGAGGATGAAATAGTTGAATTAGAAACATATCCATATTGTGAAGTTGATTGTAAAGATTTAACTATTAAGGAAAGCAAAAAGAAATGTGATGAACCTCAAGCATCTAAGATTAGCAACTATGCAAGTTCATCAAGCAAAAAAACATACGAAACTTCAATTCATGATCCATCATTAAGTTGTATTTTAAATACTTATCCAGAACGTAAGACAACTTATGATTATAGTGATTATTTTGGAGTAAATACTGATGTATGTAGAGTTTATTGTAGTGATTCAGCTCACTTCTATCTACCAGAAAAATCTGTTATATACACAGGATTATCTATGAAGTATGATATTGAGTATTCACTATTTGGAGAAAATAGATCTAAAAAATCATTAACAAGTATTGTTGAAATGAGAAGAGACTGTGTTTCTGAAATATATTTTGATTATGTAGATTCAAGTAAAACATTCCAGTCTATAGCTCGTAAGTATGGTTTTGATTCATCAATGGTAAATAATTATACTGTTAATGATTGGATATCATTATATAATGCTGTTTATCATAGAGTTACTAATTATGAAAACAAACGTAATGAAACATTAGTAAAATTAATATATGATTTATATAATTGTAATATGTTTAGTAATATTCCAATTGAAAGACCAAAAGATGATACTACTGGCCCAATCTTTACAAATGTAATACCAGAAAAATATGGTAATAATTATGGTTTTGAAGATTGTACTATTAATGAATCAACAAATACATGTTTAACATATGATGGTATGACTTATGATGGTGGTGCTAAATTTGCAAATGATTCAATAGCTAAATCAAAAGGAGCAGCTGAAGTTGGTGATACAAGAGATACAATTCAATATAAACATACAGTTGAATTAAATGATAAAATTAATGGTAAGAACTTACCAGTAATTAGTAATGTTAGATATTGTAAAGGAAAAGGATGTTTTGATTATTTACAATTTGTAATTAGTGATCCTGATAAAGTAGATGAGAATCTTAAGAAAGGTGAATATGCTTTACCTAATGTTAGAGTATCTTTACCAGCTGCAGGAAAACTATTTGTTGTAAATGCATATAATCCTGAAACTGAAAAATATGAGGCTACACAAAAATCATTTATAGAATATGATAGTGACACACCTCAATTACAAAAGGTACCTTTTGTTACTAATAGTAAAGAATTATCTAACAAATATATACCAAATTCAGATTATGCATATTTTACTATATCAACTAGAGTAGGGTTCTATAATGATAGTGAGTTCCAAGTTCAACCGTATTCAGGCCATTTATATGATGTAACTAGTGGTTCACCATATTATGAAGAAAAAACAGATTATAGAACTAATCTTGATAAAGGATTATATCCAATAGATCAAAGATTAAATGAATGTACAGTAGTTGCGGAAAGCAAGAAAGGTACAAATTATTATAAATGCGAAACTGTTAGTTATTTTGGTGCTATGAATACATATCATAGAAACTTTGGTGAATTAACTAATGGTACTAATGTTCCTAAAGCATTAGATAAATTCTATTTAGCTATTAATGCTTCTGATAAAACTAAGTTTACATGTAGTTTTATTGGTAAATATTCATTTGATAATTTACCTCAAGCTGCATATAGAAATGTTGAGTTAACAAATATGTTCCCATCTGATAGAATGATAGGTAAGAACTGGAATACAGAAGCAGCTGAAAAGTATAGAGAAAATATAAAAAATTATATTGAAAGTAAAAGTATTGTTGAGTATTATAATTCTCACCTTGAATATAGTTATTCATTTACTCATGATGCGTTAATGAAAATAAGAGAAGATAATGCTAAAACACAAACTTATACTAACAACAATATTTACGGTAATACGATAAAAACTGTAAAAAATAACTCATATATTAAGCTACGAAGTCGATTTATTGATATAATAGAGACAGATGGTAATGCTTATGGTGCAGAAAATAATCGTAAAGATAAACGAAGAGGTGTTTCAGAATACACCGAAGAAGTAGAGAAGGAGGAAGGTTAATATGAAGGAATCCATGTGGGGTTATATGTTAATAGCTTTAGGACTAGCTGTAATTACAATCATAGTTTTAGTTCAAAATATTACTACAACTCAGGAGGAAGATTATTATCTAACTAGAGAAATTTTAGAGGCATCAATGATTGATGCAGTCGACTATGGTACTTTTAGAACTACAGGAGAGGTTTCTATAATAAAAGAAAAATTTGTAGAAGTATTTATTAGAAGATTTGCTGAAAGTGTAAGTGGTGTTAAAGATTATACTATTGAATTTTATGATATTAGTGAAAATCCTCCTAAAGCAACTGTTAGAATTCTTACAAATTCTGGATCTAAAAATGGAGAAAATCAATCAGTTTCTGTTAGTGAAAGTGCTGATGAATTCAATGTTGCTTTAAATACATATTTAACAGGTATTCTAGAAACAACAGATACTTATTTATCTGAAAAATCTGAATATTGTCGTGTTAAAGAAGATAAAAAAGATTCTAATGGCAATGTAGTTAAAGACGCTCATGGAAAAGTAGTTAAAATTGATGCTATATGCCCTGATTATACTAACTGTCAAGACAATTCATGTAATTAAGACTTCATTTGAAGTCTTTTTTATTTGTGTAAAGTGATATTTCATTTTGTGCATAAAATATGGTATTATGGTAATATATATTATAGGAAGGTAAGTATATTGAAAGAGTATATTGTAATATCATTAGAAGGAAATACTTTAGTCTTTAATTATAGAACTATTACTCCTGAAGAGGAAAAGTTTGTTAATAACAATAGTTTTTTTAAAGACAGTCTTTTTTATACTCTAAAATACTATAAAAGTAATAAAAAGAAAGTATATAATACAATAGAAGTAAATACTAATAATATGTTTGTATCTACAATGAGAATTAGTAGATTAATTACTTTTAAATATGCTTATATGTTATTTGATGGTTTAAAATTATCATCACTAGTATTAGATTTTTCATCAACAATTGATATGGAAGATTATGAATTATTTTTATCATCAGATACTTTAAAGAATATTGATTGTTATTTTATGCCAAGTACTTATGTAAATAAGTTCACTGCTAAGGGTGTAAAAGTTAACATGTTTTCAACAAAAAAATTATCTAATAGATTTATGTCAGGACAAAATGTATTAACAGAAGATTCATTATATTATAAGAAAACTGTTAATGTTAATGAAGATTATCCTGAATTAATAGATGATATTACTGAATTTTTAAAAATTAATTATAAATTAAAAGCTATACATTTATATGTATTTTCTAAAGAATTAATTAATTCAATAATAGATTTAGTTAAACAAGATGAATCTAGAAATGTAGTTGTATTTTTACACCAAGGTTATGATAAAGGAAACTTTATTGTTAATAACTTCTCTTGGTTAAAAGAAATAAGTGAAAAATGTAAAGAAGATTATACATGTGAATTTAGAATTATATATTCATCATCTTTCTTAAAAAATAATTTATTTAAACAATTAACATTTAATAATTTAAAATTAATATCTATTTTATGTATATATGTATCAGTTGTATGTATTATGCTTATTAAATCATATGAATATATAGAAAAAATGAGTATTAATACATTATCTAGTGACTTAATTAATGATTCATATGCTGTACCTGATTATTATGTTGAAGAAGCTGATGGAGATGGTGATGGCGTATATGTTGTTGATCCATTAGAAGAAAAAGATGAAATATCAACAATGACTAAAGAAGAAGTTAAAAGTAAATATAGTTTTGATAGATCATTTAAGAAATTAAAGAAAATTAACAAAGAAACAGTTGGATACTTAGTTGTTAATAATACTGAGATATCATACCCAGTAGTGCAACATTCAGATAATAGTTATTATTTAAAAAGAGATTTTTATAAAAGAGTAACTAGTATGGGATGGATTTATCTAGATTATAGAAATAATATAGAAGAATTAAATGATAATAATATTATTTATGGACATAGCATGTTAAATGGAACTATGTTTGGTACACTTAAGAAGGTATTATCTTCATCTTGGAGAAAAGAAGATGAAAATATGATAATAACTTTAGATACAGAGCAAGGTCATTTAAAATTTAAAATATTCTCTGCTTATAAAGTTGATTATACAACTGATTATTTAAAAACTGATTTTGCTAATAAAAAGGAAAAAGAAGCATTTATTAAGTTAATTAGTGGTAGAAGTAGTTTTAAATCCAAAACTAAAGTTACTGCTAAAGATAAAATATTAACTTTATCTACATGTACAGGAAGTAATAATAAAAGATTAGTTGTACATGCAGTATTAATAGGAGATGAAGAAGAATGAAAAAGTGGTTAATTGCTATATTATTGATTTGTCCTATATTTATAAAGGCAGAGTGTAATTATAATAAACATACAGAATTTTCAAATTTTGCTAATTATATTACATATGAAACAGAATATAGTAAGAGTGATGCTAAATTTACTATTACATTCTATAATGTAATAAAAGGTTTATCATTTAAAATAGGTAAGAACACATTTGAACCTACTGAAAATGATACTATAGTATTAACAGATATAGAAGAAGGAAGAATATTAGACATATATGTTTATGGAACTGATGGATGTAGTTCTCAAGTAGGTAATTTAAATGTAACATTGCCATATTATAATCCATATTATGGTACTGAAATATGCAAAGGATATGAGAATTTAACATTATGTGCATCTAATTTTACTGCTACTAAAGCTACTAAACAAATGATTGAAAAAACCAAAGAAAGTTATGATAATGTTATAATACAAGAATCTAATGAAACAACTGAAGAACCAAGTGCAATTAAAGAAATTGGTTCAAAAGTATGGGATTTCTTTGTTAAATATGTATCAAAAGTATTATTAATAATAGGATCTGGTGTTTTATCAGTTATATATTATGATAATAAATTAAGTAAAGTAGAACATGGAATATAAAATCAACTTTTGTTGATTTTTATTTGTTTTTAATTATTGTTTTATATTGAAATAAAATAAAGAAGTGTGTTATAATACTTTATAGAATAGATAGTTCTAAGGAGGAATAAAAATGAGGAGTATTTTGGTAGGAGTAAAAAGATTTTTAACAAATAAGAACACTATAACAATACTAGCTATTGTTGGTTCTTTAGTGTTACTATATTGGGCTTATAATAAAAGAATTGAAGATGCTACTAGTCCTAAACCAGTAGTTGTTGCAATTAGTGAAATAGGTCCAAGAACACTTATTACAAGTGATTTAATTACAGTAAAGAAGATTCCAGGATCAGTAATAAAAGATGTTTATTACAATACAAATGATGTAGTAGGAAAATATGTATCTAATGACGCTGTAATTCCAGCAAATGGAATGTTTTATGAAAGCATGGTAAAAACTTGGGAACAACTTCCAAGAAGTGTTTATGGAGAAATTCCAAATGGAAATACAGTAGTTGCTTTACAGGTAACTTTAGATAGTACATATGGAAATTCAATTTTCCCTGGAAACTATATAGATTTATACTATAAAGACATTGATGATAATGGAAAATTAATGGTACAAAAGTTTATCGAAAGTATCAAGGTTTTAGCTGTTCTTGATTCAAATGGTAGAAGCGTATTTGAAACAAATGGTGCTTTATCAGCCCCAGCATATTTGATGTTTAGTGTACCAGAAGATATTCACTTATTATTACAAAAGGCAACTTTCTTAGATAGTACAATATTCCCAGTACCAAGAAATGCTAATTATTCAAATGGAACTCCTAGAGAAACAAGAGTAGTAAGTACTTATATTAAAGAATATATATTAAATAGAGCAGTTGATGTTAATGCTAAAGATCACAACTTAACAATTAGTACTGATGATGGTAGTAAGATTGACGCTATGATAGTAGAGTAGGAGGAAAGAAATGAAGGCATTACAAAATAAAACAGTAGTTACAATTTTAGCTGGTATTATCTGCGTAGCTATTCTAGCTATCTCTTATTACAATAGAGTTAATAAAAAAATTAGTGCTGTTCCAGTACCAATTGCTAAAGTAGATTTAGTAGCTAGAGAACAAATTACTGCTGATAAAATTGATAGTATTAAAGTTGCAAGTTCTGCAATTACTAAGAATGTTCTTAGAGATACAAAAGATATTGAAAAGAAATATGTAAATTATAATACAAAAATTCCAAAAGGTAGTTTCTTTTATACAAATGCTGTAGTTGATTGGTCAGTTATGCCAGATGCAGCATGGAGTGAAATTAGTGATGATACTACAATCGTATCATTACCAGTTAATAATAGATCTACTTATGGTAACTCAATTTATCCAGGAGACAAAATAGATTTATATTATCGTACTCAAGATAAGGGATTACTTGTTTATGGTAAATTGATTGAAGGTATTACAGTATTAGCAGTTAAAGATAGCCAAGGTTATCATATTAATCAAAAATCTGCTAGTCAAAAAGATGCTGTAGCATTAATATTTAATGTTCCAGAAGATCAACATTTATTATTAAGAAAGGCATTATATTTAGATGGTAGTGGTTTAATTCCAGTACCAAGAAATGCTGCATATTCACAAAGTGATGTTGAAGCTAATATTAGTAGTGAATACTTAAAAGGTTTAATTAATAATAGATGTAAAGAAGTACCACTTGATACAGTGGCTAATAATAATACAACAAATGTTAAAGTAACTGAATAAAAAAATAGAATGAAAGAAGGGTAAAAATGGAGGATGTTGTTTTTTCACAAATAGATTTTGGCTTATTAATGCCTCTTTTAGAGGATGATGATATAACAGATATTTCTTATTCCAATAATGGTCAATTATGGGTTAAAACACTTTCTCAAGGTGTTCAACCAAGACATATAGAAGGATTAACTAATGAAGTTATTGAAAAGCTTGCTTTCCAATGTTCTAATGTCATGGGAAAAACATTTAATATGGCACACCCTTTTCTAGATGCTGAAAGTGCTGAGCTTCGTCTTAATTTTGTTCATAATAGTATAGCTACTAATGGAGTTGCACTATTAATAAGAAAAACTCCAGCAAAAATAAGACTTAATAAAGAAAAATTAGTTGAAGAAGATTATGTATCAGTTAAGTTACATGATTTTCTAATAACATGTGTTCAAGGACACTGTAATATACTTGTTAGTGGAGAAACTGGTTCAGGTAAAACAGAGCTAGTTAAATACTTAGCAAGTCATACTAAAGAAGATGAAAAGATAATTACTATTGAAGATACTTTAGAACTTCACTTAGATAAGATTTATCCTAATAGAGATATAGTGGCTATGAAAACAAATAATATAGCATCTTATTCTGATGTGTTAGTTACTTGTATGCGTCAAAACCCAAGATGGATTTTACTATCAGAGGTTCGTTCTGCTGAAGCTGTTATGGCTGTAAGAAACTCTATTTCTTCAGGTCACAACATTTTATCAACAATCCACTCTGATAAAGCATCAAGTATTCCAATGCGTCTTTATTCACTATTAGAATCAAGTCAGGAAATTGATCAATTCTTAAAGAGTATACATAGATATGTTCAAATTGGTATTCATGTTAAAGGTTTCTTCTCTAAGAAGTATGGAAGATTTCAAAGAGAGATTACTCAAGTTTGTGAATTCTATGTTGATGATGAAGCTAATGAAGCTAAAGTTAATGTTATGTATCAAAGAGACTTAGCTGGAAATGAAACATATAATAATCCAACTAGTCATTTAATAGATTATTTAGCTAGTCAAGGTGTTGAAATGAGACCTGATCCATTTGTTCCAATTGATAGTACATTAAAGGAAACTACTGAGGAACCAAATGTTGAGGTAAATAATGATGTTAATGTAGTACAAGTTGAGGCTACTCCAGAAGAAGCTCCAGCAGAAACTGCTCCAGTCGAAGCACCGGCTGAAACACCTGCGGAGGCACCTACTGAAGTTGCTGTGGCTGAACCACAAGATGCTACACCTGCAGCTGATGAAGCTACAATAGTTTTAGATACTCCTGTGGTAACTGAAAATGCACCACAAGAAGCAAGCCCAAGTGGTAGTAATTTTGAAATATTAGATATATAGGAGGTGTATTTAGATGTATATTGAAGTAATTATTGTCGGAATAATAATTTTATTTGTATTTATCTATAGACAAAATACAGGTAATAACTCTTATAAGTTTATTGCAAGAACTGTAGGTAATACATATGAAAAATTCTCTCCTTATTCATTTAGAGTAGTTCGTGAGAAAGCTAAAGAATTAGGACAAGAATATACTGCTAGACAATATACAATTCAAGTAGTTATATTTGGTGTAACTGCAGCATTTGTTTCATACTTATACTTCTATAGTATATTATGGAGTTTAATATATGCAGCAGCAGCTATTGCTTTTATACCATATTTAGCTTATATGAGATGTAAAAAAGCATATAGTGAATTTATATTTGAACAAATACAAATATATACTACTAACGTAATTATGGAATATAATACACAACAATCATTTGTAAAATCTTTAGAAGGAGTTAGAGATTCTGGAGTATTAGAAGAACCATTATTATCAGATGTTAAAGAAATGATTCAAATGGCATATGATAGTGGTACTATTGATGATGCTGTTAGATTCATGAATGAAAAATATGATTATTATGTAGTTAAAAACATGCATCAATTATTCATTCAAATCACTAGAGAAGGTTCTAAAGATTCAGGTGAAGCTTTAGAAGGAATGCAAATGGATATAGACATGCTTGTTGAAAGTGTATATAGAGATAGAATAGATAGAACAACTTTCTATAAACAATTTATTACATTTGGTATTATGTTATACTTCCTAGTTTTATTAGTACAATTGTTAATAGGAAGCGATGGTTATTTAACAATACTTGGTAAGTGGTACGTTGTGTTATTGCTGCACTGCGTAATACTTATAAATACGTTCTTCTTATTATCAGGTATTAAATTTTACCATGAGGATGTGGGGGCTGAATAATGATAGAGATTGTAATAGTTGGAGTAATAATGATTTTTGTATTTACCTATGTTGGAGCTTTCAACTTTGGTAAATTTGTAGATGATAATAAAGCATTGTTTGGAAGATTAAAAGAAGATGATTATGATTTCTTCTTAAGATCTAAATATGGTGAACAAGTAGATCTTAACTTAAAATTCCAAAGCAGAGTAAAAACTGCAATAATATCTTTATTATTTACATCTGTATTAGCAATAGCATATTTTGATAATGTTAATGTTGCTGTTAAATTGGTAGTTGTAATAGGAGTTACATATTTCATGTATAAAGATGATTATACAAGAGTTAAAAACTATTATAGAGTACACTTACATGATATTAACTTAAAATTACCATATTATTTAAAAAGTTTAGAGATATTAATTCAACACTATACAGTTCCTGTAGCAATTACAAGAAGTGTAGAAGAAGCACCTGAAATGTTTAAACCAGGTCTTAGAGAATTAATAGCTGCTATTGACGCTGGAGATGCAACAATTGAGCCATATATGGCATTTGCAAGAAGATATCCAGTTAGAGATTCAATGAGAATGATGAGACTACTTTATAGACTTAGTCTTGGTAGTCAAGAAAGAAAACAAGAACAATTAACTGTTTTCTCAAGAACAATATCAAATTTACAAGCTAAATCAAGAGATACTAAGTATAAAGAAAGACTTGATAAAATGGAAAAGAAAACAATGACTATGTTAGTAGCAACAGGTGCTGGCGTAATGGTTGTTCTTCTATTATCTGTTTTACAAACATTTGGCAGTATGTAACCAATTCTATTGAACCAAAAAAAAATATGTCGTATAATTAATATATAGTATAAAGGAGGATATACAATGAAAGAAGCAACTGGTGAATTAAACATGACTATTATAACTGTTATTGCTATTGCTGCTATCGTAGCACTATTCTATTACGCAGTTTGGCCATTAATTGAAACAATGTTAATGCAAAACACTTGTAATACTTATGGTACTGATTTTTATGCAGTAAAAGATAAGAGCTTTAACGGAACAGTTCAAGGTCAAGCTACAGTTAATGTATGGTGTTGCTGTAGAGGTCAAAGTGGTTCAAAACCAACTGCATGTACAAATGACTGTGTAACTATTGAAAAATAATAAAAAAAATAATATAGAAAGAAGGGAAAACTTGTATGAGAGAATCAATTGGTGGAATGTGGTTATTTAGCATTGTAATTACTTTTATTGCGCTCTTTTCAAGTTTTCTTGCTTATTCTATAAGTTATACTAGAGCGTTTAATACAAAAAACGAAATAATTAATTTAATTGAGAGAAGTGAAGGATACACACCATGTTCTAAAGGAATGGATGATAATGCCGGAGCAGATAATGATGGTCAATGTGATGTTAAAAACATGACTGAAGAACAATTAAAAGAGAATAAAAGTGTTGAAGCTCAAGCTTTCTATAAAATAATGAAAGCAGGATATAATTATTCAACAGCTGAAACTATTGATTGCACTTCAGTAGGACATGGACCTGATGCTAATAAAGATGGTGGATATTGTGTTACTAAATATTGTACTGATAGTGAAGGCTTAAATAATAAGTTTTCAGTATATTATAAAGTCACTACATTTATTGCCTTACAAGTTCCTGTACTTGATATAACATTTAATATTCCAATTACAGGTGAAACTAGAACAATATATTATGATAGTGGAGACACACAATGTGTAACAGGAGGGGAATAATAGTATGAATGTAATGATCTATAATAAATATAAAGACCTTCTAATGGGACTTAACATAGATGTTATGAAGTCACTAGAAGGTGTTTATAATGTAGACGAAATTATTGATACGTTTACTAATTTTTATTATGATAAAATGATATTAGATATTACAGCTATTAGAGATTATCAAAATACTGATAATTTACAAAAATTAGCTATGAATATCAATATGGAAAATGTCATTCTTTTATTAGATGATAATCCAGAGACAGATACTAAAACATATCTATCTAAATTAATATCATTAGGAATTTATAACTTTACTAAAAATGTTGATGGAATTAATTATTTATTAGTTCATCCTCATTCATATAGAGATGTTGTAAATATTCATAATTTATCTGAATTAGATTCTCAAATGGCAGCTAATAGTGCACCTGCAGCAGCAGTTGCAGCAGCTATTCCAGAGCAACCTGCTAATACATTTATTCCAGATATTCCTATGGACTCTCCAGCACCTAAAACTGGAAATAATAGGGTAAGAATAATTGGATTTAAAAATGTAACTCCACATGCTGGGGCAACTTCACTAATCTATATGATTAAAAAACAACTAGGTAGTGCTAGAAGATGTATTGCTATGGAAGTTAATAGAGTAGATTTCTTATACTTTAATGAACCTGGAATGGTAAGTACAACTTCTAACGATATTTTTAAAGATGTTATGAAAAATCAAGATAATGATGTTATATTATTAGACTTAAATGATTATAATGATTTAGAAATATGTACTGATGTTATATATTTAATTGAACCATCAACTATAATGATTAATAAAATGATGAGAAAGAATAAGAGTATTTTAGAAAGTCTTAAGAGTGAAACAGTTGTACTTAATAGAAGTGCACTAAATTCTGAAGATGTAGCTACATTTGAATATGAAACTAAGCTTAGAGTACTTTTTGCTATCCCAAATGTTGATGATAGACAGGCTGTTATCGGGCCTATTAAAAATTTTGTTAATAAACTAAACTTATAATGTAAAAAAAGCCTTGGTTTTATTGACAAAAACGGATAATTAATATACAATTTAATTAATGGAGGGATATATTATGTTAAATTTTATTAGCCTATTAAGTGATTATAGTGAAACAAGTGATTTATGTGCTGATTTAGCACCAGCTTTAAGAATTGTTGGTGTAGTATATAAAGGTATTCAAATCGTTGTACCAATCATTTTAATTATTGTTGGTATGCTTGATTTTGCTAAAGCTGTTACAGAAAAGAAAGAAGATAACATTAAAGAAGCTCAAAAGAAACTTATCCAAAAAGCAATTGCAGCTGTAGCTGTATTCTTAGTAACAGTTATAGTTGGTGTTCTTATGAGAATTGTTGGAAACAATGATTACAAAGGTTGTATGGAGTGTATTACTGGTCCATTCTCAACTAATTGTAAAAAGAACGTTGAACAATCTCAAAAAGATTATAATTAATAAGAATATAAAGAGTAGAAATACTCTTTTTTTTTGGCTTTTTGTTAAGTTGAAAAAATAGTAATAAAATGGTATAATTGCCACGAAGGTTATTTATATGAAAACAAAGAAGAAAAGTGTTACAAATAATATTAAAAAGTTTGTAAAAAATAATATCTTATTTATATCATATATACTTTTATCTGTAATAACAGAAATTTTTTTGCGTATATCAACAGTAGGTGGTCATTTTTATATAAAAGCATTATATGCTGACTTAGCTGTTGTTTTATTACTAGGATCTTTTGGTTATTTATTTAAACCTAAAAATAGATTTACTTATTATTTTATATTACTTTTCTTTTATGTTGGATTATGTGTTGCTAATATAATATATTATCAATTTTATACATCATTTATTTCAGTAGATTTATTTGCGACAGCATCTATGATTACTCAAGTAGATGATTCTTTATTTGCTAAAATGCATTTTAGACATTTCTTATTTTTAATATTTTTAGTCATATTTATATTAATACATAGAAAACTTAAAAAAGATAAATATTATGAATTATTAGCTAATAATGAAGAAAATATTAAATATAGAAGAATAATTATTCCAATTATTTTAATAGTAATATTCTTATTTTCAATATCAATATATGATATTGGTAAATATGCTAAAAAATGGAATAGAGAAAATATACTTAGAAGATATGGAATGTATGTTTATACAATTACTGATTTAGTACAAAGCGTACATCCTAAAATAGATAATTTATATGGATATGATGAAGAAGCATTATTGTTTAGAAATTACTATTCATGTAAATGGGAAGATGAAAAAACAGTTAATCAATATACTAATAGATTTAAAGATAAAAATGTTTTATTTATACATATGGAAAGTATTCAAAACTTCTTGATTGATTTAAAAATAAATGAAGAAGAGGTAACACCATTTTTAAATAAAATAGCTAAAGAAGGAATATACTTTAATAAATTTTATCCACAAATTAGTATAGGTACATCTTCAGATACAGAGTTTACATTATTAACTGGTTTAATGCCATCATCAAGTGGTACTGTATTTGTTAATTATTATGATAGAAAATATTATGGTATGCCAGAATACTTTAATAAAATGGGTTATTATTCATTTAGTATGCATGCTAATGATGCTGATTATTGGAATAGAAAAGTAATGCATGAAAGGTTAGGATATAATAACTTCTTTGCTAAAGAAAGTTTTGAAGTACCTGAAGATCTTGAATCAGATAAATTAGTTGGATTAGGTTTAAGTGATAAAGAATTCTTTAATCAATTAATACCTAAATTAAAAGATATTAAAAATGAAAAAGACAAATACTTTGGAACAATAATTACATTATCTAATCATTCTCCTTTTAATGATTTAGAAGCATATGGTGACTTTGATGTCACTATGAAATATTCTTATGTTAATGCAAGAGGTAGAAGAATTAGTGGTAATTCACCATATTTAGAAAATACTACAATGGGTAAATATCTTAAATCTTCTCATTATGCAGATAGTGCTTTAAAAGACCTTTTTGAGGGCCTTAAGAGAGAAAACTTACTTGATAACACAATTATAGTATTATATGGAGATCATGAAGCTAGAATACCTAAAAATGACTTTGAATTATTATATAATTATGATCCTAAAGAAAATGCATTAATTAGTAGAGATGATGAAGAATATATTAGTATGGATAATTATGCATACGATTTATTAAAGAGTACACCATTAATTATATGGTCAAATGAAGAAGAATTTGAAAGTACTATTGAAAAAACAATGGGTATGTATGATGTATTACCTACGATAGCAAATATGTTTGGATTTAAAGAAAAATATTCTTTAGGCCATGATATATTTGATGATAAAGAAGGTATAGTAGTATTCCCAAATGGAAATGTATTAACTGATTCAGTTTATTATAGTAATTTAAATGAAGAATATATTTCATTAAATGATAATCCTATTAGTGAAGATTATATTAATAATATTAAAGAGTATGCTAATGAAATATTAGAAGTATCTAATGGAATAGTAACTCACAATCTAATAGAATTAGAGACTAATAAAGTAGGGAAGTGTATAAAAAAATAAAGCTATTTAGCTTTATTTTTTGTTTGTTTCTTTTTAGTAGCTTTTTTAGTTTTAATATCTTTATCATCTACATTTTCTAATGGTTTAACATCTTTATTTTCATCTTCTACTACTTTTTCAACACTTTTTAATTCTTTTTCTTTTTTCTTTTCTTCGGCTTGTTTAGTTTTTTCTTCAATCATATTTAATAATTTTTTTAATTTCTTTTTAGATTTAGAACTAGCTATAAGAGCAAATAGAGTAATAAACATCATAAGTCCACAAGCAGATGCTAGAATAATAACTATATCTTTTAAATCATTTTTAGTATCTTGTGTTACGATTGGTGTTTTAACATCATCTTTTTTCTCTTCAGCATATCTAATAGCAGTATTAGTTTCTTCATCATATAAATAATAATTATCTTTACCGGTATTTAAATTTCTAGCTTTTAATATATGATAATTAGCATAAGCAAGTTTTAAAGAACTAAATGTATGATTTCCAATTACTATAGAGCTTTTAGTATAATCTTTACCAAAATCTCTATCTATTTCAAGAGGATATAAATCTAATTCATCTAATTTAACATCAAAATATTCACTATATGTATTATTTTCAGCATCATAAATATATAATTTAGTTTCCTCACTATCTTTTAAACCAACTAATGTATAATTGTTAGTTTCATTAAAGAAAGCAGGTACATCTATATCATTTATTTTAATTGTTGTTTTTTCAAAGTCTTCTGGTGCTGTTAATGCACTTTCTCTTTTAACAACAGTTAAATCTTTTCCGTCAATATTTACAGTTATAGGATTAGGATCAATTACATTAACAATTACTTTATAAGTTCTTGTACTACCATTTTGAGCTTTAACAACTATTTTAAATACATTTTCTCCTTCAGCAACATTATGTTTACCTCTACCAGATACTGATGATTTACTATCAGCTACACTAGCTTTAATATTAACACTTGTTGTATTTGAATTAGCTTCAACTCTATATTCTAAAGTATCTTTTTTAAATGCTGGAGATAATTTAAGTCCATCAACAGATAAACTTTTTAAATAATTATTTTTAGAATATGTTGCTTCTAATTGAGCTTGAGTTATAACTTTAACTGATTTAGTACCTGCACTAACACTTAATTTCTTTTCATCCAAAGAATAAGCACCATAACTTTTAACTCCTATTTTTCCAGTACCAGTACCAATTGCTTTAAATTTATATGTATAAGTTTTAGATTTAATATTTTTATTTCCATTATAATCTCCAACTACAGGACTTTCTCCAGAAACAAATTTAAATATTTTACTATCATAGGTTGGGGTAAATTCCCAAGAACCTAACGCTTTACTAGAAGATATTTTTATCTTAACAGTAAATGTATTTCCAACAACAACTTGACCAGTTGAAGATACTGAAATGCTAGCATCAGCTGCTTTAGCACCTATGACAAAGCTAAATGCAACAAATATTGTAAACAATGCTTTAATTATTTTTTTCATAATTACCTCCTATAACTTTTTATCACCTTTAATATGTTTTTGTATTTGTAATAAATCTAGAATAGTGACATCTCCATCACCAGAAGTATCACCAGCATATGAATATGCATCTATTAATAATTTATCTTTTTTAATATGCTTTCTAACTTGTAATAGATCTAATATAGTAACATCCCCATCACCAGAAGTATCTCCATTTATTACAAATGTATATGTTTTAGTTTCAACTACTGTTGATATAGTTGCTGTATAACCAGTTGCTATTAAACCATTTGTTACTTCATTACCATTTGGATCTTTAATAACAACGTTTTGAGTACCAGTACTTCTAAGTAATGCAACTAAACTATTAATATCAGTATTATTATGAACATTTGTTAGATATGTATTATTTGTATTTAATCCTGAAGCTTGAATGCTTTGATCTACTGTAGTAGTATCATCTACTTTTTTAATAGTAATAGTATATTTCTTTTCTTCATTAACTTGAGATGTAACAGTTACTGTAAAATCTGTTTCATTTTCAGGTATTTCAAAAGTACCATTTCCTTCTAATGTAGATAATTCTCCTTCTTTTTCAGCATTTATAGTTACTTGAGTTGTACTTGTTGGTACATAAACTTCATAAGTTAATATATCTGATTCAAAAGCAGGTGATAAATAGAATCCTTCAACACTAAGTGATTTTAAATTATTATTTGTGTCACCTGAATTAGGAAGGCTAGTGTATGCTGGCATATTTCTATAAACTGGAATATCAAATACAAATTGTGTATTTAACATACCACCATTTTTATATGCAGTATATGATTGGCCACCTTCAGTAGCAGGTGCTTGAATATTTGTCATATATTGATGAGTGAAGCTAGTTGAATATGGGTTAGGGCAAACATTGAATTTTTGATAATAAACAGTTCCTTGACCTTTATTGATATATCCATTAGCTAAGAATGATATACCTTCAGTAATAGCAGTTTCAATATTATTCCATGGTTCCCCACTTCTATTAATAACTTTAGCTGCATATAGTAAACCTCTTAATACTGAGTTTACTTTAATACCTTGTATTGTATCTTCATAAGCACCAATATTAAAGAAATTATAATATCCACTATATGTATTACCATTAAAAGTGAATTCAGCACCACTTGTTGAATCACTTCCATTAGGACCAACTTCTAATCTAATTCTGCTTGCTATTGCAAGAGGACTTATTCTTTTATTTCTACCAGCATTTACCATTGGAATAGTATATTTATCATCTGATAATTTTCCATCTCCAAATATTGTTTTAACTAAAGTAGGATAATTTTCTTCTAAAGCATCTGTATAATCTAATTTTTCAAACATAAAGATTCTACTTTCAGTTAACCAGTTTCTAGGATCCATATAAAATGCTATAACTGCTGAATTAACTTTAAACCATGATGCACCCTCTGCTGGAGTAGTGGAAGTTCTATAATTGTTATTTGTTGTTTGCATATAACATTTTCCTTCTTCAGCATTAACAGCATGTGTAAAATCATATGTTGTATCAGTAGCTACAAAAGACCATTCTGGATATTTAATATGTAAATGTGTTAAATAAGGAATATATGAATCTGGAAAACCAGCAGCTTTTAATACTTCAGTATATTCAGGATCTTCAGCTATTGTATCTTCTCTTTTAGTAACATAGTTTTTACATATATATCCTTCTTTACTACCATAATATCTAATTTTATACCATTTACCACTAGAACAAGAAGCATTATTACCATTTACTTCTTCAAGTATAGTAACATTTACACCAAGAGATAATGAATTAATCTTAGTAGATGAAGTTGTTGCTTTTTCTCTAACCCCAACATCATTAGCATTAACTCTAGCGGTATAATTAACAACATTTATTCCTGAAAAAGCAGTATCAGTATATCTAACATAGTTAGAACATACATATCCTTCTTTTTCTTTATATCTAACTTTTAACCATCCATTAGCGCATCCAGTTCCACTAACAGTTGTTTTATCAAGTACAGTAATTGATGTACCTGAATTAACTGTATAAAGTATACTAGAACCTGTAGTAGATGGATTAACTCTTATTCTTACTGAAGACCCAGTTATTACTGCACTATATTCTTCAGCATTTAAAAATGAAGGCATTAAAATAAATAAAAATATAATAAATAATGTTTTAAAACTTTTATTCACAATACACCTCCATTCTTTCATTATAAAAATTATAGCAAAACTAGGCCTTTTTTGCATTAGAATAGGCTATACTTTACATATATTATTTGAAATAATATTATTAATTTATCAAATTAAATGTTAAAATTAAAAATAGGTGATAATATGATAAATTTTTTACATTCATTAATAATAGTTGTTGCTGGAGCTATAGCTATAGCTGGAATGATACCAGCTGCTATAAATTATTTAGCTTTTGTATTTGTAATACCAATTGTAGTAGAGTTTTATTTACTACATAGAACTAGTGTTACATATGGTGGTTATGAATTAAAAAATAATATAACTAAAATTGTTATTTTTAAGATACTTAGTTTCTTAAGTTTTTTAGTTATAGTACTAACTAAAGGTGGAATAAAAGGATTAACACAAAGTTATTATTCTTTAGCTTTTAGTTCAATTTTTATATTAATTAGTTTAATATATTGGGTAAAATTCTTCCTTTCATTATCAAGAATAAAAAGAGAATTATATCAAGTTCAACAACAAAATAATACTGAAATAAATGAGCAACAAGAAACTTCTACTACAAATAATTAATCATAAAATGTGGAAATAATGCCACATTTGTTTTATAATATTTGTAGGGGAGTGAAATAATGAACTTTGTAATTAATGGACACAATATATTTTTAATAGTGGGTGTATGCTTTATAGCTTCTGTTATTTTCGTACATATTATGAAAAAGGTAGCTATATTTTTACATGTTTTAGATATGCCTGATAAAAAAAGAAAAATACATACTAAACCAATGCCTTTATTAGGTGGAATAGGTATATTTTTAGCATTTTTATTAGGATACATGTTATTTGCAGAAAAAAATAATTTAATGTTATCAATATTAATATCATCATTTTTAATTATGTTGTTAGGTTTATTTGATGATATGACTAAAAGTGAAACACCAATGCCTAATAAATATAAAGTAATAGTTCAAGTAATAGTAGCTTGTATAATTGTATTTTATGGTGGATTAAAGCTAACTAGAACAACTTTTTTAGGATTAGCTATTAATTTTGATGCTATTCCATTATTACCTGAATTATTATCAATATTAATTATTGTTGCAATTATAAATGCTATGAATTTAATAGATGGTTTAGATGGATTATGTGCAGGTATATCATCAATTTATTTCTTAACAATAGCTATTTTAGGATTTGTATTAAATAAATTTGGTGGTTTAGATGTAATATTAAGTTTAATAATGCTAGGTTGTACTCTTGGATATTTGGTACATAATTTCCCACCAGCTAAAATATATCAAGGAGATGCAGGTAGTACATTCTGTGGAGCTATGATAGCTGTTATATGCTTAATTGGATTTAAAACAACAACAGTAGCTTCATTAATAGTGCCAGTATTTATTTTAGCAATACCTATTTTAGATACATTATTTGCTATTATAAGAAGAAAATTAAAAGGACAAAAAATAGATCAAGCTGATAAAGAACATATACATCATCAATTATTAAAGAAATTCTCTAAAAAGAGTTCATTATTAATAATTTATGCTATTAATGTATTGTTCTCTGTAACAACAATCTTCTATACTATAGGAGATAAGAAATTATCAATTGTTTGTTATGTTTTATTAGCAGCTATAGTTCTATTCTTAATATTAAAAACAAATGTAATTTTTGATAGAAAAAACAAATAATAATTTAAAGAATAGGATAAAATTTAAAATTTATTCTATTTTTTTATTTACAATTATTATGTTAAAATATAATTATTAGGAGGGTTAATATGAGTATAAATGTAGGCTCTAATATTTTTCCTATATTCTCAAGAGGGAAAAAACATTTTAATATATTTTCTTTATGTACTTATAAAATAGAAACTAATAAGTTTGATATTAAAGATAGTTATATTGAAATAGCTAATAAAAAATTTCCTATTAAATATTATTTTGGAAAAGGGATTAGAATATCAAAAAGAAGATATATTAACTTATATTCAGCTAAATTAGATTATGAAAAATTAATGGATATGGAAATACATAATCCAATTCATTTCCATTTTAAAAGCAATAAAAAAGATATTGTTATAGATTATAAATATAATTTAATATATGGTAATTTTGGTATAGGATCTCATTCTAAAATACATGATTATGATGGTTTAAATTTATGTTGTTATATTAGACAAAATGCTGGTAATACATTTGTAGTTACAGTTAGAAATAAAAACTATACAGATCATGATTTTTGGAAAATATTAGCAGCTTGGTTTTTATCATTATTTTCATTTAGAAGTAAAATTATTTTATTATATGAAAAGAACAATGAAAAATATGAAGAAAGTGCAGCTGCTGTGTATGAAAAACTAATTGATGAGGGTTATCCTGCTTATTACATTTTAAATAAAAATAGTAAACATTGGGTAAATATTAAAAAGAAATATTTAAAAAATGTTATACAGTCTTATACATTTAAACATTATTATTACTATTTTAAATGTCGTAAATTTATTGGTACTGAAAGTGTAGCGCATTCTATGGAACTTAGAAGTACTAATAGATTATTAAATATTAAAAGATTCTTAAAAAGATATAAATATGTATTCTTACAACATGGAGTTATGTATATGGTATCTTTAGATTCTAAAGAACGTACAGCATTTACAAAAGGTAGAACAATGCCTAAAAGTTCTAAGATAGTTGTATCTTCTAAATTAGAAGCTAAACACTTTACTGATTTAGGTGGATTTGAAATGGATGACCTATATATAACAGGTTTACCAGCATATGATAGAAACAAAGTTAATAAGGATGCAGATCATATCACTATTATGACTACATGGAGACCTTGGGATTTTAATGTTTTAGAATCAAATTATAAAGAAGCTGGTTACTATAAAATGATAGTAAATATAATTAATAATATACCTAAAAAGTATAAAGATAAAATATATTTATTACCACATCCATTAGTTAAAGAAAGAATTGAAAATACAGATTTAGCTTATTTAATACCAGATGATATTAGTTATGATAAAGTATTAGAAAAAACAGCTTTATTAATAACAGATTACTCAAGTATTTCTTATTCATCATTTTATAGAGGAAGTAATGTAATATTCTGTTGGATGGAAAAAGATGAATGTATGGAACATTATGGAGCACATCTAATGCTTAATGATAAAAATACTTTTGGAGATGTATGTTATAATTATAGTGAATTAGGGGATTTAATAGATAAAAATTATTTAAAACCTCAAACTAAACATCATAAAGATAATTATTCAAAAATAGTTGAATTCCATGATGGAAAAAATACTGAAAGGTTAGTTAATTTTTTAAAACGAGACAAATTTATTTAAGGAGAATATATGACAGTATTAATTAGTTTATTTAAATGGCATTTACAAATTGTTTATTTCTTTATTAAATTATTTACAAAAGTAGATAATAAAAAGATATTATTTTTAAGTAGACAGAGTAATGAACCATCTATTGATTTTGAATTGATGAGGGATGATTTACATAAAAGATATCCTGATTATGAATTAACAATTCTAACTAAAAGAATGAATAGAAGAAATTTTATTGCATATTATTTTCATTTATATAAACAAATGACTAGTATTGCAAAATCTAAAGTTGTTTTAGCAGACGATTATATTATTCCAATATCAATTTTAAAACATAAAAAAGAAACAACTATTATAGAAATATGTCATGGTATTAGTAATATTAAACAATTTGGTTATCAAACATTAAAGAAAGAATCTGGTAGAGGAGAAAAGATGGCTAAATTAATGAAGATGCATAGAGGATATGATTATTTAATATCAACATCTGCAGAAACATCTAAATTTTATGCCAAAGCATTTGATATGCCATTATCTAAAATAGTTAATATTGGTAATCCAAAGATAGATTATATTTTAGGTCTTGGTAAATATAAAGACAAAGTATATAAAAAATATCCTAAATTAAAAGATAAACCAACTATTTTATATGTATCTACTTTTAGAACATATGATGATGATTTTTTAGAACAATTTGTTAAGGCTGCTCCTACTGATAAATTTAATATTATTATTAATATTCATCCAACTGCATATGACTATCATCCTGATATAGATAAATATATAACTAATGATGAAATATATCGTTGTAGAGATTTTTCAACTCAAGAATTATTATCAGTAGCAGATATATGTATAACAGATTATTCTTCATTTATATTTGAATGTGCTATATTAGAAAAACCAACATATTTATTTATTAGTGATTATAAAAAATATATAAAGAACAATGGTTTAAATGTAGATGTTAAGAAAGAATTAGGTAAATATGCTTTTGAAGATGCTAAAAAAATGTTTAAAGAAATCTCAAAAAATAAATATGATTATTCAGTAATAAAACAATTAAAAGATAAATATGTTTCAAATTGTGATGGCAAAGCAACACAAACATTAGTAGATTTTTTAATAGAACAAACTAAAAAATAAAACCTATTAGGTTTTATTTTTTTGAATATATATGGTAAAATAGTAATGGTCTTAGGAGGTCAATTTATGAAAATACTAGTTACAGGTGGAACAGGCTATATAGGAAGTCATACATGTGTAGAATTATTAAATGAAGGTTATGAAGTAGTTATAATAGATAATTTATATAACTCTAAAATTGAAACAGTTGATTATATTGAAAAAATAACAGGTAAAAAAGTTAAATTTTATAAAGATGATTGCTGTGATAAAGAAGCATTGAGAAAAATATTTAAAGAAAATAAAATAGATGCAGTTATTCACTTTGCTGGATATAAAGCAGTAGGTGAATCAGTTAAATTACCATTAAATTATTATCATAATAATTTAGGTTCTGCTATTATATTATGTGAAGTAATGAAAGAATTTAATTGTAAAAATATTATTTTCTCTTCTTCAGCAACAGTTTATGGTAATTCAAAAAGAGTTCCATTTAAAGAAACTTACAAATTATCAACAACTAATCCATATGGAACTACTAAAATGTTTATAGAAAGAATACTTACAGATTTACATATATCAGATGAAGATTGGAATGTAGTATTACTTAGATACTTTAATCCAATTGGAGCTCATCCTAGTGGATTAATTGGTGAAGATCCAAACGGAATACCAAATAATTTAATGCCATATGTTGTTAAAGTAGCAACAGGAGAACTAGAATGTTTAAGTATATTTGGTAATGATTATCCAACTAAAGATGGTACTGGAGTAAGAGATTATATCCATGTAGTAGATTTAGCAGTTGGACATGTTAAAGCTTTAGAAAAAATTCAAAAAGATAATGGATTATTTATATATAATTTAGGTACTGGAGAAGGATATAGTGTACTTGATATAGTTAATACTTTTGAAAGAGTTAACAAAGTTAAAGTTAATCACAAATTTGCACCAAGAAGAAAAGGTGATATAGCAACATGTTTAGCAGATCCTTCTAAAGCAGAAAAAGAATTAAATTTTAAAGCAACTAGAACACTAGAAGAAATGTGTAGAGATGCATATAATTATGCAGTAAAGAATAGGTGAAAAAAGAATGAATATTTATGATTTTGATGGAACAATTTATGATGGAGATTCTACAAAAGATATAATTAAGTATGGGTTTAAAAGACATCCATTTATGGTTTTAAAATGTTTAAAAAGAGCTAGAAGAGCTAATGCTGATTTTGGATTAGGATTAGGTACTTTTGAACAAGTTAAAGAAGAATTACTAGCTTTTATATTTAAAATGAAAAATTATCCAAAATTCATAAATGATTTTGTCGAATCACATATGAAAAAGATTAAACCATTATATAAATCAAGACATACAGATAATGATGTGATAGTAACCGCATCATATGATTTATGGGTAAATTTATTTGCTAGAAAACTTGGAGTTAGAAATGTAATAGCTACTAGAGTAGATCCAAGTGGTAAAATAATGGGTATTAATTGTAAAGGTGATGAAAAATTAAGAAGAATTAGAGAAGCTCTTCCTAATATTCCTATTGAGAATGCTTATACTGATTCTCAAAGTGATGAAGTTTTATTAATTAATGCCGCTAATGGTTATGTAATTGAAGGAAATAAGGTAATTCCTTATGTAAGAGGTTATAAATTTAAAAAGAAAGATTAATTATTATGGCTAAAAGTGTAAGAAAGAATTATTTTTATAATTTATTATATGAAATTGTTGTTCTTGTCGTACCATTAATAACAGCACCATATTTATCAAGAGTATTAGGTGCTGATGGAATAGGTGTATCTAGTTATACACTTTCTATTGTGTCATATTTTATAATTGTTGCTAATTTAGGAACATCTAGTTATGGTAGTAGAGAAATAGCTATGGCAAGAGATAATAAAAAGGAAATGTCCAAAGTATTTTGGGAACTTTTTGGTTTGAAAATATTTACTGGTCTAATTTCATTAGCAGGATATATGTTCTTTTTATCAGCGCAAGTAAAATATAATATTATATTTCAAATACAAGCATTAAATATTTTAGCTAATATACTTAATATTACATTCTTATATCAAGGTATAGAACATTATAAAATGATATCTATAAGAAATATAATAGTTAAAATTTCTTGTACTATAGCTGTATTTATTTTTGTTAAAGAAAAAAGTGATTTAGATTTATATATTTTAATACATAGTATTTCATTAGTATTAAGTTCTATAATATTATGGTCTCATTTATTTAAAATAGTAGAAAGAGTACCTTTAAAAAGATTAAAAGTATTACATCATTTTAAATCTACAATAATTTATTTCTTACCACAAATAGCTACTCAAATATATACTGTGCTTGATAAAACTATGATTGGTTTAATAACACAACAAGAAACTGAAAATGGATATTATGAACAAGCTCATAAATTAATACATGTTTGTCAAACTGTATTAACATCATTAAATGCTGTTATGTATCCAAGAATGTCATATTTATTTAAGAATAAACAATTTGATGAAATGAAATTAAGAGTTAATAAATCACTTAATTTTGAACAATTATTAGGTATACCTATGGTTATAGGTCTTGCATGTATATCTTATGGATTTGTTGGATGGTATTTTGGACCTGATTTTGAAAAAGTTAAATTATTATTAGTAGTATTTGCTCCAATATTATTAATAATTGCATTTAGTAATTGTATTAGTGCTCAAATATTAAATCCAATAGGTAAAAGATTACAAAGTGCTAAAGTATTATTTGTAGGAGCAGGTGTAAACCTAGTAGCAAATGCACTATTAATACCAAGAATAGCAAGTATGGGTGCAACAATAGCATCAGTACTTGCAGAGTTTGTTATAATGGTAATTTATTTCATAATGGCAAAGGATTACATATCATTTAAAGAAATGACTAAGAGAACATATCAATATTTAATAGCTGGTATATTTATGGCAGGAGTATTACTATTCATGTTATTTAACATGAAGATGAGTGCATTAACTACATTTATGGAAATTCTATTAGGTTCAATAGTATATTTTGGAATATTATTGATATTTAAAAATGAACTTGTTATGGAAGGAATTAAAATAATAAAGAAAAAGTTTAAAAAAGCTTAGTTGTCAACAAAAAAGTGTTGACAACCTTTTTTATTTGGTGTAATATATCATTGACAAGGAAGGAGTGTACGACATATGGCAGTAAAAATTAGACTAAGAAGAATGGGTGCTAAAAAAAGACCATTTTACCGTTTAGTAGTAGCTGATTCAAGAGCTAAAAGAGATGGTAGTGTAATTGAATCTATTGGAACTTATATGCCTTTAGAAGCAGAAAAATTTAATGTAAATAAAGAAGCTGCTTTAAATTGGCTTAAGGAAGGAGCTCAACCTACAGATACAGCAAAGAATATTCTTAGTGAAGTAGGTGTTATGGAAGAATTCCATAAATCAAAAAAGAATAAATAATGAATTTAGTAGAATTTTCTGAATTAATTGTTAAAAAATTAGTTAAAGAACCTGATCTTGTAAAAGTACAAGAATTTGAAGGTGAAAATGAAAATGTTATTGAAATCATTGTAGCTGAAGATGATATGGGTAGAGTTATTGGTAAAAAAGGTAAAATAGCAACTAGTATCAAAACTTTAATTCAAGCTAAAGCTTATAATGAAGGCAATAAAAAAGTTAAAGTTAATATAGATTCATTTTAAGAACTTACAATTAGTTCTTTTTTTATGGAATAGTTGCAATTTATAAAAAATATAGTATAATAATTTTGCTTTAAAGGGGGGTAATAGTATGACAAATGAAAATGAAATGCTTTTAGAAAGTCGTTTTCCATCATTTGATCTTGAACCAGGAGAAAGAAATTTTTATTTAAGTTTATTAGCACTTACCAAGGAAGTAGAATCTAGTACTAGAGTAGTAGATCCTTCTAGGCCATTAGCTAGTTTTGAAACATTACCAGATTCTGAACATTCAATATTTATAGATGAAGATGATTCATGGCCAATATTTTCTTCAATATTTAGTGAAAAAGGTAAAAAGCAATCTGTACCAAAGAAAAAAGTAGCACCAACACCATTTGAAATGGTTACTATGGTATTAAGAAAAAATGAAAATGGAACTATTTCATTTAATGGGGCTATTGGAAATAATATTGAAAGTAAATGGATAGATGGTTTAATAGAAAAAATAGGTAAACGTAAATATAATATTACTACTAATGTATATAGATTATATGAACATCTTAGAGATTCTGAAAAAATGTATAGAGTAGAAGATGATTTTTGTTTATTAGATGATAAAACTCTAAGAGAGACACGTTATTATGATCATATTAGATTTGAACTACCATCTGAGGCAGAATTACCAGCATTAACTCCAGAATTACAAGATGAATTTGTTGATGGATTATTAATGAAATTAGAAAAATAGTTAGAATTCCTAACTATTTTTTATGTTATAATATTTTTGGTGATATAAATGAGAGAGATTAAAATAGGAAAAATATATAAACATTTTAAAGGTAATTTATACAAAGTATTAGATATTGTATATGATAGTGAATCAAATAATGATGAAGAATTTAAAAAAGTAGTTGTATATGAAGCACAATATGGAGATCATTTAAGATGGGCAAGACCATATGATATGTTTAATAGTTTAGTTGATAAAGAAAAATATCCTGATGTTAAACAAAAATATAGATTTGAAGAGGTAAAAAGTGTAAAGAATAGTTGAAAATAACTATTTTACATGTTATTCTAAGATTAGGTTGTGGTAATATGTTGATATTTTTTAGTAATGAAAATGTATTATTAAGTAAATAGGAGTATTTTTATGTACTCTTTTTTTGTGGAGGTTTAATATGAAAGAGCAACTAGAAAATGAAAAGTTAAGATTAATTTGTTTTAAAAGTGCATCTGAATTAGGAAAAAGTGTTGATAAACAATTGGTTGAAATGTATGGATATGATCCTAAAAAATATACATTTCTAGTACCAATCAATGAATACTTTTTTGAAGATGGACATTCAAAAGTAGAAATTAATTCTACAGTAAGAGGAAAAGAATTATTTTTCTTAACAGATATTGGGAATTATAGTATTTCTTATAAAATGCATGGTTTTTATAATCATACAAGTCCTAATGATTTAATACAACAATTAAAGGATGGAATAAATGCAAGTAATTGTCATGCTGATAATATTAATATAGTAATGCCTCTTTTATATAATGGAAGACAACATAGAAGAAAAACTAGAGAACCTCTATCTTGTGGAGCAACATTAAGAGAACTTGATAATTTACCAAGAATTAAAAGCTTAATTACATTTGATGCTCATGATCAAGGTGTAGAACATGCTACACATAATATGGAATTTGATAATGTATTTGTTACTAATATAATATTAGAACATTTTATAAATGATGTACCTGCTGAACAATTAAAAAACATGGTTTTCGTAGCACCAGATAGTGGAGCCAATGGAAGAAGAGATATATATTTAAACTCATTTAATTCAGAACAAGTAAATAGAGATGCTGGAGGATTCTATAAAGTTAGAGATTTTAATCATTTTGAAGATGGAAAATATCCAGTTATATCTCATGAATATATAGGACATTCAGATTTAAGTGGTAAAACTGCAATAGTAGTAGATGATATGATATCTAGTGGTGGTAGTATGTTTGATACTATTGAAGTTTTAAAAAGCAAAGGTGCAGATCATATTTACATAATGGTAACATATTCATTATTTACTAAAGGTATAAAAGATTTTAGAAATTATTATGATAAAAAGATGCTTGATGGATTATATGTAAGTAATTTATCTTATATACCAGAAGAGTATAGAGAAGAACCTTGGTTACATGTATGTGATTGTTCTAGAACAGTAGCAGAAGTAATATATAATATTCATAATGATCAATCTATTACAAGCATATTAACAGATAGATCAGAACCAATAAAATTATTAGAAAAGAAGTTTAAAATGAAAGATATAATAGAAAATATAGAAAATGGAAATTTAGTAATAGTACCAACAGATACAGTTTATGGTATTTCATGTGATGCTACTAATAAAGAAGCTGTTGAAAAAGTATTCGTAGCTAAAAAAAGAGAGAAAAAACCTTTAATAGTTATGGTATCTAGTATAGATATGTTAAAAAAATATGTTAAACCATTAAATGATTTAGAGCAAAAATTAATATATAAATATTGGCCTAATTCATTAACAGTATTATTTAAAAAGAAAAATAATTTACCGGATGAAATAACTTGTGGAAGTGATTATGTTGGTATTAGAATGCCAGATAATAAATTCTTATTAGATTTAATGGAAAAAATAAATAAACCAATAGTATCAACAAGTGCTAATATATCAGGAAGCAGTGTAATAACTAAAACTGATATGATAGATCCATCATTAAAGAAACATATTTCTTATGTATATGATGATGGAGAAAAAACTAATGTAGCATCAACATTAATTCAAGTTGATGGATATAAAATTAAGATACTTAGAGAAGGGGAATTAGCTGAACAAATAAGACAAGATTTTAAAGAATTTATTGATGAATAAAAGAACTAGTAATAGTTCTTTTTTTTAGAGCATATTTTTAATATTTTGTCAAATTGACTATTCTTTTTTTATTAGTATAATAATTGGTATCACTTTTAAAAGTGAGAGAGGAAGTATTTTAAAAATGCCAGAAAATAAAGTTATCAAGGAAACGACTGAAGAAGATAAATTACTTCAAAAGTTAAATTCTGCAAAGAATACCTTAGATAAACTATTTGAAGAAAGCGATAGAGTATTTATAACAGGTCATTTAGAGCCAGATATGGATGCTATAGGAGCTGCTATTGGGATGTCTCTATTATGTAAAAAGAATAAAAGGAAGAGTTATATTGTCGTAGATGAACCAATTGAAAAAAATGCAAGAGAGTTTATCTTAGAGACAAAAGATGAAATTGAATATATTAGTGCTAGTCAAGTACCAGAATTATTAACTGATAAAAGTATGCTAATTTCAGTTGATAATAATAAAGTTGGTAGAACATCTGTTAAAGATTATTTAAATAGATTCCAATCTGTATTTATATTGGATCATCATAACGAAGATGAAGGTACTATCAAAACACCATATAAGTGTATTGATACTAAATTTTCTAGTACTTGTGAAGCAGTAAGTGTTCTAGCTTTTTTATCAAGAGCAAAATTACCTCAACATGTTACTAATTATTTATATGCAGGTATTAAATTAGATACAAAAGATTTTACAAAAAATGTTAGTACATCATTATCACATCAAGTCGCAGGTAAATTAATACTAAAAGGAGCAAATCTTAAATATATTAAAAGATGGTTTAAGAGAAGCCCAGAAGAGGATCAAATAATTCAAGAATTAACTAGTAAAGCAGTTGTTTATCCTTATACATATGCTGTTTCATGTGTTACTGATGAAAATAAAACATATTCATCAGTAGATTTAGCAAAAGCAGCAGATGCATTACTTAATTATGATTTTTCTGCAATATTTGTTATTGCTAAAACAGATGAAGATAGTATAGCTATTAGTGCTAGAAGTAATGGAGATGTTGATGTAGGAAAAATAATGAGTTGCTATAATCTAGTAAAAGGTGGACGTGGAGGAGGTACTCCAATATCTGCAGGTGCTCAAGTTAAGGGTAGAACTATAGAAGAAGTAAGAAAAATACTAAGTGGATTATTAATTCCATGTAATATAGTAACTGAACAACAACCAACTGAAGGACAAAAACAATTATTATTAACTGATCAAAAGAAAACAACTGATTAATCAGTTGTTTTTTCTTGATTATAAATTATTAAATGATGTTGACTTCTCGTACATGATACATAATATAAATATCTTTCATCATATGTATATTTATTATCTTTTTCTGTATATACAATAGTAGCATCAAATTCTAATCCTTTTGCCATATAAGATGGTAGAGTAACTAGTTTTCTTGAAAATGCTTTTGAATTATTAGCTATTAATACTAAATCATCTAAATCTTTATGTAATAATTTATATATTTTACTAGCTTCAGTATCTGTTTTAGTTATAATAGCAATACTTCTATTATCTTTACTTAATTCATTTATATCTTTAATCATTTGCTCTTTAAGATTTTCTTCTGTTCTAAACTCTACTGGTATATGAGTATCTCTTCTAATTGCTGATACTAGGTTTAATCCAAGTATTTTATTAGTATGTTCTATTATTTCAGGACTAGATCTATATGTTTTAGTAAGTTCTATATAATTTGTTCCTTCTTTAAATACACTTTCTAAATCTTTTAATGATTTATATTGATAATAAGGATTAATTGTTTGATTTATATCTCCCAGTATAGTAAATTTACTTTTCTTAAGTATTTTCTTTAATAATATATATTGAAGTATATTATAATCTTGAGCTTCATCAATAATAGTTTGTTCTATTGTATAATCATTACCTAAGAATTTAAGTAAACTTTTCATATATACAAACAAACATGCATCTTCAAATGATATTTCTTTACCATCTAATCTGTTTATATATGAATCAGGTAATTCTTTATGATATGCATTTATAAATTCTTCACTTTTAAAGAAGTTTTTATAAATTTCTTTCATATCAATTGATATGTTTAATCTTTCTCTTAACCATTTTCTTATTTGTCTTTGTCTTGATTTATTACCTTTAAATTCCATATCAGCTATCTTAGTAGCTATTTCATCTATTCTTTCAAATAATGGAATTGATGAATATCTTTCTTTTAGATAATAATTTAATTTTGATTTTTCAACATATAAATCATGATTTAATATTTCTGAAGTAAATGAAGCTTTTTTAACATAATTTTTAATATATTCTTCTATTACTGGTATTATTTCATTTGACTGTTTAAATTTAATTAAATCAGTAAATCCTTCCTCATGTTTATAATATCTTTCTATAAACGTTGTAAATGTCTCTATAGATTTATATTCTGTTATATATGTTTCTAAGAAATCACTAAATGTTGTTTCTTTTGTATTTTCTTCACCAAGTTCAGGAAGTACATTAGATATATATTCACTAAATACTTTATTAGGTGCGAATATTAATACTTTATCACTTGTTAAGTTTTTAATCTTATAGAGTAGGAAAGCTATTCTATGAAGAGCAACACTTGTTTTACCAGAACCTGCTATACCTTGAACTATTAAATTTTTATCTTTAACATTTCTTATTATTGCATTTTGTTCTGTTTGAATAGTATTAACTATATTTTTCATATATTCATCAGTCTTATTAGCAAGTACTTCTTGTAATAATTCATCTTGAACATTTAGTTTTGAATCAAAAACTCTTTTAATTTTTGAATCTTCTATAGTAAACTGTCGTTTATTATGAAGATAACCTTTAATTATTCCTCCTGGTGCTTCATATTGTGCATCTCCAGATTCATAATCATAAAAGATACTAGATATCGGAGCACGCCAATCAAAAATGATATTTTCATCATCCTTAGTCAAATAAGTAAGTCCAATGTAGATATCATTTTTACCTTCATCACTTTCAAAAACTATTTTTGCAAAATATGGAGAGTTTTGTATTTGATATAGTTTCTTATAGTATTTTGCTTTCATCTCTAAATTATCAATTTCCTGATCATTATTAGACATGATAGTTTTCATTTCAGTTGGATCTAGTTCAGCTCTAGTATCCCATACAAATTTTTTGAATTCCTGCTGTTTCTCTTCATTGTCATATAAATCTTGTGCTAGAGCAGAAATCTGTTCTCGTAAAAGTTTCGTTGTAAAATCCAAATGCAGAGTCTCTTTTTTTAATTCTTCTTCACTTAAATTCATTAAACCTCCTATAAACTTAAGTATACATTTAGTCTAAATTCAACGGTAATGAAAAAATATTATCAAATAAAATAATATTTGTCAACAATTTTTATTGTTTTAGGTATATTAAAATGCTAAAATTATAATAGGAGATTAGAATAATATGGAAAAAGACTATTTTGAACAATATATGACTTATCTAGATGATTTATATGAACATGATTCAGCATTAGTTGTTAAAAAAGCAGATCATTATTTAAATATGTTAACTAGACAACATAGAATACTACCAAGAATGTCTGATGAACAATTAGATACTTTTTTAGTGTGTATTGGATGTATTTTAATAGCTTTATGTGGATTTATTAATTTTGGTGAAGGAATATACTTTTTAGGATTAATATTTTTTATGGCTGGATTTTTAGTAGGATTATATGCCCCTGTATTTGGTTTAATATTTTTATTTTCACATGGATTAGTAGGTTTTGGCATAATGAATGGCGAACTAATTGAGACAATAAAAAATAGCCCAATTTTATCTGATGGTGGTGCATTAAATAATCCTTATATTGCTAGTACATTCTTCTTATTAGGTTTTTCTGTATTATTAATAATACTTCAAAGTTTAATACCTAAAATTAGAGGAATTAAACATATAAAACCAATAATAGTATTTATGTTTTTATTAGGTATGTTTTTACTCAGAATATTACCTTATAAATTAGGATTATAATAGGAGGATAATATGTCACACAAATATTCTAAAAAAGATTATGGAATGCTTATTGGTAGAATAAGAGATGAACATTCAAAAAATCCTCGTAGAGCAGAAAGAGAAGCTTATCGCTTACTATATAAAGATAATAAAATAAATAGTAAAGGAATACCAAAATTTATAAATAATCTTGGTACAGTATGTTTAATATTTTTACTAGTATTCTTATTATTTGGAAAATATAACGCTTTATTAGGTGTTGCCGGACTTGCATTCTTTTCTGCCATGTTATTAGTTTTAAAAGAACCACAATCTAATAGTATTATATTTGTCTTTTCTCATGGTTTAACTGGATATGCAATGATGAATGGAGAGATGTTTTATAATATGATAAATAGTCCAATTTTATCTGATGGACTTAGTGTTATATTAATTCTTTTAATAGTAGCAGGTATTTTATTAATAGCTGGAGTATCTTATGCAGTATTATATTGTTTATCAGATGATCTACGATTAAATCCAGTAAATAGAAATATACCAACTTTACTAGCAACAATATCAACAATAGTAATACATTTGACATATATATTTTTGATTTAATGTTTATTTAATATTAAGCATCTACAATGTAAATATGAAAGGAGATAGATGCTTATAGAATACTAAATCAAAATAATATATATTGCTAATGTAAACCTTTTAAATTTAATATATTAAGCAAGGTAATATATACCTTGCTTTTATTATGGTATAATATTTATAGGTGAGGAAAATGAGTTCAAGTATAGAAGAAATTGTTTCAGGTTTAAGAATAAAAGAAAAGAAACAACAATTATTAAAAAATAAAGAAAGAATATTACATCTTAAATATCAAATGTCACAATTAACATTTAATAGACAAGTGGGTTTATATGCTTTTACTATAGATGAAATGGAATATTTAATACATGAAACTAAAAGATGTAGTGATGAAAAAAGACATGAATTATTTGCTAAGATAAAAGAACTAGAAGCAAAAGCTATAAGTATGCAAGAAGATCCTCTAGTTAAACAATATATAGAATTAAGAGATGAATATGTTAGATTATTATTTGATAATGATTATTTCGTAACAGTAAATATTGGTTTAAGAGAAGAATTATCTAAAATAGGTGTTCCTAATATATATGTTGCTCAACATGAATATAATCATGATAAAAATATTGTAGATAAATCTCCTTTAGAAAATGAATCAGAAAAAGAAGATTTGGTTATTATTTTACCTGAACATAACATGCAATCATTTAGAGATTATAGACATTTTTATAACAAAACTAGTTTTAGATATTTAGAAGAATTATCAAGAGATTGCAGTTTTAATATAAAAGGTAAAAACCTAGGTAAAGTTAGAACATTAGAATTAATAAAAAAAGTAGGATAAAATTTTATCCTACTATTTTATTTCTGCAACTTGTATTTCATTAACCGCTGTATAGAAATTATTACAATCACTATTCGTATCAGACAAATAATTCAATATACTTGTATCAGTACCAGAAAGGCATACTAATTTTTCTGATAGAGTAGTATAAGATTCTAATAAAGCTTCCCATTCTCTCAATTTAACTCTTAAAGTATTTAGTAATTCAGCACAATCTGGTTCATCTAATAATGAATTAATTCTTTCATTTAAAGCATATATATTTTCTTTAATCCAAGATAGGGAAGATCGAATACTATCTAAATCAGTATCATCTAAACTATCAAATTCTTCCATAAAATTTATCATTAAATTATTACCGATTGTATAATTATTTCTAACATTTTCTGATAATCTTTGTTGTGTCTCTAGAGCAGATAAATAAAACTCTAATCTTTTTCTAGCTGAATCATAACCTTCACCAGTTAAATGATTTTTAGATTCAGTAATAAAATTACTAATTACATCTATTAACTGTTTACTATAATTAGTTACTTCATCTAATGATTTAATTTCATCATTATTACTATTAATTGTATTTTTATCAACTAAAGTCATATTATTTCTCCTTTATTATTTAACAAATAGAGCTTCTAAACCAGCTATTGCTTCTTTTATTAACTGCCTATCTTGATCAGTTGCGGCACCTCCCAAATTACCATTAGCAACGTCATCCAAGTCATTTAATAAGCTAATAAGATCTGTTATATCGATAGTTAATACACCATTACTATATGATTCATGAATAGTATCAGTAAATTTTTTAGTAATATTGCCTTTTCCAATAAATGTAAGCCCAGCTTTTTGAGGTGTTGTTAATCTTTCATTAAGATTTGGATCCAAACTATCTATAATAGATAAGAAATTATTATAAATATCATCTTTATTAAATCCAGTTGTATCAATTTTTATTTCATATTTTGTTACAGTAGTTTTTATAACTAAACCTGAAGTTTCATCATGTTTATCAAATACTATATCTGGTACAGTATATGTATCATTTTTTTCATTGTAAAACATATCTAAAAATCCAGAAATATTAGGATCTTTGAAATATTTACCATATAATTCTTCTGCTTCTTCTTTCGTATAAGTTCTTCCAGGAATACATGGATGATTTCTTTCATATTGTTTAATAAATTGTGAATTAGTAGCTAATAAAGAAAGATTAAGAGTACTATAATCTAATAATTCAGATTTTAAATCAACATCAAATTTAAGCTTTTCTTCCAAAGCTTTATAATTATCTTTTAATACCATTATAGTATCTAATTCTTTTAATACTTTTGCATTTAACATTTCAGATGCTTTTACAAATCCTGTCATACCATTTTTCTCTGATTCCATATATTTAGAATTAGTAGCTAATAATTCTATGTTATTAATTTTTCTATTAAGAGCTATATTTCTAATTCTATTAATATTGTTTGATAAATAACCACTATTATGTTTAATAGCGGTAGCAGGTGTAGTAGATACATGATTATTTTGTTGTCTGTTTGTATTTGGCTCAGTATTATTTATTTTTTTTCTTTTTTTAGATGCCATATTATTCACCATTATTATTTTATCATATATAATATATAAAAAGCATTATATTTCGTTGACTTTTACATATCCTTTTGATAACATTAGTTTGATTTATTGAGGGTGTAATATGTTTAAGCTAGTATCTAAATATAAACCAAATGGAGATCAACCTGAGGCTATTGATAAACTTGTTGAAGGTATTAATTCTGGTAAAAAACACCAGGTTCTTTTGGGTGCTACTGGAACGGGTAAAACATTTACTATGGCTAATGTTATAGAAAGAACTAATAAACCAACATTAGTTCTTGCTCATAATAAAACATTAGCAGGGCAATTATATGCAGAATTTAAAGAATTATTTCCAGAAAATAAAGTTGAATATTTTGTATCATATTATGATTATTATCAACCTGAAGCATATGTTCCTTCAAAAGATTTATACATTGAAAAAGATTCATCTATTAATGATGAAATAGATGAATTAAGACATGCTGCTACAGCAGCAATAATAGAAAGAAGAGATACAATAATAGTATCTAGTGTTTCTTGTATATATAATATTGGTGAAAAAGATGAGTATATAAATAAAATGTTAAATTTATCAGTAGGAGATACTATTGATAGAGATGCCATGTTAGAAAAATTAGTAAGCATGCAATATGAAAGAAATGATATTGATTTTAAACGTGGTACATTTAGAGTAAAAGGAGATACTGTTGATTTAGTACCAATAGGTGAAAAGAAAAGTGGTATTAGAGTAGATTTCTTTGGTGATGAAATAGATAAAATATATTTATTTGATCCACTTACTGGTCATATTAAAAATAGTGTTAAAACTATTAGTATTTTTCCAGCATCATTATTCGTAACAAGTGATGAAAAATTAAAAGAAGCTACTTCAAGAATAGAAAAAGAATTAAATGAAAGATTAGAAGTATTAAAAAGTGAAGGTAAATTATTAGAAGAACAACGTTTAAGAGAAAGAACAATGTATGACTTAGAAATGTTACGTGAAACTGGCTTCTGTCATGGTATAGAAAACTATAGTAGACATTTATCACTAAGAGAAGCAGGTGAAACACCAACTACATTAATAGATTTCTTCCCTGAAGATTTTCTTCTAATAGTAGATGAATCTCATGTTACATTACCTCAAGTAAGAGGTATGTATAACGGAGATCATATGAGAAAACAAACTCTTGTTGATTATGGATTTAGATTACCTAGTGCTATGGATAATAGACCTCTTAAATTTGATGAATTTGAGAAAAAATTAAATCAAGTTATTTATGTATCAGCAACACCAGGTGATTATGAATTATCTTTAGTTAATAATAAAGTAGTTGAACAAATAATTAGACCAACTGGATTATTAGATCCAATTATTGAAGTAAGACCAACTAAGAATCAAATAGATAATATTTTAGAAGAAATAAATAAACGTATAGAAAAGAATGAAAGAGTATTAATTACTACTTTAACAATACGTATGAGTGAAGAATTAACTTCATATTTAAAAGAACTTGGATATAAAGTAACATATTTACATAATGAAATTAAAACATTAGAAAGATTAAATATAATAAGAAACCTTAGATTGGGTAAAATAGATGTTTTAGTAGGTATAAATCTTTTAAGAGAAGGTTTAGATATTCCAGAAGTATCCCTTATTTGTATTATGGATGCGGATAAACAAGGATTCTTAAGAAGTGATAGATCATTAATACAAACTATTGGTAGAGCAGCTAGAAATGAAAATGGTACTGTTATAATGTATGCTGATTATATTAGTGATGCTATGAGAATAGCTATTGATGAAACTAATAGAAGACGTAGTATTCAAGAAAAATATAATAAAGAACATAATATTGTTCCTAAAACAATAGTTAAAGATATTAGAGAAGAAATAACTATTAATACTAAAGAAGAAAAAGTAGTTAAAGATAAATATACTAAGAAAGAAATGAATGAAATGATTTCTACTGTTGAAAAAGAAATGAAAGAAGCTGCAGCTGCACTTGATTTTGAAAGAGCAACAGTTCTTAGAGATTTATTATTTGAATTAAAAGAACAAAATGAAAAATAAAAAAGACTTTTAAGTCTTTTTTTATTGTGGCCACATTTGAGTTAATTTCATTTGATTATGCATTCTAACAGCTCTAACATATTCTAAATATTCTGCAAATTCAGTTGCAAAATTACTAATAGTATCTACTTGTTTTGGACTAACACTATCTAGAAGTCTTACATAATCTCTATCATTATCAACAGCAGCTAATGTTTCACCAAGTTCTTGAATGGTTTGAGGATTTTCAAAATAATATCTTGTTCTTCCTTGTTTAAAAGTATATAAAAACATATAGATATCTCTTCTTTTATTTTTTGTTGCTTGTTTTTGATAAAAACAAAATTGTTGTAAATCACCTATAAGAGAACTACCATCATCAAACATATTATAATCTATTAATTCTGGATTAATCATAGCAAGAGATTCTATTAATATAGCTCTACTTCTAGTTATTAAATGATTCTTTTTAAAATCCATAATATCACCTTTGAATGAAATATATTCTAACATAATGGTATTTTTATTACAATAAAATGTGCTATAATATGCACGGAAGTGATTTATATGCAAAAACCAAATATGTTAGAAGCTAAAAAAAGAAATCAACATGAAATAAATTATACAAGTTATAAAGAATTAAAAGATAAGTTTGGTAAAAATAAAAAATATTTTGTTAGAACTTATGGTTGCCAAATGAATGAACATGATTCTGAAAAAATAAATGGCATGTTAGAAAGTGTTGGTTATAAAAAAGCTGAGTCATATGAAGATGCTGATATAGTTATTTTAAATACTTGTGCAATTAGAGAAAATGCACATGATAAAGTATTTGGTTTTTTAGGTGTATTAAAACATATTAAAGATACTACTAATCCTGATTTATTAGTTGGTTTATGTGGATGTATGGCCCAAGAAGAAGTTGTTGTAAATGAAATATTATCTAAATATAAATATGTAGATTTCGTTTTTGGAACTCATAATTTAGATAATATGTTAAATGTTATTAAAGAAAAAATAGATACTAATAAAAATCAAGTTGAAGTACTTAGCTATGAAGGAGATGTAGTAGAGGGAGTACCTACTGTTAGAGATAGTATTTATAGTGCTTGGGTAGATATTCAATATGGCTGTGATAAGTTTTGTACTTATTGCATAGTACCTTATACAAGAGGAAAACAAAGAAGCAGAAAAAAAGAAGATATTGTTAATGAAGTAAAAGATTTAAAAGAAAAAGGTTATAAAGAAGTAACATTACTAGGTCAAAATGTTAATGCTTATGGAAAAGATATTTATGATGATTATAATTTATCTAATTTACTTAGTGATGTTAGTGATACAGGCATTGATAGAATTAGATTTGTAACATCACATCCTTGGGATTTTACAGATGAAATGGTTGATGTAATTGCTTCACGTGATAATATTATGCCATATATTCATTTACCACTTCAAAGTGGAAGTGATAGGATCTTAAAACTAATGAATAGAAGATATACTAGTGAAGAATATTTAAAACTGTATAATCAAATTCGTTCTAAAGTAAAAGATTCTAGTATTACTACAGATATTATTGTTGGTTTTCCTGGCGAAACAGAAGAAGACTTTGAACAGACATTAGATTTGGTAAATAAATGTAAATTTGACGGAGCATTTACATTTGCGTTTTCTCCTAGAGAAAATACTCCAGCTGCTCGTATGGAACAAACAGTAAGTGAAGAAGAAAAGATGGATAGATTACATAGATTAAATGAAGTAATCAATAAATATAGTAATGAAGCTAATAAAAAATTAATGGATAAAACAGTTAAATGTCTAGTAATTGGAGAGAGTGAAAAAGATAATACTAAAGTATGTGGATATACTGAAAATATGAAGTTAGTTAATATAGATGGCCCACATTCTATAATAGGCAAAATTGTAAATGTTAAAATAACTGATACAAAGAGTTTTTCATTAGATGGAAAATATATAGAAGAGTAATGTTAATTACTCTTTTTTAAAATTGACAAATTTATTATAAAAATATTATACTATTTGTAAGTAGGGGTGATAGCTATGAGAAGGTTATACATTGATTTTGATGGAGTGGTTTTGGATACAATTCCACCTCTATATGAAAAACTTGGAATTGACACTAGTGGTGTTGATAATGGAAGTGCTGAAGAAAAAATTCAAAAATTTGCTAATTATGATTATAGAAATGTAGTAAAAGATAAATATATATTAAATGATTCTATAAATTGTATTAAAAAATTACTTGATAGTAAAAGATTTGAAATTAGTTTTTTATCACATGTACATTCTTTAGATGAGGCTATAGTTAAAACTAAATATTTGCGTCGTCATTTTAAAGATGACACAACTATTATTATTGTTCCAGGTAAAATATCTAAAACAAAAATGGTTCATAGCGAAGGTGCTATTCTAGTTGATGATTTCTCAAGTAATTTAAGAGAATGGCAAGAAGCTGGAGGAATAGCAGTTAGATTTAATCAAGAATTAGAATCAAAAGGTTTTAAAGTTATAGATAAATTAGATCAGTTACTTGATATGTTTGACGAAAATGGAGATGAAATATGTTAAATATAGAATGTTTAGTAACAGGGTATTTGGAAGAAAATTGCTACATAGTAAGTATAGGTGAAAAAACTTTAATAGTTGATCCTGGCGATGATGAAGAAACTATTTTAGATTTTATAAAAGAGAACAAATTAGATGTTATTGGTATTTTAATTACACATCATCATTTTGATCATGTAGGTGCATTAAAAAGAATGCAAAGTGAATTTCCGGTTGCTAAATTAATTGACTATAAAAATAACGGAGATATTTCATTACCACCATTTATTTTTAAAATAATTGAAACAAATGGTCATACAATGGATAGTGTTTCATTTTATTTTGATGAATATGATGTAATATTTACAGGGGATTTTGTATTCAAGGGAACAATAGGTAATTATAAAGAAGATGCTGAAGATGAAATGATTAAGAGTCTTAAAGTATTTAAATATATACCTAAAGAAGTAAGTGTATACCCAGGACATGGTGCTCCAACAACAGTAGGAGATGAACTTGAAAACAATCCATTTTTGAAAGGAATTTAATGTTAGCAAGTGTAATAATAGAATATAGTGCTAAATCACTAAATAAAGTATTTGATTATATTATTCCTAAAGAATTAGAGGGAGTTTTAAAAGTCGGTCATAAAGTAATAGTGCCTTTTGCTTCTAAAGAAGTAGAAGGTTTTACTTTAAAAATACATAATAATTTTGAAAAAGATGTTAACTATAAAGAAATAATAAAAATACAAGATAGTGATTTTTATTTAAATGATGAATTACTCAAATTAGGAGATAAAATGAGTAATGATTTATTATGCACTAAAATATCTTGTTATCAAGCTATGCTTCCTAAAGCATTAAAAGCATCTATTAATACAAATATAAATAAAAAATATGAAATAAAGGTATCTTTAAATAAAGATATAGATATTGAAGAATATATTTCTAATCATAAAAGAGCACATAAAGAAATAGAAATAATAAATATATTAAAAAATAAAGAAGTATTAAGAAGTGAGATTGCATCTCAATCATTAAGAAATTTAATTAAAAATAATATAGTTGTAGAAAATAAATATGAAATAAATAGAGATGTTGCTTTCTTAAAAGAAGAATCTAAAGATATAAATTTTACAGATGAACAGATCAAAGCTATTAATGAAATATTAAAATCTAATGATAGTAAATATTTAATATATGGTGTCACTGGAAGTGGAAAAACTGAAGTATATATTGAACTTATTAAAGAAATGATAAGTAAAGGTAAAACATCTATTGTTTTAGTACCTGAAATTAGTTTAACTCCACAAATAGTAGCAAGATTTAAAAATGTTTTTAATGATACAGTAGCAGTACTTCATAGTTCTCTAAGTGAAGGAGAAAAATATGATGAATATAGACGTATTTCAAGAGGAGAAGTATCTATAGTAGTAGGCGCTAGAAGTGCTATATTTGCACCTTTAAATAACATTGGATTAATTATAATAGATGAATGTCAAAGTAACACTTATAAACAAGAGAATAACCCAAAATATAATGCTATTGATGTTGCTTTTGATAGAGGAGAATATCATAATGCAAAAGTTGTTTTAGGTAGCGCAACACCAAGTTTAGAACAATATGCTAGAGGTAAAAAAGGTGTATTTCATTTAATTAATTTAAAAAATAGAATAAGTGGATCATTTCCTAAAATAGAATTAGTTGATATGAATAATGAAGCTAAAAAACATAATTATATTATTAGTTCTAAATTAGATATAGAAATTAATAAATCATTATCTAAAAAAGAACAAGTTATTTTATTATTAAATAGACGTGGTTTTAGTACATTCTTATCTTGTACTAATTGTGGTTATGTTTATAAATGTCCTAATTGTGATATTTCATTAATTTATCATAAGAGTTCTAATAACTACAGTTGCCATTATTGTGGATATAGGATTCAAAAGAGTGATACATGTCCTAATTGTCATGAAGATGCTATTAAAGATTTAGGACTTGGTACAGAAAAATTAAGTGAATTAATTGAAAAGAAATATAATACTAAAGTACTAAGAATGGATGCAGATACTACAAGTACTAAAAATGCACATCAAAAAATAATAGATGAATTTAGAAGTGGAAAATATAATGTACTTGTTGGTACTCAAATGATTAGCAAAGGACTTAATTTTGAAAATGCTAGTTTAGTAGGTATCATAAATAGTGATGCTTCTTTATCTATGCCCGATTTTAGAAGTTGCGAAAGAACATATGAATTATTAAGTCAAACAGCTGGAAGAGTGGGAAGATTTAATATACCTGGTAAAGTAATAATTCAAACATATAATCCAACTAATTATGTATATCAAAGTGTAATAGAAAATGATTTTGATAAGTTTTTTAATAGAGAAATGCTAATAAGAAAAAAACTATTTTATCCACCATATTATTATATTTGTAATATAACAACTATTAGTACTTCTTTTGAAGATGCTAGTAGTTCTGCTAATAAAATTAAAAAGTATTTAGATAATAATTTAAGTGACAAATATATTGTTTTAGGACCTTCAGTTTCTGCTATAGTTAAATTAAAAAATAAATATAGATTTAATATAATGATTAAATATAAAGATATAAATGATTTACATAAAGTATTAAATGATATAAATGAGATGATTATTAAGAATGTTAATGTTGATATAAACATAAATATTTAATATAATTTTTATAGAGATGATGTATATGAAAGATAAAAAAGTAATATTTATGGGAACTCCTGAATTTAGTGTTCCGGTACTTGAAATGTTAATTAAAGAGACTAATGTAATAATGGTAGTTACTCAACCGGATAGTTATGTTGGTAGACATCATACTCTTACATATAGTCCAGTTAAACAAGTAGCAATAGATAATAATATAGAAGTATATCAACCAGAAAAAATTAGAAATGAATATGAATACATTTTAGATAAAAATCCAGATATTATTATTACATGTGCTTATGGACAAATAATACCAAGTATATTACTTGATACTCCAAAATATAAAGCTATTAATGTACATGCAAGTTTACTTCCTAAATTAAGAGGTGGAAGTCCATTACATAGGGCTATTATAGATGGTTATGATAAAACAGGAGTAACTATTATGTATATGGCTCCAGGTATGGATGATGGAGATATAATTACACAAGAAGAAATAAAAATTAATGATGAAGATAATGTAGGAATTATTCATGATAAATTAAGTGTTTTAGGTCGTGATTTATTATTAAAAACATTACCTAGTATTTTTGATGGGACAAACACAAGAACTAAACAAGATGAAAGTGAAGTAACTTTTGCATATAATATTAAACGTGAAGAAGAAAAACTAGATTTTAATAAAACTGCTAGAGAAGTATTTAATCAAATAAGAGGATTATATCCATTTCCAACAGCATATTTAGAGTTAAAAGGTGAAGTTATTAAAGTTTGTGCTTCAAGAATAGGAGATACTAAAAAAGGATCTTGTGGTGAAATAACAAGTATTTATAAAGATGGTATAGGAATAATGTGTAGTGATAGAGAAATTATTCTTACTAGAATTAAACCATCTGGTAAAAAAGAAATGGATGTTAAAGATTATTTAAATGGAAGAAAAGATAATTTATTAGGGGAAAAAATATGTTAGAAAAGTATTTTAAAAAGGATAAAAAAGATAAAGTATTAAGCATAGTATTATTTGTTTTAATAGTAATAGCCACTATATATTTAGGTTCTAATTATAATATGCCAAATGATACTAATAATACAAATGTTGATGCTAATGTTACTGAATTATTGTCTAATATTAATGATAATTATACAGTTTCTATAAATGTTTATAATAGTCAAGAAAAGTATAATTATAATTATTCTAGAGATAGTCAAATAGAATTACTTGATGAAGGCGATTATTCAAATAAAGCATATTTGGTTTATAAAAATAAATATTATTTAATAGATGTTAATAATTTTAAACTTACTAATGTATCTAAAATAGATAGATATAATAACCCATATGTAAATATTGAATTAATTAAGAAATTAATTAATGGTTGTGAATTAGAAAGTGTAAATGATAATAATCAAAAATGCGTAATAAATGAAAATGACTACTTTAAAGAGTATAATAGTATCTATAATACGGATTATAGTGGTAATGAAGATATGACTATTGAAATAAGTTTTTATCCTAGTAGAATACATAGTATAAAAATAGATTATACAGGGGTAGATAAAATAATAAATAATGGTAATGATATTTTAAAATATGAATTAATTTTCACTGATATAGGAGAAAATAATTATACTGAAGTTAAAGACCATTATAAAGGTTTATTAAAGTAGGTGATGCTTATGTTAAAAAGAATAACTAATAATTATTCAAATATAAAAAAAAGAGAAGCAGAAGATATTTATTATTGTACTCCATACTTAGATTGTACTGCTCGAGATGCTGCACAAGCTGCTGTTGAAGCTGCACAAACTGCATATGATAATGCAGTTGCATTAAGAGATAGTTTAAAAAAAGAAATGGATAATGTCCAACAATTAGTTAATGATTATAAAGCAGTTTATGATAAAGTAGCTACTTGTGGTTCTAGTGTTAATAGCCCAGGTATTATGGGTAATGAAAGTGGACTAAGTAGTTTAATTTCATGTGCATGCACATATGGAAATGAAGTAGAAGGAGCTTATAATAATTGTGTAAGTGAAGTATCTAAATGTTCAACTGAATTAACTAAAGCAAAAACCACTCTTGCTAACACACCATGTGTTTGGAGGTGTGAATAATGTTAAAAAGAATAACAAATAATATAAATTGTGAATCTGATGCTTGGAATCAAAGCCAATATAGATATGATGAAGAATCATATAATCCTGATGCTGTTGATTCAGTACCAGCTGCTCAATTATATGATTCATACCTAAGTTTATGTGCTCTTGGATCAAGATCAGCAACTGCTATTTCTGGGCTTGGTAAAATAACTAACTCAGGTGGAGTGAAAAATGTTTCATTAGGTGCTATGAATCGTAAAAAAGGATGTTTATCAAATGCTGACTCAGTAATGAATTCTATAATGGATACATTTGGTAATGTAGTTAATCAAACATTTAGAGCTGAAAAAGATGCTGGTGGATTATATTTACCAAATGATATAGATGATTTAGCAGAATATTTAAGAGATTATGCTTCAGAACATAGTGATGAAATATTCAATATAGGTGGTATTGAAGCTTTTAATATGAGCGAATTTGGTAATTATTCTGAGGAATCAGGAGCTGGAGAAGGTATTCCACATTATACTGGTGCAATAACAGATGATAATGGTGAAATAACACAAGAATATAAAGATTATGTTTATAATTTATTCTTTAGTCCAGAAGGAGCTTGTAGATATGAAGGAATTACTATTAATCCTGAAGATATTAAAATAAATCCTGAAAATGGAAATGTACAAGTAGCAATGACATCAGAAGAATCAAATAAAAAACATGTTCATTTTACAATAACATGTAATCCAACAAATCCAAATGCATTAGCAAATGGTTATGTTGGAATTCCAGGTACAGGTGGTGGAGGAATTTATTGTGGTCAAACATATGCTGGTTTTGTAAATGATACAGCATATGCTTCAGATAATAGATATATGATGGCTATATATAATGCAACAGCAACTGAGCATGATGTTGCTGCTAGAGCAATAGCATCAATATTTAATGATTTAACAGGTGCAGATAATAATGTAAATAGAGCAGTTGTTAGTGGTGCCAGTGCTGGTGGAACAATGACAATTAATGTTGTAAGAGAATTAAAAGATGTAGTAGATCAACCAATAGATATTATGTTAATAGATGCAGCTTCAGCATATGAAGCTGGTTGTGGAGAATTTGCAAGAACTTTATTAAATCCAGCTCATAGAGATGTATTAGAATATTTACAACAAGGTAGTGTAATAATGGCATATGAAAGTATAAAAGGAAATGGTGGACCTTCTAATGCAAATGCAGCACTACAACAAGTATGTGATGCTGGAGTTAATGTAGTAATGTGTGTTAACAGCCATTATCCAGAACATACTGATCCTGAATATCAAATCTTTGCAGGTGAAGTAGATAGAGTAATGAGTGGATTTGAAGATTTTAGAGGAAATGGTGGACCTGTTAATTTAGCTGCTACTACAGTTGAAGAAACAAATCCTTATGTTGAAACACATTCAGGATTAACAGATATTCAAAGAGATTTAATAGAAAATCAATATTCAGCTAATGAATATGGAATATTTATTCCAGGTGGTAGAGGAGTAGCAAGTGGTCAAGTAATAAAGGATCCAGTTCCTTATAGTGATGTTGCAGAACTATTTGATAGAACAGAAACACCAGTACAAGCTTAGTGAGAAGTTTGACAAAAAGGCATAAAAAGTGATAAAATTATGTCGGAAGAGAGGCTAAAAAAGATGTATGAAGATAAAAGATTTCTAACAGCAAATGAGATATATGCTAAAGAATTTAAAATTGATGCTAGGGGATATAGACCACAAGAAGTTGATCAATTTCTTGATATGATTATTAAGGACTATGTTGATTTTGAAACAACTACTAAAAGATTAGTAGGTGAAATTAAAGCATTAGAAGCTGAAAATGACAAATTAAAAGCAGAAGTAAGAAATTTAAAAGCATCTCTAGATATAGCCGGCTCTAATAAAGGAATCACTAACGTAGATTTACTAAAGAGAGTTAGTGATTTAGAAAAAGTTGTATATGGAGAGTAATTCTTAAGACATACGCTGCATTTTATATGTAGAGGAAAGTCCATGCTCACTTATGCTGGAATGCATAAAATGATCGTGCTAGAGGAAAAAATAACTCTAGGTAGTAGAAATACTAACGGCATCGAATTAATCAAGACCTGATTATAGTAGATATAAAAGTGCCATAGAGACGAGATTGTTAGGGATAACAATTATGGAACGAGGTAAACCCCGCGAGTGAGAAACCCAAATTTGGTAGGGGAGTTCTTACGAATGAATTAATAAAGGAGTAAGGAAGCGAAAGCTAGATAAATGTATGTCACCTTTTAGGTACAGAACATGGCTTATTAAGAATTATGATTTTATAGGAGAAATATCGTGAAAGAAATAGGAGAAAGTTTTAAAGAGGCTAGGGAAACTATTGGTATTTCTAAAGAAGAAGTTGTAAAAGATTTAAATATTACTGAAAGTCAATTAGATAACTTAGAAGATGGAAATGTAAATGCTTTTAAGGATGTTTTTTTCTTAAAAGATACTATTAAAAAATATACCAAGTATTTAAATTTAGATGAAGATGAAATAATGGATAAATTTAATGAATTTATATTTGGTTATACTTCTAGAATTCCAGTTGATGATATTTTAGAAAAAACAAGAGAATTTGAGATACTAGAACGTAAAAATGAAGAAAATAAAATAGTTTCACCATACACAATTAAAAGAAAAAAGAAAAGTACATTGAAATATGCACTTATTTATGGTGCTTCTTTAATAGTTTTAATAATACTAGTTCTTATCATAGTTAAATTTGCAACTGATAAAAAAGATCAAGAATTAAATTATTTTAATGTAGTTGAAAGGAGTTGTTAAAATGAATGTTCCAAATAAAATAACATTATGTAGAATTTTCTTATCTGCAATATTATTAGCGATAATGATATTTCCAATGGAAATATTAGGTATAAGTTTTCCAGAACTTAGAATTAATTCAGAATTAATAATAGATAGTAAAGATATAATATGTGGAATTTTATTTTTAATAGCTGCATTAACTGATTTCTTAGATGGATATTTAGCTAGAAAATATAATTTAGTAACAGATTTAGGAAAAGTAATGGATGCTATTGCTGATAAAATACTTGTTAATGGGGTATTAATATTATTAGCAGTAAATGGTTATATTAGTGCAATAGTTCCTGTTGTAATAGTATGTAGAGATATAGCAGTAGATTCAATTAAAATGATTGCTGGTCAAAAGAATGGTGCAGTAGCTGCATCAAAAGCAGGAAAGACAAAAACTGCATTTATGTTAACAGGTATAACATTAGTATTATTTAATGATTTACCATTCTCATTATTTAGTGTATATCCAGGAAAAATAATTATTATGATAGCAGTAGTATTATCAATAATAAGTGGTATACAATATTATGAGAAAAATAAAAAATATATAATTAATTAAAAAACAGTGAAAACTGTTTTTTTATTGCAACTTTACACAAATTATTTAATTATTAAAACATTATAAACTCAGTTATTTACTTATGAAAACAGTATTCTATCAATAATTTAAAAATAAGCAAACAAAAGTTTGTAAAATGTTATTGACAAACATTTTTAATTAGTTTAAAATTAAATTAATGAAGGAGAAACATATGAAAAAAGATACTGACAAAGCATTAGAACAAGTCCTTGCTGATATTGAAAAACAATTTGGCAAAGGTGCTATTATGAAATTAGGAGAAAGAGGAATAAGTAATATAGATGTTGTTTCAAGTGGATCTATTATGTTAGATCAAGCTTTAGGAGTTGGTGGATTTCCTAAAGGAAGAATAATAGAAATATTTGGACCTGAATCAAGTGGTAAAACTACTATTGCATTACATGCTATTGCAGAAGTTCAAAAAACTGGTGGAAAAGCTGCATTTATTGATGCAGAACATGCATTAGATCCTGTATATGCTAAAAAATTAGGAGTTAATACTGATGATTTATTATTAAGTCAACCTGATACTGGCGAACAAGCCCTTGAAATAACTGAAGCATTAGTAAGAAGTGGTGCTATGAGTATTATAGTAATAGACTCAGTAGCAGCTTTAGTACCACAAGCAGAAATTGAAGGTGAGATGGGTGATTCTCATGTTGGACTTCAAGCTAGATTAATGAGTCAAGCATTAAGAAAATTAAGTGGTGTAATTAATAAAACAAATACAATATGTATATTTATTAATCAATTAAGAGAAAAAGTTGGAATTATGTTTGGCAATCCAGAAACTACTCCTGGTGGAAGAGCTTTAAAATTCTATGCTAGTGTTAGATTAGATGTTAGAAGAGGAGAACAAATTAAAGTTAATGGTGATGTTCTTGGAAATAAAACAATTATTAAAGTTGTTAAAAATAAAGTAGCTCCACCATTTAAAACTGCTGAAGTAGAAATAATGTATGGTGAAGGTATTTCTAAAACTGGAGAAATAGTTGATCTTGCTGTTAATATGGGTATAATTGAAAAATCTGGTGCTTGGTTTAGTTATAAAGGTGAAAAGATTGGCCAAGGAAAAGAAAACGTTAAATTATTACTTAAAAATAATAAAGAACTATATGATGAGTTAGAAAATTTAGTAAGAGAAAGTATATTTGAAAATCCAGATAAAGTTCTTGAAATAGAAAATAAAGAAGAAGAGTAATCTTCTTTTTTTATGTGTTGATTTTAAATTTTAAAATGGTATAATTTCTTGGGTGGTCAAATATGAAAAAATATTTAAGATGGAATTATACTGAATTATTGTATGCAATATTTGGTTTGTTTTTATATTGTTGTTCAATTAAAATGTTTATAATACCTAACAATTTATATAATGGTGGAGTAATGGGATTATCTCAATTACTTAGAACATTAATATTATCAACAACTAATATTAAAATGTCTTTTGATATCGCAACACCAATATATTATTTAATAAATTTACCTTTATTTTATTTAGCATATAAAAAGATTGGTAAAAGTTTTTTCTATAGAACTTTATTTTGTGTAACATTGTCAACTATATTTTTGTTTTTAATTCCTGAAATAAAAAATCCATTAATTGACAACTTATTAACAAATATTTTACTAGGTGGAGTATTATGTGGATTTGGTTGTGGTCTTGCTATATCAGTAGGAGCTTCAACTGGAGGAGTAGATATCATCGGAATGATATTAACAAACAAATATAGAAAAATAACAGTAGGTGGATTTGGAATAGCATTTAATGTAGTTATTTATAGTGTATGTGGAATACTTGGTGGTATTGAAACTATGATTTATTCTGTATTATATTCAGTATTTGAATCTATTATTTTAGATAAATTACATATTAGAAATATTTGTTCTACTATGATGATATTTAGTAAAAAACATCCAAGAGCTATAATAGATTATATTAAAAATACATTAGATAGAGATGTAACATATTGGGAAGCTATAGGTGGCTATGATGATACAAAATCATATATTACATATGTAGTTTTATCTAAATATGAAAAGAATGTTCTAGAACTTGAATTAAAACATGAAAAATTTGATGCATTTATAGTTGAATCAAATGGGGTATCAGTTCTAGGTAATTTTAAGAAGAAATTATAAAAAGTACTTTTAAAATAAGTACTTTTTTTATATAATTATAATAGGTGATAATATGAAAAAAGTATTAAAATATGTCTTTTTATTTATAATGATAATACCAATATTAGTAAATGCTAGTAATTTTAGTGATGCTAAACAAATTGCTAACAATTATCAATCAAAGTTTTTAACACCAGATAGATATATAATACCAAGCTCAACTACCTGGGGATTAGATGGTAATATGAAACCAATAAAAATAAATGGTTTTAGTACTGGTGGATTAATAACACAAAAAGAAATTGAAATAACAAGGAAGAATAGTAATAACCCAATGTCATTTTCATATATATATGATGGAACTAAAATATGGACTATAGAAAACAAAATAGTAAGTGAAAGTTTTATAAGTGGATCAAATGCAAAAATAAAAGTGACTGAATATGTTAAACATGATACATCAGTAAGTGGTGTTGGAACAAAAGATGATCCATGGATATTCTTAGATTCATATAAAGTAACATTAAAAGCAAAAGCACATGGAAAAATTCAAATAGGTTCGGAAGAACCAACATTAAGTAAAACACAAGTGATTAGAGCAAATGTACCAGTAAGTTTTAGATTAAAACCTGATTCAGGATGGAAATATGCTAATCATACATGTGGTAATAGTGCTCATGTTGAAGACAACGTATTAACATTTGACTCAATAGAAAAAGATATCATATGTGAAGTAACATTTTCAGAATCAAGAGATTCAGTTACATTCCCAACCCCATGCTTTAGTGTAGAAACAAAATTTGGAACAAATACAAGATGTTTTAGTGATCCAGTTAATAATCAATTCTTCTATAGATACGGTTTAGGATATTATAATGATGAAAATTTAACAGTAAGAGTTGGCAAATTCACATCACTACCAGCTAGAACAGGTTGGACATTTGATGGATATTTTGTAGGAACTACAGAATTTGTAAGTCCAAGTGGTGTATATGAAACATCTTATACATTAATAAACGAAAATAATAAAGATATAGTTGCTAAGGGACATGCAAATGAATATACAATAACATTTGATAAACAAGGTGGAAAAGCAGAAGTAGGAGAAAGAACATTAAAAGTATTATATGAACATGATTTACCATCAATAGTAAGACCACAAAGAGCTGGATATGTATTTGATGGATATTATACAGAAGCAAATGGTGGTGGAACAAAATACTATAATGCAGATGGAAGCGAAGCAAAAATATGGGAAGAACCTGCTAACACAACATTATATGCTAAGTGGAAAATATGTAATATAGATTATTTCTGTCCTGGAGATAATACAGAAAATCATTGTCCAACTGGATATGGAACTGATGGAGAATATGGAACAGTTAGTTGTGACCAATGTAAATATTGGGATAAATGTAAAGAAGGACACTATACGTGTGTTGGAGGATGGGATTATACCGGTGGCTATGATTGTAAAGGTGGATATGATCAATTAGGATGTAGCTATTCTGCTAGTTCATGTGCAGGAGCAGGTGGTACATTTTATCAAACATCAAATACAACTACGAATGGTACAGGATGTTGTAAAAAATATAATAGTTGTGCAAGTCAAGTATGGAATAGTCAAAAATATAAATCATGGAATGATTGTAAAACAGGAGAAGATACTTGTGTAGCAGGATGGGTATACAATACAAGTCAATGTATTACACCAAATTCAATTACAGTATCATTAAGACAACAAACTCCAACAACTTCAGGAGCAGCTTCTTATGTAGCAACATATTTTGGAAATCGAGTAGTAGTTGAACCAGAATCATTAACAATTCCATCAAAAGATGGATATGTATTTGATGGATATTATACGCAATCAGATGGAAAAGGAACAAAAGTAGTAAGTATGATATCCTCAACAACTGGAAGAGTAATAGTTCCAGATATAGTAAATAGTGGAGCCACTAAGAGTGGAAATGAGTATATATTATATGCTTACTATGTGCCATGTACAGCAGGACATTTTTGTAAAAATAATGATTCAAATCCATGTAATGAAGGACAATATCAAGACGAAACTGGAAAGTCTTCATGTAAGGCGTGTCCAGTAGGAACTTATGCTGATGTAAAAGGAAGTTCAGTTTGTGGAAAATGCTCAACTGGAACATATCAAGATGAAACTGGAAAAACAGTTTGTAAAGAATGCCCAGCAGGCCAATATCAAGATGAAGAAGGAAAAACATCATGCAAAACTTGTATTAAAGGATCAACATCATATGCAGTATCAAGCTATTGTATAGCATGCAATAATGGAAAAACAACTACGGAAAATGGAAAAACAACTTGTGATGCAAATTGTTCAAATAACTCTAATGTTGATTCATGGAAAAATGCAGTATGGAATTCTGACAATACTATAACAGATTTATGTAAAATTGATACTTGTGCCAGCGGTTATACAAACTCTGATAATACATGTGTAGATACAGCAAATCCAACATGTACAGTTACAAAATCAAATACTGGAACAACATCGGGAGTTACAACAACTGTAACTTGCTCAGATGTAGGAACAGGATGTAGATCTAATAATCCAACTGGAGATACTGGTTTAACTGCATCAAAAACATACACTGTTTATGATAATGCAGGTAATAGTGGAACTTGTAGTGTATCAGTTACATCTCAAATACAAAGTAGAAGTAGAACATGGAACACTTGTTTAACATGTGTAGGAGATTATGTATGTACTAGTTGGACAACTGGTGCAAATGCATCAGCTTGTGGAACAACATCATATTATTGTTATCAATGTTGTCCTAGAGTGGGTACTCCAGGAGGAATTATTTACGGATCTGGTTGTGACAGTGGTTCTTACTCAGTTTGTGGATATAGTACTTATTGTAGTACTGCAGCAACATGTACATATTGTTCAGGAACATATTATTGGGATCCATGCCATTCATGTACTGCAGGATGGAATAATTATGGTTCTTGGGGCAATGTTAGTTCTTGCTCAGCAGATGATTATACTCAATGTAGAACATTATATAATTAATAAATAAGTAAAAAGAATATTAAAAAGTAATTAATATTCTTTTTTATTGGTTTTTTTATTTAAATATGGTAAAATCTAGTTTATGAAAGAGGTGGACATATATGTTGAAAGTTTATAACACGATAAGTCGTGAAAAAGAAGAATTTATTCCATTACATGGAAAGAATGTTGGTATGTATGTCTGTGGACCTACTGTTTATGGTTATCCTCATTTAGGACATGCTAAAAGTTATATTAGTTTTGATACTATTTACAGGTATTTAAAATACTCTGGATATAATGTAAAGTATGTTCAAAATATTACAGATGTTGGACATCTAGTAGGAGATGCTGATGAAGGAGAATCTAAGATCGAAAAACAAGCTAAGATTGAACAAATAGATCCATATCAAATTGCATACAAATATGAAAAGGTATATTTCGATTGTATGGATAAATTAAATGTATTAAGACCAGATGTATCTTGTAGAGCAACAGGTCACATTATTGAAATCATTGATATGGTTAAAACTTTAGTTGATAAAGGTTATGCTTATGTTACTAAAGAAAATAATGTTTATTTTGAAATAGATAAATTTAAAGATTATGGTAAATTATCTAGAAGAAATATGGATGAAACAGTAAGTGGTGAAAGAATAGAAGTAGCTAGTGATAAAAAAAGACCAGAAGATTTTGCTTTATGGAAAGCTGCTGATAAAACTCACTTAATGAAATGGCCAAGTCCTTGGGGCGAAGGATATCCAGGATGGCATATTGAATGTTCAGTTATGTCTAAAAAGTATTTAGGAGATACTTTTGATATTCATGGTGGTGGTATGGATAATATATTCCCACATCATGAATGTGAAACTGCTCAAAGTGAATGTGCTAATGGAGTACAATTTGTAAAATATTTTATTCATAATAATCTAGTTACAGTTAATGGTCAAAAAATGGGTAAATCATTAGGAAACTTTATTACATTACCAGATTTATTTGAAAAATTTGATCCAGTAATAGTAAGATTCTTTACATTATTATCTCATTATAGAAGACCAACTGATTTTGATGATGAGAAATTAAAAGAAGCAGAAAAGAGTTATCAAGGTGTAGTTAAATCACTTGCTAAAGCTATTAAAGGTGCATCAGATAAATATACTAAAGATGATGAAATAGAAGATATTAAAAATAAATTCATTGAAGCAATGGATGATGATTTTAATACTAGTCTTGCTATTAGTTATATTTATGAAATAAGTAAACTTGCAAATAAAACAGATGATGCAAATAAATTAAGAGGAATAGTTGATTTCTTTGAAACTGTTGTTGAACCAATATTAGGTTTATCATTTAAAGAAGAAACTGCTGCTGATTCTAAAGAAGACGAATTAATGAAATTAATTATTGAATTAAGAAAACAAGCTAGAGAAGAAAAAAGATATGATTTATCTGATGAAATAAGAGATAAGTTATCTGAAATAGGTATTACTCTTAAAGATTCAAGAGAAGGAACAACATATGAAAAATAATTGGAGTTATCCAATTATTTTTTTTGTAATAAAAAAGAGTCATTAGACTCTAATTAGTTAGCCCATTCAGGTTTAACTTTGCTATCTCCACCAGGACCTACATATTCAGATTTACCAAAGGCAAGAATACCCATAAAGATTGGATTTAATAATACTAATCCAACAGTAAATCCAGCATCATGTCCAAATGATAATGATAGTTTATGTAAAATTAAAATTCTTATTACTAATGAAGCAATAGCACCAACAAAAGGAACCATTGGAGCAAAAGCAGAAATTAATCCCATATAACCAGGATATCCACTAACTTCTGATAATACATATATGTTATAATATGGAACCCATCCAGCCCAAGGATTCTTATGATTTGCTTTACCAAATATTTTCATAGTAACAATACCATTATAAATATATAATACTAGGATTGTTCCAAGGAAAATTCCTAAAAATGCAAAAACGAAAGCAAATACAGCAGCAGCACCACCACCAGAATCAAGTTCATCCAAAAAATCTGGTATATCTAGTTCATCATCATATCCTGTAGTTGTATAAGTGTCACCATCATTGAAACTATCAAGATTGTAATCACTTGTTACAGAAAAACCATCACCTAAATTCATATTTACGTCCTCCTTTATAATAATTCTATCATAAATGTTTATAGAATTGTATAAAAAATGATAATTTGATAAAATAGTTATAGGTGAAGAATAATGGTTGTAAAGAAATTTAATTATTATAGATTTACTATGTTTATTCTAATAATAGGATTAATTATATTTGGAGTAGTTAAATATACTAATAAAAAGAAATATGAAGAATCTTATGAATATAAATTATTAACACTTGGCTATGAAAAAGAAGAAGTTGATACTTTACAAGATAAATTATCTAAAGAAGAATTAGATAAAATACTAAAAATGAAATATGATGAAAATATAGATAATTTTACTAAAGAAAAATATTTTATATTTGATAATTTAGAAGAATATTTAGAATATAAAAAAGAAAATAAAAAAACTGAATATAATAAAATAGTTGCTATTATAAATACTGGCGCTAATATTGAATGGACTGAAGAAGAAAGAGAGTCAGACATTACTAAAGATGAATTAATGATAGTCAATAGAATTTATTCATTAGGAGAATATGAACCAGAGGATTTAGTTGATATACCATCTAAATTTGCATATAGTGGTGTTAAATTAAGTGCAAGTATAGTAGGACCTTTAGAAGATTTAATTACAGATGCTAAATCAAATGGTTATACAATAGTAGTATCATCTGGATATAGATCTTATAAAACTCAAGAGAGTATTTATAATAATTATGAAAGATCTCATGGTACTAGAGAAGCAGATAACGTAGTAGCAAGACCAGGGCATTCTGAATATCAAACAGGTTTAACTTTAGATTTTGATATTTATGGTGGATATACTGGAGAAAAATTAGAAAGTGAAGCATATCAATGGTTAATAAATAATGCTAAAAATTATGGCTTTGTTTTAAGACATACTAAAGAAAAAGAAGATTTAACATTATATAGTGCATCTTCTTGGAAATTTAGATATGTTGGAGAAGAAGCAGCAGAAAAAATGAGTAATGAAAACTTATGTTTTGAAGAATACTATGCTTATTATGTTAGGGGGTAATTATGAATAACAAAATAGTAGTATTAGGTGGTGGAACTGGACAATCAGTATTATTAGGTGGACTTAAAAAGTTTCCATTTGATATCACAGCTGTAGTTAGTGTATGTGATGATGGTGGTTCTACAGGAAAAATTAGAAGAGATTTTAGTATACCAGCAATGGGAGATTTAAGAAGGGTAATTATAGCTTTATCAGATACAGATGAAATAATAGATAAACTATGTAATTATCGTTTTAAGACTGGTATTGATTTTGAAGGGCATACTGTTGGAAATATACTTCTTACTGCATTAACAGAAATATGTGGAAGCATGTCTGAAGGTGTTAAACAATTAGATAACATTTTAGATATGAAAGGTAAAGTATTACCATTTACTGATGATGATGATGTAACTCTAATGGGTGAAATGGAAGATGGAAGTATTGTCGAAGGCGAACACAATATAACTGAATCAGAAAAAAAGATTAAAAGAGTTTTTTATAAAAAGAAACCTAAAATCAATAAAGAAGTTATTAAAGCAATAAAAGAAGCTGATGCTATTGTACTTAGTATGGGTAGTGTATTTACAAGTATCATTCCAAACTTAATAAGTGATAAAGTACAAAAGGCAATAGATGAAAGTAATGCTAAAATAATTTATGTATGTAATTTATTTACTCAACCAGGTGAAACAGATGACTTTAAAGTAAGTGATCATGTTAATCTATTAAATAGCTATTTAGGTAAGAGAAAAATAGATTATGTTATTACTAATAGTGAAAAAGTATCTAAATCAATAATTAAAAAATATAGAACTTTAGAACAAAAAGATTTAGTAGAGACAGATGCTAAGAAAATAAAAGCTAAATTAATAGAAAAACCATTATTAACAATGGAAGGTGAATATTTAAGACATGATGCTGTTAAAATAGGCCTAGAACTAATGAATATTTTGATAAAATAGTAGTTTTCACTTGACTTAATCAGGTTTTATATGTTAATATTTATATGCTTGATTAATTTCAAGTGCCTACCTAGTGGGGAATTAGCTCAGTTGGCTAGAGCATCTGCCTTGCACGCAGGAGGTCGCGGGTTCAAGTCCCACATTCTCCACCATTAGAATATTAAGTCTGTGAAAGCAGACTTTTTTATTTGCAAAAAACCAATTGTTTATAATAATCTTTTATAGTATAATAATATTATCATAATAGAGTAGTGTAACTCTAAAAGTAATAGAAAGAGGTGAACTAAATGTCTCATAAGAAAGGAAAGAAAAACGAAACTGTTAAAGTAGAAAAAAAAGAAGAAAAAATTGAAGCTATTGAAGTAAAAGAAGTAAAAGCATCTAAATCATCTAGTAAAAGAAAAAGCATATTTGTTTATTTCTTAATGATGCTTGGAGTATTTGCTTTATTAGATATAGCTATGATGTTTATAACTTCAGATTTATTCAATATGGTTTCATATTATAAATATGGTAAAGAAATCATATCAGAATTATTTTATGCAATATTAGTTTTAGTAGTAATGTTACTATTTAAAAATGCATATGTATTTACAACAAAGCAGGAGAGATTAACAAGGGCTCTTGTTATAGCAGCTCCATTATTAATGTTTTCAACAATTACATTAATAATAAATGTTGTAGATTTATCTTTAAATAACCCTACAGTTATGACAACACAAAATATTATAAGTTTATTAATTTTCTGTTTATTAATTGGCATAACTGAAGAATTCCTATGTAGAGGATGGTTGCAAAATGAATTTTTAGAAAGATATGGAGATACTAAAAAGAATGTAATTACATCAATTATATTAGCATCATTTATATTTGGTATAATGCATATATTTAATGTAGTTACAACATCTCAAAATATATTTGAAACATTATTACAAATAATTAATGCAATGTCATTAGGCTTCTTATTAGGTACATTATATTATAAAACAAGAAACATTTGGGCAGTAATAATTCTACATGGTTTTTATGATTTCTCTATAATGTTAGGAGAATTAGCTATGGTAAAAGATTGTACTTATGGTGTAGCTACTCCTAAAATAATTGCTATTAGTAGTTTATCAGTATTTATGCTTAGTGCATTCTGGTTATTAAGTGCTGCTTTAATCTTAAAGAGATGCAATTTCCCAGATGTAAAAGCAGATTTATCTCGTAGTAAATTAAGAGATTTCTATCTACTTGTTTTACCATTATTAGCATTTACATTTATATTTAGTGTAATTCCATTTGAAAACATGGTAGATGATTTTAATGATTATTATATTTGCTATCATTATGATCAAATAAGTTTAGATAAGAATTATACATTACATACACCAGTATATGATAAATATACTATTAAACATGATTCTTCTAAATCATCTTATGTTATTAATGATGATAAAGTAAATGAAGTAATTTCTATTGGTAACTATAATTTTGAATTATTCTTAAAAGATGGAATGGCAGTAATTAAAAATGTTAATACTGGAGTAGAATCAAAATTACATGATGATCTTACATATGATTTAATTGTAATTGAAAATGAAGATAATTACTTTATAGCAATAGTAACAATGGATAAAAATGGTAATGAAAATGTATATATTAGTGACTTTATGACAAAAGATAATTTGTCTAATGCAGATAGTTATGTAACTACAGTTGCTGAATCTATGAGAAGATTAGATTTACCAGAAGTTGATATGTTAAGATATCTTACTTATGAAGGTAATGATGAAAAATATCCAGCATTTACATCTTCAGATCATGACTTATTTGTAATTGTAGATAATGAATTATTTATGGTAAAGTAATAAAAAGCTGAATTTAATTCAGTTTTTTTATTTATATTAAATATGATATAATCTAAATATAGAGAGGTATCATATGATAGAAAAAAGAAAGAAAAGTGCAAAGTTTTTAGCAAACTTTCAAATAGTACCAATAATATTTAGTTTAGTTTTTTGTGGAATCGTATTGTATATGTTTCCAAGTATGAATAATTATGATATAAGAATTACTCCTCGTAGTTTTGTTTCCAATTATCAAACATCTCAGTGCTATGATGATTATTGCTATATAATATATTATAAAGATTATAATGATACTACTAATAGTTGTAGAATGCTAACAACTGATACATCAGCAAGTGATTTAAAAGTTAAAAAGACAAAAGTATATTATAAAGAAGATACATGTTATTTTACACCAATTGATTTAAGCAACATAAATTCATTTGTTTTTTTTGAATTATTATTCTTTTTGCCACCGCTTTTAGTACTTATTGCATCTATTAGAACAAAGAAAGAGAATATGAATATATATAAAACATTAGAGTACTTTGAAAGTCATACACCAACATTATTTAGCCATGTTAAGTGTTATTCTAAGCGAAATGTTTCTTCTAATGAAGAATTTCATCATAAAATCAAAGTAGAATTAGATTTGCCAGGACATGGATTAACAACATTAGAAAGAAGAATAACATCTCATAAAGGATTAATTGAAGAAGTAAGTGTATTGATAGATTTAAATGATATAAGTATGTTTTATATAACAGATATTCCAATTAGCGAAAGTGAATTAGAATCATTTAAAGAAAATAAAAACTGAAGATAACTTCAGTTTTTTATTTACTTAATATCATTGGAATAATAATAGGTCTTCTACCAGTTAATTCAATAACATATGCATTTAATTCAAGAATAATTCTATTCTTTAAATCAGTTAAACTAAAATTAGGTTTATCAAGTTCTTGATTAATTATTTCACTTGATTTATCTTGAATCTTTTTAATTAACTCTTGATTATCATTTACTACTACAAAACCTCTTGTAGTAATATTTGGTTCTATTAACATTTTTTTATTTTTAACATCTAAATTTAATATAGCTACTAGAACACCATCAGTTGACATTATTTTTCTATCCTTAATAATAGAAACACCAACATCACCAATTCTATTACCATCAACATATACTTCATTAATTGGAATTGATCCTTTTCTATAAACTTTACCATCTTTCATAGCAAGAACATCACCATTTTTATTAATGAATGTATTTTCTTCTTTAACACCACATTGAACTGCTAAAGCTGCATGAGATAATAACATTCTATATTCACCATGCATAGGCATAAAATATTCTGGTTTAACAAGTCTTAATAATAGTTTTAGTTCTTCTTGTCTTGCATGTCCACTAGTATGAACATTTGAATCACTTGCATTTGTATAAACTTTAGCGCCTTTTAAATATAATTTATTAATAGTTCTATTAATAGATAAAGCATTACCTGGAATAGGTGAAGAAGAGAAGATTACAACATCATCTGGAAGTAGTGTAATACTTTTATCATTTCCATTAGCTATTCTAGAAAGAGCAGCTAAAGGTTCACCTTGAGAACCAGTACATAATAAACAAACTTGAGATGGTTCTAATTTATTAGCCTCTTCACTACTTATAAATATATCTTCATCTTTAATATATCCACATTCAATAGCAATACCAATATTAGTACTCATACTTCTACCAAATGTTGCTATTTTTCTATGATTTTCTTTACATGTTTGAACTATATGAGTAAGTCTATATATATTACTTGCAAATGTAGCAAGAATAATTCTAGAATTTTTATTTTCTGAAAATATTTCTCCTAAAGCTTCATCAACAACAGATTCACTATTAGAAAAACCAGGTAATAAAGCATTAGTAGAATCACTCATTAATACAGTAACACCTTTATTACCAATTTCAGCTATTTTTCCTAAATTAGCCACAGGTCCAATAGGAGTTAAGTCAAACTTAAAATCTCCAGTTTCAACAATAGTTCCATTTACAGTAGTAATAGCCATTCCAAATGAATCTGGAATAGAGTGAGTCGTTGTAAAGAATTCAATATCAAAATGTTTTGTTTTAATATGTAAATCTTCATTAACAGTTACCATTTTAGGAGAACTAATATTTCTCTCACTTAATTTATTTAAAATTAATTTTTCTGCAACTTTTGGTGTATAAATTGTTGGTATATTAATACTTTGTAATAAGAAAGGTATACCACCAATATGATCTTCATGACCATGGGTAATAATTAAACCTTTAATTTTATCTTGCATATTTTTTAATTGATTAAAATCTGCAAGTACATAGTCTATTCCCATAAGATTATCTTCAGGGAACATAACACCACAATCTATAATAAATAATTCATCTTCATGCATAACAACATACATGTTTTTACCAACTTCACCAAGGCCACCCAAAGCACAAAGCAAAGTTTCTTTGTCATTACTTTTCATTAATCTCATTTCCTTTCAAAAAAGTTAAATCAGTGCCTATCATTATAGCAAAAAGTTTGATATTTGTCAAAATACTAGTTATAATTATTATTGAAATAGTTTTGTATTGAAGGGGAAAGAAGATGCAACAAGTATTTAACAAATTAGTTCGTGACAAAATTCCAGAAAAGATAGAATCTAATGGAGAAAAAGCTTATACAAGAATTCTAAGTGATGAAGAATACAAAATTGAACTTGAAAAGAAATTAAATGAAGAGTATCAAGAAGTATTATCATCAAGTGGAAAAGATAGAATAGAAGAATTAGCAGATATGTTAGAGATTATTAAATGTCTAGCAGCATTAGAAAATTCTTCATTAGAAGAAGTAGAAGAAGTAGCAAAACAAAAAGCATTAAAAAGAGGATCTTTTGATAAAAGAATATTTTTAGAAAGGACAGAATAAATTATGGGACTATTTAGTAAAATTAAAAGTATATTTAGTAAAAAAGAAGAAAAAGCTAAAGAATTAACAGAAGAAGAAAAAATAGAAGTTTATGAAGAACCAGAAGAGGAAGAGGAACTTGAAGAAGAAACTGAAGTAGAGGAAGAAGAACAAGTTGAAGAAATTGAACAAGAAGAATCTGAGGAAGAACCAGAAGAAGTAATTGAAGAACCTAAAAAAGAGAAAAAGTCTATATTTAAAAAGAAAGAAAAAATATCTAAAGAAGAGAAGATAGATATTGTTGAAACAGAAAAATATGTAGAAGGTTTATCTAAATCAAGAGATAATTTTGTAAACAAGTTATCTGTATTAGGTATTAAATATACTAAAGTTAGTGATGAATTTTATGATGAATTAGAAGAAATATTAATTACTGCTGATATTGGTGTTAATACAGTTATGGATTTTGTTGATAGGCTAAAAAAACGTGTTAAAGAAGAAAATATAGAAGATTTTGATTATTTAAAAGAAGTTATAGTTGATGAATTATTTATGATTTATGTTGGAGATGAGGTTTTATCTTCAAAATTAAATCTTAAAGATAATGAATTAAATGTAGTTTTATTTGTAGGAGTAAATGGTGTTGGTAAAACAACAAGTATTGCTAAAATAGCTAATAAACTTAAAAATGATGGTAAAAAAGTTATGTTAATAGCAGGTGATACTTTTAGAGCAGGTGCTGTTAATCAATTAAAAGAATGGGCTGATAGAATAAAAGTAGATTTCTATGGTGATGATAGAACAGACCCATCAGCAGTTATTTATGATGGCCTTCATAAAGCAAAAGATGAAAATTATGATGTAGTTCTTGTAGATACAGCAGGACGTTTACAAAATAAAGATAACTTAATGAAAGAACTTGAAAAAATGAATAGAGTTATTGGTGAAATAGTACCAGGTAATCCAATAGAGACATTACTTGTTATAGATGCTACTACTGGACAAAATGGTATAAGCCAAGCTAAAAGTTTTAAAGAAATTACAAATATTACAGGAATTATTCTTACTAAACTAGATGGTACAGCTAAAGGTGGTATTGTTCTTGCAATTAAAGAATTAGTAGATATACCAGTTAAATTTGTAGGATTAGGTGAAAAAGAAACTGATATGATTCCATTTGATATTGAAAAATATATCTATGGTTTATTTAAGGAGTTCTAATGAAAGAAAGAGAATATATTTTATCTTTATATGAAATATATAAAGAATTATTAAGTGATAGAGAAAGAGATTATTTTGAAAACTATTACTATGAAGATTATAATTTACAAGAAATAGCAGATAATTATGAAGTTAGTAAATCTTATGTGGGTAAATTTATTAATGAAATAGAGTCTAAATTAAAAAAATATGAAGGTGCTTTAAAATTATTAGATAAATTTAGCAGAATTAGAAAACTAATAGATGATGAAGAGAATGAAGTATTAAAAATAAAGATAGAAGAAATATTGTAAATATATTATAATATAAGTGAGGTGTTATATATGAAATGGGGTCTTAGATGGGAACTATGTATAATAATTGTTTTCATTGTATGTCTTTTAATAGCTACAATAGGATTAAATAAATTTGGATTATTATCACATGATGATAATAGCTATATAAGATATACTGGTACAGAAGAAGGAGATACATTTTCTTATTCTGAATTAGAGAGTATGGTTGCACAAGCAGGATCAAAGTATTATAAGAGTCATTATCCTAATGGATTAAGTAGTAATACTGCTGTTAATGTAAACAAATTATATAACGCTGGATATTTATCAACATTATATGATGGTAAAAGTAGAAGATGTACAGGATATGCATATTTAACAAAAACAGGTTCTTCATTTGGATATATAAAATGTCCAAGATATAGAAGCGAAGGATATGATGGAACATATGAGTAGAACCTCAATGATATTACAAGCTCTTTTAGTAGCAGGTATACTAGGAGTAGTAATTCTAATTGGATTTAATGAAAAAGATAAAGAATATATTTCATATACAAGAAATTTAAGAACTATTTGTAATCAATATATGAAAGATAAAAAAACTAATCTAAAATTTAATGAAACTGAACTTATATTTTTGTCAGATTTAGTTGATAAAGAATATTTAGATAGTACTGATAATAAATGGTGTATTTATAGTGTTTCTTTTACAAAAGGATTAATATTTGGGAAGTATAAAGCTAATAAAGATTGCACTATTAAAGATGAAAATGAAACTGAAAATGATACAGTAGTTATTAATGAAACTATAAAAGAAGAATAAATATTTATTCTTCTATTTTTTTATAGTATAATATATTTGAAAGGAGTCTATTATGGGAGGAACAATTATATTATTAGTTATTGTACTTATTATTATACTAAGAAGTATCGTACAAGTTAATGAATATGAAAGGGGTATTAAATTTAATTTAGGTAAATTTAGTAAAATCATGAAACCTGGATGGAATTTAGTATTACCAATATTCCAATCTTATAAGAAAGTAGATATTAGAACAAAAGCTGTAGATGTTCCAGAACAAGATGCTATTACAAAAGATAATGTATCTGTTAGAATTAATGCAGTTATCTACTATAAGATATTTGATGCTAGTAAAGCTATTTTAGAAGTTGAAAATTTCTATTTTGCAGTATCTCAACTTGCACAAACTACAATGAGAAATGCTGTAGGTAGTGTTTCATTAGATGAATTATTAGCAGAAAGAGAAAAATTATCTGATACTATTTGTAAAATAATAGATCAAGCTACTGATCCATGGGGAATCAAAGTAGAAAATGTTGAATTAAAAGATGTAACTCTTCCAGAAGATATGAAGAGAGTTATTGCTAAAGTTGCAGAAGCTGAAAGAGAAAAAGCAGCTGTTATTACTAAAGCACAAGGTGAAGTTGAAGCATCAAGAAATTTAGCAGAAGCTGCTAAAACAATGGCTACAACTCCAGGAGCATTACATTTAAGAACATTATCTACAATTAATGATGTTTCTTCAGATCAATCTAATACATTAATATTCTGTATACCAATTGAAATGATAGATTCATTTAAAGCAGGTAATGGAATTATTAATGCTGTTAAAAATCATAATAACAATAATAAAGAGCAATAATGCTCTTTTTTATTTGCTATATTTTTCTTATAATGTTATAATCTATAAATGAACAAAGGAGATTATTATGGCAAAAACTAGAAAGAAACATAAATTTTTAAGATTTATAAGTACTATTATTTGGTTAGCTGCTATGGTTGCCTTAGGATTCTTAACTTATGAATTATATAAAGCAAATATTATGCCAACTAAATATTATGCTATTATCGGTGGTTTAGCATTATTCTTATTAATAATATTCTTTGCATTTATTAATCATAGTAGAACTAGAGTATGGCTATTTTTATTTAATGATTTAATATTTATTGCAGTAATAATAGCTTGTTATTTTGGTTATACTAAATTAAATGATGTTATGGATTTCTTAAAAGAAAATTTAGGTGCTAAATATGAAACTGATGTTTATTATTTTGTAGTTAATAAAAATTCTAATTATAAAAAGATTAAAGATATTGAAGGAAAAACTATTAAATTAGTAGACGATGTTGATAATAAAGAAGAATTAGAAAGAAATATTAATAAAAAAGTAACTGTTACTTTTGATTATTTAGATACTATAGTAGATGCATTATATGATGTACAAGAAAAAACAGATTTAATTATATTTGTTAACTCTGGTAATTATGATGCTATGGTTGAAAACTATGAAGATTTTAGTGATAAAGTAAGTATTTTAGATGAATTAGAAATGAAATATAGAGTAGAAAATGATACTACTGGTGTTGATGTTACTGAAGATCCATTTGTTGTTTATTTAAGTGGTATTGATACTAGAAGTGGAAAACTACCTAAGAAGAGTTTAAGTGATGTTAATATTTTATTAGTTGTTAATCCAACAGATAGAAAAATATTAATGGTTCATACTCCTAGAGATTATTATGTTCAAGTAGCTGGTACTACTGGATTAAAAGATAAATTAACTCATGCAGGTTTAGTAGGTGGTATTAAAACATCTAAAGCTACAATAGAAAATCTATATGATATTAAAGTACCATATCATGTTAGAGTTAATTTTAAAGCTGTTACTAAATTAGTAGATGCAGTAGGAGGTATTACTATATATAGTGATAAGAAAACTTCATTTACTTGTTGGACAGATAGATCTTGTAGAATTAAACCAGGTAATAATAAAGTAAATGGTAAATGTGCTTTAGCATTTGCTCGTGAAAGACATGCATATAAAGAGGGAGATAGACATAGAGGTGAAAATCAAGAACAAGTAATTAGTAAATTAATAGAAAAAGTTACAAGTTCTAAAACACTTTTAACAAAATCTTCAGATATATTAAAATCTTTAGAAGGAACATTTGAAACAAATATTACTCCTGAAGAGATTACAAGCTTAGTTAAAATGCAATTAGAAGATATGCGTGGATGGACTTTTGAAACATATAATGTTAGTGGAACAGATTCAATGGAATATACTAGAAGTTATACTTCTACACAATTATATGTTATGAAACCAGATATGAAGACTGTTGAAACAGCTAAAACTAAAATAAAAGAAGCATTAGGAAAATAAGAGTTTTTATAACTCTTTTTTTGTGCTAAAATGTTTATGGGTGATATTATGAATATAAATTATAAATATTTTAAAAAATACAAAGATCGTGCAGACTTCCTTATTAAAGGTATATATGCTGGTATGATGATTGGAATAGGTGGAATAGCATTTTTAAGTTTAGAAAATAAAATAGCAGGGTCATTCTTTTTCTCAATTGGATTATTATGTGTATGCATGTATGGTATGAATTTATATACTGGTAAAATAGGATATATTTTAAATAATAAGCTTAGTTATTTATGGGAATTATGTTTAGGACTTGTTGGTAATTTTATAGGAGCTTATGCAGTAGGTAGAGTAATGTTACTTACTAGATTTAAAGACTCATTAGTTACTAAAGCTTTAACAGTTTCTAATTTAAAATTAAATGATAATTTATTAAGTATATTTATTTTATCTATGTTTTGTGGAATGCTAATTTATATAGCAGTAAACAATTATAAAAAAATTAATAATGAAATAGGTAAATATTTTCCAATATTCTTATGTGTAATGGTATTTATACTTTGTGGTTTTGAACACTGTGTTGCTAATATGTTATATTTTACAGTAGCACAAGTATGGACATGGAAAACATTATTATATGTACTTATAATGGTTCTTGGTAATTCAGTAGGTTCAATAATAATAGCTTGGTTCTATAATTTATATTACAAATAAAAACGATTAAAAATTAATCGTTTTTTTATTATAAAAAGAAGTGTTTTTATCTCTTTTGTCTAATTATATATCAAGGAGGTAAAACATGAAAAAAATAACTAAGTTTTTGTTATCTATGATACTTGTATTATCATTTGGTAAAGTATTTGCTGAAGAAATAACTCTTACTTATAGTGAATGGACTACTGATTATCCATCAAATATTCCAGAAGTATTTATACAAAGTGAAGATAGATATCATTTTTATAAAATAGTTGATGGACAAGTAGAGTATGACAATGGTTATTATACTGAATTAGATGGTTATATAAAAGATGAAGCATCTGCTAGAACATATTATAGATACATAACTAATCCATATTTAATATTTAATGCTAATAATGAAATGGTATTAAATACTAGTTATTGTCAAAAATCATTTTGCTATTCTGTTAAAAATGGAATACCAATAATGATTAATACACTTAGTAAATTTGAAAATGAATATGGTGATGATGATAGACCAGTTGTTGATCAAGAAATAGTACCATTTACTGGTGATAATGTTATGTATTATATTGGATTATTATCTATAAGTGTAATTGGACTAGGTGCAATATTTATGGTAAGAAGAAACAAAAACAAACAATTAAATAGAGCATAAATAATTATGCTCTTTTCTTTTTTCTATCTATAAAGTAACCAATTACACCAAGTATAGCTCCACCTATTAATATAATAGGTATTAATTTATTTGAAAAAGTAAAATCTTCATCTTTAAGTTCAAATGATTGTAATATTTTATTAAAATCTTCTTCAGATATTTCCTTATCATCACTTAATAATATTGTATAAATATAATTCTTTGTTGTATATACAGCACCTCTTTGATATATATCATATCCAGTTAAATCTTTACTTGGCCAATATACACCATATTTTAAAATAGAATAACTATTAATAGAATCTCTAGTCATATCAGATATATCTATGGTCATATTATACTCTTTTAAACTATTTGAATATAAATTTTCTAAATAATCTTTTTGTCTTTTTAAATCTTCATCAGTATAATTTTTAATATTGTAACTTTCAGGATTATTACCAATAGTTATTGAAACATATTGATTATCTTTAGACCATTTATATATATTTTCACTTATTTCTTCTTTATAACCTTCTGGTACATCTAATTTAAAATAGTCATTCTCATATGCTTTCACATTTATTATACAAATTATTAACATCAATAATGTAAATAACTTTTTCATCCCATCACCAAGTAAGTATTATAAACTAAAATTATTAATTATACAAATAATTTACTTTTTATTATAAAGAAGTTATAATTGTTATAGGAGAAAAATATGAAAAAATTAAGAAAAGCAATGTTTGTTATTTTTATCATTTTGCTAGTTGCAGCAGGATGTATTTATATAGATTATTTTTTAGCTTCTAGGAATAATACTCATCCTAAAATAGCTATTAAAAAACAAATAGATGATAATCTATCTGTTTATAATGGAGCATTTTATAGAATGTGGTATTGTAAGTCAAATGATACTTATACATTAGGTGATTATAAAGATACTGATGCAGTATGTAATCCTAAATATGAGTATGATAATGGATACTATACAAATGGAGCAGGTATTAAAATATCTCAACATGATTTAGAAATGATTGAAGAGATATATGCCGATGAAGTAATAGAGACTATGAATAGTGATACTGTTGTTTCAAATGCAGTTTATGTTGCTGAGAATTATGCTAAACTAAAATATAAAGAGATTGAGGATAATGGAAAAGTATTAAAATCAGGTAAATATAATTTAATATCATTTCCAACATTTGAAGAATCAAAAGGTAAATATACTTGGATATATGATAATGAAGAAAAATATTGTTTAGATGAAACAGAAGATATTAAAAAATATGCTCCATATGAAGAAGAAAAATGTGGAGAATTTGTTAATTTAACATATGATACTAAATGGTGTGAATTATATGTTAATTCTAAATTGTATTTTGATGAAGATATAAATGAAATATGTGGAGGGTTAGAATAATGAAGAAAAGAGTTATAAGTGCTATTATTGCATTAATCATAGTAGTACCTTTAATAATACTAGGTGGTATCCCATATTATGTTGGAGTAGGTTTATTAAGCATTATTGGATATTATGAAATTACACAAGTATATGCAAAAGAAAAAGAAATACCTTTAAATGTAAGAATTATTTCTATGTCTACATATTTATGTTTAATAGCATCATCAATAAGAGAATATTCTTTTGTATTAGATCATAGATTTATTATTCTTAATATACTAGCTTGTATGTTACCTTTAATAGTTTATGATAAAAGTAAATATGATAGTGATGATGCATTAAAATTACTATCTACTACATTATTATTATCAATAGCATTTAATTTTATGATTATTATTAGAAATATTAGTTTATATTATTTATTATACGTACTTATGATTACAATTATGTCTGATACTTTTGCACATTTTGTAGGTACTATGATTGGAAAGAAAAAATTATGTCCTAAAATTTCTCCTAATAAAACAGTTGAAGGTTTTATAGGTGGTGTTTTCTTTGGAACATTTTTAGGAAGTGTACTTTTCTTAACAGTAATTAGTACTACTGCAAATGTATTCTTAGTAATAGTTATTTCATTAATATTATCTATTATTAGTGAATTAGGAGATTTAGTATTCTCAGCTATTAAAAGAAAATATGGTGTTAAAGATTATGGCAATATTATGCCAGGACATGGTGGAGTATTAGATAGACTAGATAGTTTTATATTTGCAATACTTGCATTTTCATATTTAGTTTCATTCTTTTAGGAGGTAAAAAGTGAACTCAATTATTACAATATTAATACTATGTATTATATTAGGACTTATTATATCTATTCATGAATTTGGTCACTTTATTGCTGCTAAGAAAAGTGGAGTATATGTAGATGAATTTTCAATAGGTATGGGACCAGTTTTATGGAAACATAAACCTAAGAAAAGTGAAACAACTTATAGTTTAAGATTACTACCTATAGGTGGTTTTGTTTCTATGGCTGAAAAAGCTGATCCAGATAATAAAAAGATTAAAAAAGACCAAATACTTGAAAATAAAAGTTTTTGGCATAATTTATGGGTATTTATAAATGGTATAGTATTCAATTTTTTATTAGCAATAGTTTTATTTTTTATAAGTGGACTTATTTATGGTAGACCAATTAGTCAAGCTATAGTAGGTGCAGTTAGTGAAGATGGAGCTGCTGCTAAAGTAGGTATAGTAGCTGGAGATCAAATTGTTAAAGTAAATGGAGTAGAAATTCAAACACTTGATGATTTCTTATTAGAAGCTTCTGCTAAGAAATTAGAAAAAGAATATATTTTTACTGTTAAAAAAGCTGATAATACTTATGTAGACTATAATATTTACCCTGATGTTAAATATGATGAAAAGGGTAAAGAAGAATCTAGAATCTTTGGAATTATGTTTAGTGGTTCAACATATAAAAAAGGATTTGGACAAGCTATCATTTATGGATTTAGTGGATTTTGGGATAACTTTACTACAATATTTAAAATACTAGGCTCATTATTTAATGGGAAAGTATCTGTTAATAGTTTAAGTGGACCAGTTGGAATTTATACAATTGTTGATGATGTTAAATCTCAAGGATTAGAAGTACTTATATATTTAACAGCATACTTAAGTATAAATGTAGGTATTATTAATTTGTTCCCAATACCAGTATTTGATGGTGGGAGAATATTTATATTATTAATAGAAAAAATAATTGGAAGAAAAACAAATGAAAAACTAGAAAATGCTTTAAATTTAATTGGTTTTGGATTAATGATTTTATTAATGATTTATGTAACATTTAATGATATAATAAGGCTCGTGGTGAAATAATATGCAAAATGAATATTTAGACAATAAAATTATTCTTAAATATTGTCCTAATTATTATAGAATCATTAATGAAGAATTTTTTGAATTAGATTATGTAAGTGATAAGATAATACAAGTATTACAATCATTTATATTTAGTATTAATATTAAAAATAAACCTGATTTAAAAAAAGTAACTTCTCTTGATAAAGCACTAGTTAGATATTTTGATGATAGAGATTTTAAAACATATTTAACTAATATATTAGTAGCATTAAAAGTTTCTAAAAAAGAAACAGATATCATGAGATTTATTGCTGAAACTATAATAAAAGCATATGAAAAATATTTAGAAGGTTATACAAGAAATTTATACATTGCAAAATGGATATAAATTTCTTTTTATGTCCTTGTAGCTCAGTTGTATAGAGCACCTCCCTCCTAAGGAGGTTGTCGCTGGTTAGAATCCAGTCAAGGACGCCAGATAGAAAAAGAAACTGATTTTAAATCAGTTTTTTATGTGATAAAATATTAATGGTGATATATATGAGAAATAAACTTGGATTAAGTGAGTATGATATAGAAGAAGTAGAAACTAAAATAGTTGAAATGAAATCTCAATTATTAGATTATAGATTTACATTTGGAACTGATCATTTTGGAATAAAATATTTACTTAAATTACATGATTTTTTATTTGGAGATATGTATTATGATGCTGGCCAATTATCTTCTTCTTATGTTGAAAGAGATAAGGATGAATTTGATAAAAGAATTAATAGAATAGTTGCTTTAATTAAAAATCAAGATCCTAATATTCAACGAATAGCTGAATTAATAACTGGTTTAGTTGATGCTCAAATATTTGAAGATGGTAATTCTAGAACAATTCATTTATTCTTTGATAATGTTATTAATTGTTTCTTTCCTGAAGAGAATGATTATACAAAGGCATTAAAAGAAGAAATAAGAAAAACAGGTAGAAAACTATAATTAAAAAGTAGTATAATTATGATGGTGATGATATGAAAAGTGAAGTTAAAACTAATGAATCTTTAACAACAGTTATTTTAATAGGAATAGGATTATTTGTTCCAGCATTTTTTCAACAAGTTGCATTCTTAGGAGCAAATAAACAATTAATAATTGGAACTATAGTTAATGCTATGTTATTTGCATGTGCATTAAAATTAAATGACTATAAAAAAATAGTTCCACTTACAATACTTCCATCTTTGTCTAGTATGGCAACTGGATTATTATTTAGTGGATTAACTAAATATAGTGTATCTATGTTACCATTTATATGGATTGGTAATTTAGCTTTAGTACTTGGTGTTAAATATTTTTCTAAAAAGATTAAATTTATCCCAGCTAGTGTAGTATCTATTGCTATTAAAGCATCTATAATATATTTAGGATTTAAATTAATGAGTAGTATTATGAATTTTCCTCCTAAAGTTAGTACTATGTTTTCAACAACATTTGGTATTACACAAGTATACACAGCAACATTAGGATTAGCTTTGGTATTAACAATAATATTTGTTAAGAAATTAAGAGATGAATAAAGGAATTAAAAATATTCCTTTTTTTATGAAATAAAATGTAGTATAATTTTACTAGAATAGGAGTGTACTATTATGAATAAAAAAGGTTTCACTTTAATAGAAGTTATAGTAAGTGTTGTACTAGTAAGTTTAGTAATGGTTACATTAACATCAACATTAGTTGAATTAAAAAAGAAATCTGAAGTAGTAGCATTAAATACTGATGCTGTTGTTTATAGTTCAGTTATTTCAAGAATTGTAAATAATGATATTACTGAAAATGATGGTGTTAAGTTCATTGAGTGTGATCCTAATGGTGAAGAGTGTGGAATGGTACTTGGTAATAATGATAAAAGAAGTATTACTATAAAAGAAACATCTGATACTAGAATTGCTAAATTAGAAAAAGTAGAATCAACAGGTAATTACATATTAAAGTCTAAAACTGGTAACAATTATATTGATAAAGTAGATGTTACTATAGTTAATGGTGGACAAATATCATATTGTAATAATACAGATAGATTAAATGCTAATTGTTTATCTGTTTTAATAAATGGAAATAAATGTACTTGTTTTAAAGAAAAAATATCTTCTACATTGTTATATAAAGATATTACTGCCGAAACAACAACGGGATTATTAAACTCTAATACTACAAAGGGAGTTGTAAAATATATAAAGACATTATCATATATTAAAACAACTGATCCAGATACTAGTAAAGTTTCAACAGAAGGTTATGGTTTTTCAAGAATATATTATGATCAATATCCTTATACTGGAAAAACTGGAGGCACTAATATTTTAACTAGATTAACTGTTGGTATATATGATGGTATAGATAAAAATGCATCAACTTATAATGCTAGTTTATATTCTGCATCTAGAACAAATGCTGATGCACCTAAAGTTGGAGATAAATTTACTATTACACTTAATACTGTAGGTAATTTAACTGCGCCACATGGTGTTGTATATCCAAGAGTTCAATCAATAACTAGACCTACAATTAATCCTTTCCCAGTAACAAGATTAACTGAAAAATTTAATGTAGGTTTTGAAGTTGTTAACCCAGGTGTTTATGTCGATGCTAGTCATACATCTGTTGGTATAGGTGAAACCCAAACATTTACAGAATTTACAGCTTTACCAGAAATGTCTGGAAAGTTATTCATGGGATATTATACTGAAAAAGGAACTGAAACAGCTTGTACTGGAACAATGGTTATTAATAATAGTGGCCATTTAACAGTTGCATCTAATTATTTTTTAGAAGACTCAGAAATATTTGCATGTTGGTTATAAAAGTGCTTAAAAGCACTTTTTTTATGTATTTTTATATTATTTGTGATAATATATTTTTATATGAAAAAGTATATTCTTGGAAGCATTAGAAAAATTATCTTTGAAAGTAATAGTGGACCATATAAAGTTGGTCTTTTTAGAGTGAAAGATACTAATTATAGTGACTATGAAGAATATATTGGAAAAGTAATAGGATTTACTGGTTCATTTACAGATATAAATAAAGAGTTAGATTATGTCTTATATGGCGAAATGGTAGAGCATCCTAAATATGGTTTACAATTTTCTTGTGAATCTTATGAATTAAAAGAACCAAGTGATGAGGAAAGTTTAATACTATATTTAAGCAGTGGTATGTTTAAAGGAATTGGTCTTAAAACAGCTAAAAATATTGTTAATACTTTTAAGGATAAAACTATAGATATAATTAAAAATGATTATGATAAATTATTAATAGTAAGTGGAATGAATGTTAAAAAAGCAACTGAGCTTCATAATAAAATAGTTGATAGCACTACTAATCAAGACTTAATAATAGAATTAAATAGTTATGGATTTAGTGTAAAAGAAGCTATAGATTTAATAACTATATATGGTAATACTTTACCTAAAGTTATTGAAAATAATATTTATGATTTAACTGAATATGTTTCTTTTGATAAAGTTGATTCTATATTTTTAAAATATAATAAGGAAGATCATCCTAATAGAATAGAAGCATTAATAAAACATAATATATATAATATGTGTTATGAAAATGGAGATACATTAATACACATAGATGAATTATTTTTAAGAATGAAAAAATGTTTTAGTACTAATTTTACTTCTAGTACATTTTTATCATATATAAGCAAACTAATTGAACAAGAAATAATATTTAAAATTAGTGATTATATTATGTTAGATAGTTTTTATTATGCTGAAACATCTATTTTGAGAAATATTAAAGTTATTAATAGTGTTAAGAATAGTATTAAAGATAAAAAATTAAATGATTTAATATTAGATTATCAAAAAGATTATAAAATTAATTTTGATGTAGAACAAATAGAAGCTATCAAAGGATCAATTGAAAACAATTTTTATATTATTACTGGTGGTCCTGGCACTGGAAAAACTACTATTATAAAAGCAGTTGTCAATTTATTAAAAAAACAAGAACATATTCTCGATAAAGATATTGCTTTACTTGCACCAACAGGAAGAAGTGCTAAAAGAATGAGTGAAAGTGTTGGTATGTATGCTAGTACTATTCATAAATTCTTAAAATGGAATAGGGAAAGTGAAACATTTCAAGTAAATGAATTTTCTAAATCTTCTGAAAAAATAATTATAGTTGATGAAGCTAGCATGATAGATATATTTTTATTTGATAGTTTATTAAAAGGAATCCATTTAAATTGCAAATTGATTCTTATTGGTGATGAAAATCAATTACCATCTATTGGTCCAGGGGATGTGTTATACGATTTACTTAGAATGAATGGTATTAAAAGTAAATGTTTAACTAAAATATATCGTGCTAAAAAAGGAAGTTATATTAATACACTAGCTAAAGATATAAAAGATAAAAAAATATTTGATAAGTTTGATAATTATGATGATTTTAAATTCATTAATAGTAGTGATGAAGATATAATGTCATATGTTAATGAAATTAGTAAACAAATTATTAAGAAAAAAATAAGTATAGATAATTATCAAATATTAGCTCCTATGTATAAAGGTATAAATGGAATAGATAATTTAAATAATTTAATGGCTGAATTATTTAATGGTAATAGTACTAAATATCAAATAGGAGATAAATACTATAGAGTTAATGATAAAGTAATACAACTTGTAAATGATATAGATAATAATATATTTAATGGTGATATTGGATATATTAAAGATATAAGTTATGTTGATAAAAAGTTAACAGTTACTATAGATTTTATGGGTAATAAAGTTATATATAATCAAGGAGAATTTGATAGATTTAGTTTAGCTTATGCTATTAGTATTCATAAAGCACAAGGTAGTGAATATGATAATGTAGTAATAGTGCTTGCTAAGAGTTTTAAAAGAATGTTTTATAATAAACTAATATATACAGCCGTAACTAGAGCTAAAAAATCATTAATATTAATTGGAGATATTAATTCTTTAAATTCTTCTGTACAAACAATGTATGCTGAAAAAAGAAATACATATTCTAAACTAACAAATAATTGATTTTAAGAGTAGAATTATGTATAATTTTATTATGATGGGAGAGTAAGAGATATGAAGAATGAAAAAAATATTAAAGAACTTGTATCTACAGGTAATAAAATATTAAAACTATTATATATTTTATTTATAATATTATTAATTTATGTATTTACATTAATAATTAGAGAATGGCATATTTTATCAATCATTGGAAAGATATTATCGATAATATCTCCATTATTTATAGGATGGTTTATAGCATGGCTATTAAATCCATTAGTTAAGAAAATGCAATCTAAGGGAGTTAAAAAGATACTTAGTGTAATATTTGCATACTTTATTTTCTTACTAGTTATAGGAGTAATTCTTGGATTTACTTTACCATCATTAGGAACACAAATAAGTGATATGGTTTCTACTATACCTAAAATTGCTAGTGATATCACTGGATGGATCAATAATTTCTTTACTAAGTTATCAGAAATTAGTTCAGAGAATTTAGATTCTATTAAAGCAACATTTATGTTAAAGATTACAAATTATTTTGAAGGATTACAAACTGAATTACCATCATTAGTAGTAAGTATTATTTCTTCAATAGCTGGTGGATTTGGAAAAATATTTGTAGGATTAATCGTAGGATTTTATATTTCATTTGAATTTGATAAAGCTGCTGATGGATTTGTTAGTATGTTCCCAGTACGTGCAAGAGGAGATGTAAAATACTTACTTGGAAAACTTGATGAAACATTATATTCATTCTTAAGTGGAACACTATGGTTATCATTACTATTATTTGTAGTATCTGTAATAGGTTTCTCATTAATAGGATTAAATGCACCAGTATTAGTTGCATTTATATGTGCTGTAACTAATTTAATTCCATACATTGGACCTTATATTGGTGCTGCAGTAGCAGGAGCTATTGGATTTAGTCAAAGTGGAGTAATAGGTGTATTAACATTAGTATTTATTCTAATTGTTCAAATTATAGATGGTGAAATATTAAATCCACTTGTTATGAGCAAGAGAATGAACTTAAGTCCAATAACAATTATCATTTCATTGTTAATATTTGAACATTTATTTGGAATATTAGGTATGATTATTGCAACTCCGGTTGTAGCAATACTTAAGATTATATATAACTTCTTAGATGAAAAATATGATTTCTTTGGATTCTTAGAAGAAGAGAAAAAAGAATAGATATTAGTGGTGAGATAATATGAGAAAAAAGATAATTAGGGAAAGAGAAGGAACTTTAATAGCTATAGATATTGTATTTTACATAGCTGTAATAATAGTAGGATATTTATTAATTGATTATGAAAATTATAATATTGTAGCAACTTTTAAATTTTTACCAAGTATTTTCTATGTAATAGGTGCATTTTCATTTATTGCATATTTCTTAAATAGAAAAAGAGATTATTATGAATTTTTAATGTTTAGTTTAATTAATATAATTACTGGAACATATATTCTAGCTAATAATATTAATTATGTTGGAAATTTATTACCTTGGAACACTTACGTTTTAGGAGATGCGTTGTTATTTTATTCAATAGCTAGTATCTGCAATAAATTATATTTAGTTAAAAAATATTGGGATAATAAAAATATTAATTTTATTCCTAGACTAGTTAATTCAGTATTACTTACATTTATTAGTGCATTTGCAGTATATAGTTTATATACAAAAGCAGATTTAGCTTTTATGATTATTGGATATTATATTATGGGATTTGGTTTGATTAGTTTATTAGAACCTCTTACATATATAGTATTAAATAACCCAACAGTAGATAAATTATTAGTTTCATTCTTAAAATATAATAAGGGTGAAGAAGTTAAATCTAAGACACCAAGAAGTGTAAAATCAATAGCTAGAAAAAAGATTTCTTTTAAGGAAAGACAAGGAACTTTATTAAAGAAAGAAGAGAATATTAAAAAGAATAGTAAGAAGAAGTGAAAGCTTCTTCTTTTTTGTAAAGATATTTAAAAAAGTAGAAAAAGGAACTTAAATAGTGTATAATTACTATATATGAATATTAAGAAGAGGTGAATTGAATGCTAAGTACAATATTAAAAATAGTTACTAAAGTAATAGATATAGCTATAGTATGGTTTATGTTCTATGAACTTTTGAAGTATTCTAGAAATAATTTTAAACTTACATTAATATTTAAAGGTGTTGTTATAATTGTAGCTTTAAAATTACTTAGCGATTGGTTAAGTTTAAATACAGTTGGAATAATTCTTGAATATGTTATTTCTTGGGGACCTCTTGCGTTGATTATTATATTTCAACCAGAAATTAGAAATGTTCTGGAGAGTATAGGTAGAAGTCAATTATTAGGTAGACATAAGACATTGACTGTTGATGAAAGAGAAAAATTAGTATATGAAATTATAAATGCTGTAGATTATTTAAAGAAAAATAAAATTGGAGCATTAATGGTTATTGAAAGAGATTATAGTCTTGCTCAATATATTGAACCTGCTAATAAAATATATGCAGATATCAGTAGTGAACTATTAATATCAATATTTTTCCCAAATAATCCATTACATGATGGTGGTGTAATTATCCAAGGAGATAAAATTACTTGTGCTGGAAGTGTATTCCCAACAAGTATGAATCCAACTATTTCAAAAAGACTTGGAACACGTCATAGAGCAGCCTTAGGTATTAGTGAAATATCTGACTGTATAGCAATTGTAGTTAGTGAAGAAACTGGTAGAATATCAATAGCTATTCAAAGTGAATTAAATTATAATTTATCTTTAGATGATGCTAAATTATTATTACTTGAAGAATTACAACCTAAGAAAGAGACATTCTATGAAGTAGATAAAGAAAGCGAGGATGAAGACAATGAAGAAAGTGCTAAGTAGTATCCTTAAATTCTTTGGTAAGATATTTAAAATACTTTATAAAATAATTGATGTTTTATTAATAACACCAATTTCTAAAATAGTTGTTACAATAGGAAATGCAATATCTAATAGAGGAGGATCATTTGATAAATTTTTAAATAATCCTAATACATTAATATATGTATCATTAATATGTGCATTTGCTGCATTCTTCGCAGTAGATAGAAAAATAATTAATTTAAGAGAAACTGAATCAGTAGTATTATCAAATGTACCAATTGTTGCTGATTATAATGAAGAAAACTTCGTAGTAGAAGGAATACCTGAAAGTGCTGATATAGTTCTTATGGGTAGAAAAAGTGATTTATATTTAGCAGAACAATTAGGAGATCATAAATTAACATTAGACTTAACTGATGTAAGCGAAGGAACTCATAAAGTTAATATTAAATATAATAATCCAATTAATACATTAGATTACAAATTAGATCCTTCTAGAATAACATTAGTAGTTTATGAAAAAGTTAGTGAATCTAAGACTCTTACAACAGATATATTAAATACAGATAAATTAAATAGTACATTAGTTATAAGTAATATAGCTTTATCTAAAAATGATGCTATTGTTAAATCTTATAGAGAAAAATTAGATACAGTAGCAAGTGTTAAAGCAATAGTTGATGTAAATGCATTAAATGCTAATTCAGCAGGAACATATTCATTAGAGAATGTTAAATTAGTTGCATATAATGAAATAGGTACAGAAATAAGTGATGTTGAAATAGTTCCATCTACAGTAACAGCAACAGTTACAGTAACTAGTCCAAGTAAAGTTGTACCAGTTAATGTTGTACCAGTAGGAGAACCAGCAAATGGAAGTGCTATTAGTTCTATATCTGCTAATGTAAATAATGTAACTCTATATGGAGAAGAAAGCGTATTAAATACAATTAGTGAAATAGAAGTTGAAATAGATGTTTCAGGGTTATCAAGTAATAAGACATATCAAGAAACTATAGTAAAACCTAGTGGTGTAAGATCTATGTCTGAAACAGCTATAACTATTAAAGTTGAAATGGAAAAGGAATCTTCAAAAGAATTTGAAAATATTCCAATCACATTTAAAAATCTTGATACTAGTAAATATATAGTTCAAGCTACACAAGATCAAGTAACAGCAGTTACAGTTATTGTTAAAGGTGTAGATGATGTATTAAATAAACTAAAATCTGAAGATATAACAGCTTATATTGATTTAGCTAACTTAACTGAAGGTACATTCTCAGTACCAGTTATGGTAAGCGGAGCTGATAATAAATTAACATATACATCTAGAACGACAAGTGTAGAAATTGTAATTAAGAAAAAGTAATGAAAATTACTTTTTTTTATTTAAATAAAAACGTTTTGGTGTTATAATTATTAAGAATAGAGGTGTTTTAGTGTGGTACAATTTAAAGAATTAACTATTGAAAATTTAGCCCCATGTACTTACTTTGTAGTTTCAGCTTTAGTATATCTTTCAATTGTAATGTACATGTTTTATTCAAAAAGAAAAGTTAAAACTATTGAAAATGTATGCTACAGTACCTCACTATGGCTAACATTTGCAGCAGCTATTGAAGATATAATAAGATTAATTTTGCCAATATGGGTAAAAAGTGATATACTTTTTTTCATTTTAAATAAAATACATATAGTTTTATTTATTTTCATTTTATGTGTATTAAGTATGTATACACTTGCTTTAACATCTAAAAGATATCAAGGAAGAATTGATTTTAAAAATAATAAATACAATAATTATTTTAAAAAATGGATGTACGTATTTTTAGCATTAGCAATAGTATTATCTACATATTTTTGTATTTTACCAAATGAGGTCGGAATACATTCATATTTATTAGGCCAAACAAGAATGTATGTTAAACTATTAATCATAATAGGCGGATTTATAGTTCTTTGGGCAATACTAATGTTTAAAAACTTTAATAAAGAAGCTAGAAAAAGATATATTCCTTTAATAGGATTAATTGTATTATTCTTAATTGGGGCGTCATGCAATAGAACTTTCGAACGTGTTGTTCCTGAAATATTTGGTGGTGTGTATAGCATAGTAACAGCAATTATTTTTGCGGAAATATTCATGTATTTCACAATGGAAAATCCAGATATTGGTGTTATTAATGAATTAAATGATGCTAAAGAAGAAGCTAGTAAAGCAAATGCAGATAAAACAAAATTCTTATCTAATATGTCACATGAAATAAGAACACCACTTAATGCAATAATTGGTTTGAGCCAAGCATTAAAAGAGGAAGAAGATATTTCTACAAGCGCTAAAGAAGAATTAAATGATATTATTATGTCTTCAGAAAGTTTAATTGAAATAGTTAATGGAATATTAGATATTTCTAAAGTAGAAGAAGATGTTATTGAAATAACTCCAGAAGAATACTCATTTAAAAAATTAACTGATGAGGTTATTTCACTATCAAAATCAAGATTAGATACATCAGGAAAACCAATTGAATTTCATTCAAATATTGATCCTAAAATACCACCAGTATTATATGGTGATGCAGGAAAGATTAAGGAAATAATAATTAATTTTTTAACTAATGCAATTAAATATACAAAAAAAGGTCAAATTAATTTCACAGTAACTGGAGATTTAAAAGGAGATACTTGTAATCTTAAATTATCAGTATCTGATACAGGTATGGGAATTAAAGAAGAAGACCTTGGAAAATTATTTACTAAGTTTCAAAGATTTGATTTAGATAAAAATAATTCAGTTGAAGGAACTGGGCTTGGATTATCAATAACTAAGAAAATGGTTGAACTTATGGGTGGAAATGTTGATGTACAAAGTGTATATGGACAAGGAAGTACATTCTCAGTAATAGTTGATCAAACAGTAGTAAATAAACAAAGTTTAGGAGAAGATGAATCAACTCAACCATTTGATGCTTCTGGACAAACAGTAGCAGTAGTAGATGATAATAAAGTTAACTTAAAAGTTGCTAGAAAAGAATTATCAAAATATAAAGTTAATATTGTTGATTTTGCAGATCAAAACGCATTTATAGAAAGTGTTAAACAAGGTAATGCATATAACTTAATATTATTAGATGATGGTATGCCAGAAGAATCAACAGTTATAAATACATTAAAAGAAATACCAGGATTTAAAATACCTGTAGTTGCATACACTGCAAATGCAATTTCTGGAATTAGAGAAAAATATATAGAAGTTGGATATAATGAATATCTTTCAAAACCTGTAGATAAGAAAGAACTAAGGAGAGTGTTAAAATTGTTTTTAAATGAAAATACAAATGGAGAAGTTGGAAATACAGCACCAGTTGCTGTAAATACTCCACAACAACCAGTAGAAGTACAATTCAATAAACCAGCTGAAGTACCTGTGACACCTGTTGCTCCTACGCCAGTTGCACCAGCACCTGTGGTTGAACAAGCTCCAGTAGAAGTACCTGTAGCACAACCAGTGGAGGTTCCAGTAACTCAAACTGTAGAAGTACCAGTTACTCCAGCACCAGTTGAGGTACCAATGACACCTGCTGTACCAGAACCAGTTGCAGTAACACCTGTGGTTGAACAAGCCCCAGTGGAAGTACCTGTGGCACAACCAGTGGAGGTTCCAGTTACTCCAATGCCTGCTCCTGAAGCAGTTACACCTGTTGAAGCTGCAGCACCAGTATCTGCAGTAGCAGCTAGTCATACAAGAGAGTATTTAGAAGCTAATAAATGTAATGTTGATAAAGCATTAGAATCTCTTGGCGATATGGATACATTTGATATAGCAGCTGAAGAATTTGTTGCTGAATTTGATAATAATATGAATAAAATTAAAACAGCTAAAGAATCTAGTGATATGGCAAATTATGCTATTGAAACACATGGCTTAAAGAGTAATGCAAGATACATGGGATTTGAAGAATTGGGTGATATGTCTTATGAACATGAACTTGCAGGAAAAGATAACAATGTTGAATTTGTTAATGCAAATTATGATAAATTAATGGCTGAAGCAAATAGGGTAAATGAAATTTTAAAAAATTATATGGCAAATTAGAAAGGAGTTAGATAAATATGGCTATTACAGCAGAAACATTTAGATATATGATTTTTCCATTATCAGCGTTTTTGTATACTTTAATGATTTTCATTATATTTTTGAAAAAGAAAAAAGTAATGACATTAGAAAATTATTTATGTACTGCTATGTTTATATCATTGCTTGTTCAATTAGTAATTAATAATCTAAATTTTATGATTACTAAACCTGAATGGGCATTACTATCAAGAATAACTAAACAATTACATAATTCTATGTTTATTGTTTGGGGTGGAATAGTAACAATGTATTTCATAACTACCGTTTCTAAAGAAAACCAAGGGTATGTTGCTTTTAAAGACAATCCTAAAAAAGACTTTTTCATGTCAGTAATTAAAAAGTTTGTTCTTATATTAGTTGCTTTAGTTATACCAGCTTTAGTTTTAAATCAAACTCCGGAAGGTAAGTTATACATGGTATCACATGGACCAGCCCCAATATATTGTTATGCAGTATTTGGAATATTTATAGTTAGTTGGTTTATTGTGTTTTTTAGAGTTAAAGAAAAAGCCCAAAAGAAAAAATTCATATCTATGGGATATGTAATAATAGTTGGTATAATTGGAGCAATTGCTCAAATCTTTGTGCCACATTTATATATAACTTGTTCATTAACAGCACTAGCTTCAGCAGTAATATATTTCAGTGTTGCTAACCCTGATTTGAATATGATTGAAGAATTAAATATTACTAAAGAAAGTGCTGATAGAGCTAATAAAGCTAAAAGCGATTTCTTAAGTAGTATGTCTCATGAAATAAGAACTCCATTAAATGCAATAGTTGGATTTAGTGAAGCATTATCAGAAGAAGAAATGAGACCTGATGAAAAAGAAGAAGTTAATATTATTACTACTTCCGCTATTAACTTACTTGAAATAGTAAATGGAATACTTGATATATCTAAAATAGATGCTGGTAAATTAGAAATTACAAATAAAGATTATATTCTTAATAATTTGATAAATGATGCACTAATTACAGCTAAAAGATATGTAGGAGATAAAAAACTAGATTTTAAAGTTGATGTTGATCCAACATTACCTCAAGTATTAAATGGTGATATTGTTAAAATAAAATCTATTCTTACGAATTTATTAATTAATTCAGTTAAGTATACTGAAGCAGGAAATATATACATAGGTGTAGATGGAAAAGTATTAAATGATAAATGTAGATTAATTATTAATATAGAAGATAGTGGTAAAGGCATTGAAGCATCTGCACTACCAAATTTATTTACAAGTTATCAACTAGGCGATAAAACTGATGGATTTGATGGAAGTGGACTAGGAGTAGCTGTTACTAAAAAACTTATTGAATTAATGGGTGGAAAAATTCATGTTAAAAGTGCAGTAGGTGTTGGAACATCATTCATCTTTACTCTAGAACAAAACATTATAGCTAAAACTTCTAACGAAGTAGAAGGTATATTTGCTGAAGAATTAAGTATATTTGATGCAACTGGTAAGAAAATACTAGTAGTTGATGATAACGGTGTTAACTTAAAAGTTGCTAAGAGATTACTTAAAGATTATAAAGTAGAAGTAGATTTAGCAAATAGTGGTAAAGAATGTTTAGAAAAGATTAACGCTGGAAATGTATATAATTTAATTATGATGGATGATTTTATGCCTGAAATGGACGGAGCATCAACATTAACTAATTTAAAACTAATTAATGGATTTAATACTCCAGTAATAGCATTAACTGCTAATAATGAATCTGGATCTAGAGATAAATATATTTCTTTAGGATTTAACAATTATTTACCTAAACCAATAGCTAAAGAAGAATTAAATAAAATATTAAAAGAATTTTTGCAATAAAATGCAAAAAAGTACTTGAAAAATAAGAAAAAGTATTATATAATCAATGACGTTGAAGTGACCAAAGACAGTAAGTACAAAAATAAATCTTACCGAGGAAACAATTTATAATACAAGATTATAACGTTTCCTTGTCATGAGGAAACTTTTTATTTATACAGAAAGGAGACTTATATGGCAAGTAAAGAAATTCTTAAACAAAAAGAAGCTATAGTAAAAGAAATAACTGATAAATTAGATAGTTCTAAAACATTCTTGTTATTAAATTATCAAGGTTTAACAGTTAGTGAAATTGCTGAGTTAAGAAATAGTTTAAGAGACGTAAATTCTGATATTAAAGTTTATAAAAATACTCTTATGAATTTAGCTTTAAAGAATAAGAAGATTGAATTAAACGATTATATGTCAGGACCTAATGCTTATTTATTCTCTGATTCAATTATTGAACCAATTAAAGTTGTTAGTAAGTTCGCTAAAGAACATCCAGCTTTAGAAGTAAGAGTTGGTTATATTGACAATGAAGTAGTAGATGTAAATACTATTAATCAATATGCTACTATACCAAGTATGGAAGGATTACTTACAATGTTTGCTGGTGGCTTAATTGAACATGTAAGAAATTTAAGTATAGGATTAAATTTATATGCTGAAAAGTTAGAAAAAGGAGGGAATAACTAATGGCAAAAATTGAAAACAAAGATATTATTGAAGCTTTAAAAGAAAAAACTATTCTTGAAGTTAAAGAATTAGTTGATATGATGAAAGAAGAATTCGGAGTAGATCCAAGTGCTGTAGCTGTTGCTGCTGCTCCAGCTGCTGGTGCTGCTGAAGACACTAGTGCTGATGCTGGCGTTAAGACTGTTGTATTAAAAGATGCAGGTGCTCAAAAATTACAAGTTATTAAAGTAATTAGAGAAGTAACTGGATTAGGTCTTAAAGAAGCTAAAGATATTGCTGATGCTGGTGGAAATGTTAAAGAAGGAATTCCTGCTGCTGAAGCTGATGAATTAAAAGCTAAATTAGAAGAAGCTGGCGCTACTGTAGAATTAGCTTAATCAAAAGAATAAAAAGCAACCCTTTTATTAATAAAGGGTTTTTTGCGTTATAAGGGTAAAGTAAAAAAATGTGAAGAAAGGGGAACTATATTTGATGAGTCATTATTTTACAAACGATAAAAATTTGGTTAGTAATACTAAAGAACTCGTATACAAATATAGTTCCTTTTCATTTGTCTTTTTATCTGATAATGGAGTGTTTTCTAAAAAATATATTGATTATGGAAGCAAACTATTATTAGAGACATATCTTAGTGTTGAGGATAAACCCTTAAAAGTATTAGATGTAGGATGTGGATATGGATTTATAGGTGCTGTTATATCAGTAGTTAATAATTCATATGTTGATATGATTGATATCAATAAAAGAGCAGTACATCTAGCTAAAAGAAATACTAAAAAACTTAAAGGATTTACAGGAAATATATTTGAAAGTGACGCTTATGAAAATGTTAAAGACAAATATGATGTTGTAATAACTAATCCTCCTATTAGAGTAGGTAAAGCTAAAGTATTAGAAATATTACTTGAATCATTTAGCCATATGAATGATGATGGAACATTATATTTTGTAATACGTAAAGATCAAGGTGCTCTTTCAATAGCAAAAATAATAAAAGAAAACAAATGTGAAATTGACGTTATTAACAAAGAAAAAGGTTACTTTATATATAAAGTAAAAAAAATTAAATTTTAAAAAACACTGTTGACATATTGAAAACACATGTGCTAAAATTATAAATTGCAGTACATTTGTTTTATTATTAAAATTTGTGTTCTTTAAAAATTTAGGATTGGGGTGAAATAGTGGCATACAAAACAGTTAAATTTGGTGACCATAGAGAAAGAAGAAGTTTCTCAACAAAGCGTAGTACGCTAGAACTTTCTAATCTTTTAGAAGTTCAAAAAGATTCATTTGACTTATTTTTAAAGGAAGGAATAAGAGAAGTATTCGATGATATTTTCCCAGTAGAAAGCTTTTCAGGATCACTATCACTTGAATTTGGTGATTATTATTTTGATGAGCCAAAATATTCTGTTAAGGAAAGTAAAGAAAGAAAAGTTACTTATGCAGCTCCTTTAAAAGTTAAAGCTAGACTATTTATAAATGAGACTGGAGAAGTAAAAGAACAAGAAGTATTTTTAGGTGATATGCCATTAATGACTGATACTGCATCATTTATTATAAATGGAGCAGAAAGAGTTATTAATAGTCAACTTGTTATGGGACCATCTTGTTACTACAAAAATGAAGTAGATAAAAGTGGTAGAAACATCATTTCAAGTGAAGTTAGACCTAATAAAGGAACTTGGCTAGAATATGAATTAGATGCCAGGGGTATTTTGTATGTAAGAATTGATAGAACTAGAAAAGTTACAGTTACTACATTATTACGTGCTTTAGGACTTTCTTCAGACGAAGAAATTCTAGAATTATTTGGTCAAGATGAATATTTAATTAATACTTTAGAAAAAGATTCTACTAAGAATACTGATGAAGCTTTAATTGAAATATATGAAAAATTAAGACCAGGTGAACCTGCTACATTAGATTCAGCTAAAAACCAATTAATCGTTAGATTCTTTGATAAATTTAGATATGATCTAGGTAAAGTAGGAAGATATAAATTCAATAAGAAATTAAACGTATTAGATAGATTAATTAACAATAGAATAGCTCAAGATATTAAAGATGGTAAGAAAGTTGTTGTTAAAAAAGGAACAGTTATTACTAAAGATATCTTAGAAGAAATTAAACCATTATTCCAAAATGGATATGGTGTAAAAGAAGTGACTATTAACGAAGAACTTGACACATATAATAAAATTCAAGAAGTTTTAGTATATGCTAATGATGATTCAGAAAAAGTTATCAAAGTTATTGGTAATGATCAAACTATCGATACTAAGAGATTAACTATATCTGATGTATATGCTTCATTATCATATTATATTTGTTTATTATATGGTATTGGTAAATATGATGAAATAGATCACTTAGGAAATAGACGTGTTAGACAAGTTGGTGAAACAATTCAAAATCAATTTAGAATTGGTATTGCACGTATGGAAAGACAAATTAGAGATAAGATGTCTACTCAAGAAATCGATGCAGTTACACCAAAGTCATTGATTAATATTAGACCAGTTACAGCAGCATTAAAAGAATTCTTTGGAAGTTCTCAACTTTCAAAATTCATGGATCAAATAAATCCACTTGCTGAATTAAATGATAAGAGAAGACTTAGTGCTCTTGGACCTGGAGGTTTATCAAGAGAAAGAGCTGGTATGGAAGTTCGTGACGTTAATCCTTCACACTATGGAAGAATTTGTCCAATCGAAACACCAGAAGGTCAAAACATTGGTCTTATTACATCTCTTGCATCTTATGCTAGAGTAAATGAATATGGATTTATTACAACTCCATATAGAAAAGTAGTTAATAATACTGTTACAGATGAAATAGTATATATGACTGCTGATGAAGAAGAAGATTATTATATTAGCCCAGCTACTATTAATGTAGATAAGAATGGGGTAATTACAGATGAACAAGTACCAGTTAGATTTAATAAAGATAACTTAATTGTTACACCTGATAAAGTAGATTATATAGATGTTTCACCATCACAAATCGTATCTGTTACAACAAGTATGATTCCATTCATGGAACATGACGATGCTAACAGAACATTAATGGGTGCAAACATGCAAAGACAAGCTGTACCACTAATGATTACAGAAGCTCCTATTGTAGGAACTGGTGTTGAAGCTGCTATTGCTAGAGATAGTGGATGTTCAGTAGTTAGTGATATAGATGGTGTTGTTGAATATGTTGATGCTAAGAAAATTATAGTTTCTAACTCAAAAGAGAAGAGAGTATATGAATTAATTAGTTATCAAAGAAGTAATGCAGAAACTTGTTATAATCAAAGACCTATCGTTAAGAAAGGTGAAAAAGTTCATAAGGGAGAAGTTATTGCTGATGGACCTTCTACTGATAAAGGAGAAATCGCTTTAGGTAAGAACTTAGTAGTAGCTTTTATGACTTACAATGGTTATAACTATGAAGATGCTGTTATCCTAAATGAAAGAATAGTTAAAGATGATGTTCTAACTTCAATTCACTTAGAAATGAAAGAAATAGAATGTCGTGATACAAAATTAGGACCAGAAGAATTTACAAGAGATATTCCAAATATTTCAGAAGAAGCTCGTAAGAATTTAGATGAAAATGGAATTGTTAGAATAGGTACTGAAGTTAAAGAAAATGATATTCTTGTTGGAAAAGTTACTCCAAAAGGAATGCAAGAATTATCTTCAGAAGAAAAATTATTACATGCAATCTTTGGTGAAAAAACAAGAGAAGTTAGAGATACTTCACTTAGAGTTTCACATGGTTGCTCAGGAATTGTACATGATGTACAAATATTTACTAAAGAAAACTCTGATGAATTACCTGCTGGTGTTTCAAAAATAGTAAGAGTTTACTTAGTTAAGAAGAGAAAGATTCAAGTTGGAGATAAAATGGCTGGTCGTCATGGTAACAAAGGTGTTTGTTCACTTATCTTACCTGAAGAAGATATGCCATACTTACCAGATGGTACTTCAGTAGATATTATATTAAACCCATTAGGTGTTCCTTCTCGTATGAACTTAGGACAAATCCTAGAATTACACTTAGGAATGGCTGGTAAAAAATTAGGTGTTCATTATGCAACTCCAATATTCAATAGTGCAACTGAAGAAGACATTATTGAACAAACTAAAGAAGCTGGACTTGATCCTGATTACAAATCATGGGTTTATGATGGACGTACTGGTGAAAGATTTGACAAACGTGTAGCTGTTGGTGTTATGTACATGATTAGACTTGTACATATGGTTGATGATAAGATCCATGCTCGTGCAACAGGACCTTACTCATTAGTTACTCAACAACCACTTGGTGGTAAAGCTCAATTCGGTGGTCAAAGATTTGGAGAAATGGAAGTTTGGGCATTATATGCTTATGGTGCTGCTCATATCTTACAAGAAGTTCTAACAGTTAAATCAGATGATGTAGTAGGACGTGTAAGAGTATATGAAGCACTTGTTAAAGGTAAACCAGTTCCAAGCGCAGGAATTCCAGAATCATTCAGAGTATTAATAAAAGAATTCCAAGCATTAGGATTAAATATTCAAATGATTGACAACAAAGGTGAATTAAGAAATATCAAAGATCTTGAAAGAGAAGAAGATAAAGAAGATACTCCAGTATCAATCGAAGAAATTGGTAAACCTGAAGAACCTGAAGTTGACGAAAGTGAATATGAAGATGTTCAACCTGATGATGAATTAGAAGAAGAAGATTACTCAAATATTGAGGACTTTGATCCGGATGATGATGACTTAGATTACGAAGAAGAATATGGACTTGATGATAACTTTGAAGATGCTTATGAAAGGGGTGAAGAATAATGATGGATGTTAATGAATTTGAAGGAATTCGTATTGGTATAGCTTCTCCTGAAATGATCCATGAATGGTCATATGGTGAAGTTAAAAAACCAGAAACAATCAATTATAGAACTTTAAACCCTGAAAGAGATGGACTTTTCTGTGAAAAAATCTTCGGTCCAACAAAAGACTTCGAATGTACTTGTAAAAAGTATAAAAGATTAAGATATAAAAATGTAATTTGTGATAGATGTGGAGTAGAAGTTACTCGTGCTAAAGTTAGACGTGAGAGAATGGGACATATAGATTTAGCTAGTCCTGTATCTCACATCTGGTATGCTAAAGGTGTACCTCCTAAAATGGGTCTTGTTTTAGATATTTCACCAAGAGAACTTGAAGAAGTATTATATTTCGTAAGTTATATAGTATTAGATCCAGGTACAGCTCCACTTGCTAAAAAACAAACATTATCTGACAAAGAATACAGAGCATATTATGAAAAATATGGCGATGAATTCAGAGTAGGTATGGGTGCTGAAGCAGTTAAAGAACTATTACAAGAAGTTGATCTTGAAAAAGAAGTAGCTGCTTTAAAGAAAGAAGTAGACAAATCACAAGGTCAAAAGAAATTAAGATTATTAAAGAGATTAGATTGTTTACAATCATTCTTAGATAGTGGTAATAGACCTGAATGGATGATTTTAGATGTTCTTCCAGTATTACCACCAGATTTAAGACCAATGATTCAACTTCCTGGTGGAAGATTTGCAACTTCTGATTTAAATGATTTATATAGAAGAATTATTAATAGAAATAATCGTCTTAAAAAATTATTAGAATTAGAAGCACCAACAATCATTGTTCAAAATGAAAAACGTATGCTTCAAGAAGCAGTAGATGCTTTAATAGATAACGGAAGACGTGGAAGAAGTGTTCAAGGTGTAGGTAATAGACCATTAAAATCATTATCTTCTATGTTAAAAGGTAAACAAGGTAGATTTAGACAAAACTTACTAGGTAAACGTGTTGACTATTCAGGACGTAGTGTTATCGTAGTAGGACCAAATCTAAAAATGTACCAATGTGGTGTTCCAAAAGATATGGCTTTAGAATTATTTAAACCATATGTAATGC
>CAMJBC010000008.1 GCA_946403755.1 uncultured Mycoplasmatota bacterium
GCACAAGCTGCAATCAATAATAAGTAATATTGAGACTAGAGAAATCTAGTCTTTTTTATGGTATAATTTGAATAAGAGGTAATATCTATGTCAATGATTAAAGTTTCTAATTTAACATTCAATTATGATAATCATCCTGATAATATTTTTGAAAATGTTTCATTTAATATAGATACAAATTGGAAATTGGGTTTTATTGGTAGAAACGGAAAAGGAAAAACAACTTTTTTAAATTTGTTATTAGGTAAATATGAATATAATGGTTTAATTATATCAGATGTTCAATTTGAATATTTTCCTTTTAAAGTTAAAGATGAAAAATTAAATTCATATCAAATTGCTTCTTCATATTTTAATGATTATGAGATTTGGAAATTTGAAAGAGAAGTATCATTACTTGATATAGATATTGATACACTAAATAGACCTTTTAATACTTTGAGCAAAGGTGAGCAAACTAAAATATTACTTGCTATATTATTTTTAAAAGAAAATAATTTCCTTTTAATTGATGAACCAACTAATCATTTAGATGCAACTGCAAGAAAAGTAGTTGCAAATTATTTAAGCAATAAAAAAGGATTTATATTAGTATCACATGATAGAACATTTTTGGATAGTTGTATAGATCATGTTTTATCAATCAATAGAGCTAATATAGAAATTCAACAAGGTAATTTTTCTACTTGGTATGAGAATAAAATAAGACAGGATAATTTTGAATTAAGTGAAAACGACAAATTAAAAAAAGATATATCAAGATTACAAGAATCATCAAAAAGAACCGCTGAATGGTCAAATAAAGTTGAAAAATCAAAATATCAAATGACGTGGGATGGACCAATAGATAAAGGATTTATAGGTCATAAATCTGCTAAAATGATGAAAAGATCTAAAGTAGCGCAACAGAGAATGGAAAAAGAGATTGATGAAAAATCAAAACTACTTAAAAATATTGAAGAAGTTGAAAATTTGAAATTAAGGCCATTAAAAAATAGAAATGGACATTTAATTGAAGTACATAATTTAAGTATTTATTATGGAGATAAAAAAGTTTTTTCAAATATTAATTTTTATTTAGATGATGGTGATAGACTACAATTAAAAGGTAAAAATGGTAGTGGTAAGTCTAGTATTATAAAACTATTATTAGGTGAAAAGATATCTTATCAAGGCGAATTACATATGCAAAGTAATTTAAAAATTTCTTATGTATCTCAAGAAACCTCTCATTTAAATGGTAGTTTATCAGATTTTATAAAAGATAATAATCTAGATGAAACATTATTTAAGGCAATATTGAGAAAAATGGATTTTGAAAGAGAACAATTCAATAAATCTATTTATAGTTATAGTGAAGGACAAAAGAAAAAAATATTACTTGCTAAAAGTATCTGTGAACAAGCAAATATCTATATATGGGATGAACCATTAAATTATATTGATATTTTTAGTAGGATGCAATTAGAAAAGCTAATTGAGGAATACCAATTAACAATGATATTTGTTGAACATGATGAGAAGTTTTCGAATAAAATAGCCACTAATATAATTGATTTGTAAATCAATTTGGTTTTATTAGTACCAAATATATTGAAGTATATACTACTGTAATAGAAGGAATGTGTAAAGGAAAAAAATCACAAAAAATGGTGCAAATATTATTATCCCTAATGGAGCTGCTGTACAAGCTGCTATTAACAATAGGTAATATTAAGACTAGAGAAATCTAGTCTCTTTATGTTCATAATATCAAACACTATGACAATGAAAAATTTGCTTGAACTTGTGGTATAATTGAGTTGACAGATAAATAGTTTTTTATGTTTAAATTGTTGATATTATTTATTAAAATAAGAATGATAAGATAAAAATTGAAAGGAAATAAATATGATTGATAATGATATTCAATTTGAAAAAAATAATATAGTTTTTAATTATAGAATTGCTATAATAATTAGAAAAGGAAATAAGATACTTGTTCAAAGAGATACTAGAGTTGATCATTTGGCATTGCCTGGTGGAAGATGTGAGTTAGGTGAATCTTCTAACGAAACAGCAACAAGAGAATTTTTAGAAGAAACTGGTATTAAAGCTACCTTCGTAAAAAGTCTTGGATTAGTAGAAAACTTTTTCCATTCTAGTTTTAATGGAAAATATTATCATGAGATATTGATTGTAAATGAGCTTAAACTAGATGATAAATCAAACTATGATAAAGAAGTAATAAATAATATTGAAGAAAAGAAAAAGGACTTTTTAACCCTTACTTGGGAAAGTATAGAAGAATTAAAGAACAAAGATTTTAGACCAAAAGAAGTTTTGGATATCATTGACAGTGATAAATTTTCCCATCTTATTATAAAGAACAAATAATTTAGAGGCTAGATAAAACTAGTCTTTTTATTTTAAAAGTTCTACCAATAGTAGAGTTCTTAATGGATAAAAAGCCATTATTTCAAGATATAATCAAATTGCAAGGAGGGAGATAAATGATATATTTCAGAAATAATGGAGATGTTAGAGAAAAATATTTTATAACATTTGATAAAGAAGGGTTAGAAAAATTACAGGTACAAGTTGCTAAAAGATGTGGTGAACAAAGTATAGTAAAGAGGGAATGTAAATATTCACGAATTCCAAGAAGTGAATCATTACATCATGAATATGATAAAGATGAATATCATTACATTGATGAAGTACATTATAAATTATCAGGTAATAAAGGTACCGAATGGGATCATTATGATGAATATGAAGTAGATTTATATAATTGTAGTTATAAAGACTACTTTTGCCCACCTTTAGTTGGTTTTATTGAAAAAATACTTTGTTATGATAATAATGTTTATTCTACTTTTTTTAGTCAAAACTTTCAAAAACTTTGTCATTTTCCAAAAGTTAAAGAAAAATTAATGAGGTTACAACAAGAGATAGCTGCTGTTTCACAAGCATATTTAAAAGCAAGACAAAAAAAGGCAGATGAATTAAATAAAGAATATGAAGAAATAACTAAAAAAGAAGGCGATATTGAAAAACGTATTAAAGAGGTAAATGCTTGGACATCTAAAATGAAAAAAGTATTATTAAAAATGGATAAAGAACATGTTGCAAGAATGAAAGAGTTAAATGATAGATTAAAGTATTTACTTAGTATTGAAAAATTAAATGAAGATCAAGAAGATCCATCAAATTATATAAATACTTTAATAGGTTTAGTAGATATTAAATTAATTGATACTATTAGTTTAGAAGAAATAGAAAGAGTTAGATCATTTCAATCAAAGGAAATTCCTGAGCAAGAAATGCAATTGTTAATGAAAAAATAAAAATTATATGGTATAATATATGGCCGTTGGGAGGGTTAGATGAAAAATATTGATTTTGGTAATTATTTATATCAATTAAGAAAAGATAGTGGATTAACTCAAAGATTTGTTGCTTATCAATTAGATGTAACTGATAAAGCAGTGAGTAAATGGGAAATGGGTAAATCAATGCCAGATGTAAATAAATTAAATTTGTTAGCGTCATTATATAATGTTTCTTTAGATGAATTATTAAATCATACAAAGGAACAAAAGGATATTAAAATTAGTAAAATAGTTTTAACAGGTGGTCCATGTGCTGGCAAAACAACTGCATTAACATGGATTAATAATTATTTTTCTAAAAGAGGTTACACAGTTTTATTTGTTCCAGAAACAGCTACTGAGTTAATATCAAATGGAGTAGCGCCATGGACATGTAATTCTAATTATGATTATCAAACATTTCAATTTAGATTACAAAAAGTAAAAGAACAGATATTTGACGATGCAGCTAAAACTATGAAATCTAATAAAATACTTATTGTATGTGATAGGGGATTATTAGATAACAAAGCATATATGAAAGAAGCAGAATTTAAACAATTATTAAGAGAATTTGGAACAAGTGAAACTAAAGAAAGAGATTCTTATGATGCAGTATTTCATTTAGTTAGTGCTGCTAAAGGAAAAGAAAATGTGTATACTTTAGCTAATAACATGGCAAGAACAGAAAGTGTAGAAGAAGCAAAGAAACTAGATGATAAAATTATTTCTGCATGGACTGGACATCCTCATTTTAGAATTATAGATAATAGTACTGAATTTGAAGAAAAATTAGAAAGATTACTAAAAGAAATAACAGTATTTTTAGGAGAACCTGAACCTTATGAAATAGAAAGAAAATATTTGATATATTATCCTGACATTAAAGAATTAGAAAGAATGCCTAATTGCACTAAAATAGATATTGTTCAAACATATTTAAAAAGTGAAGATGGTGTTGAAAGAAGAGTAAGAGCAAGAGGTATAGATGGAGATTATTTATATTATTTAACTGAGAAAAGAAAAATATCAAATTTAAAAAGAGTTGAAACAGAAAGAAAACTTACTCAAGATGAATACTTATCTCTTTTAATGGAAGCAGATAATAGATTACATCCTATTCATAAAACAAGATATTGCCTTGTAGATAATAATCAATATTTTGAAATAGATATTTATCCCGAATGGGATAATCAAGCAATTATGGAAATAGAACTTTCCAGTGAAGAACAAGAAATTCAAATTCCAAAATTTATTAAAATAATTAAAGAAGTAACTGATAAAGAATGTTATAAAAATTATCAAATGGCAAAAGATATGCCAAAACAATTAGTTATGAAAAAAAATAGTTAGTATTCTAACTATTTTTATATTGTTTACTTTTTAAAATAAATGGGCTATAATCAAGTATGAAAAGTATTACTAGTTATACTTATGGAGGAATAAATGAAAGATAAGTATGTTGGAATTGCTAAAGTGGGTGAGAAAGGTCAAATTGTTATTCCTAAGGAAGCAAGAGATATGTTTAATATTAAACCTGGAGATACAGTTGTAGTTTTATGTGATAAGAAGAAAGGAATGGCTATTGTTAAATCTAAAGTAATAGAAGATACTATGGATAAAATAATGCCAGGTAATAAATAAAATGAATTCTATTGAAACAAAAAATTTAACTAAAAAATTTAAAGATAAAATTGCTGTTAATGGAATTGACTTAAAAATAAAACAAGGCGAATTATTTGCTCTTCTAGGAGTAAATGGTGCTGGAAAAACTACAACAATAAAAATGCTATCTGGCTTAATACTTCCTACTTCTGGTGATATTATTATAGAAGATATGAATATGAAAAAAGATGTGTATAAGATAAAAGAAGTATTAAATGTATCACCACAAGAAACAGCTATAGCTCCAAATTTAACTGTTAAAGAGAATTTAGAGTTTATGGCTGGAGTTTATCAAATTAAAAATAAAGATAGCAAGATTAATGAATTAATTAAACAATTTAAACTTGATGAAGTATTAAATAAAAAAGCAAAAACTTTATCAGGAGGATGGCAAAGAAAAGTATCTATAGCAATAAGTTTAATAAATGATCCAAGAATATTATTTTTAGATGAACCAACATTAGGATTAGATGTAATTGCTAGAAAGGAACTTTGGAAAATTATCAATTCATTAAAAGGTAAAATAACAATTATTCTAACAACACATTATATGGAAGAAGCAGAGAGTTTATCAGATAGAATAGGGATAATGTCTAATGGAAAACTTGTTGATATTGGTACCTCTAAAGAATTAATTAAAAAGGCAAAAACTAAAAATTTTGAAGATGCTTTTGTAACTCTTGCAACTGGAGGCGAATTATAATGAGAATGATTAATTTTGCTAAAAGAAATTTTAAAGAATTAGTAAGAGATCCTTTAAGTTTAGTTTTTGAAATTGTATTACCAATATTTTTATTATTTATATTTCAACAATTTAATATACCAGCAGAAAATTATAAATTAGAAAATTTTACACCATCTATTATATTATTTGGTTTTTCATTTATAACTTTATTTACTGCTACATTAATAGCTAAAGATAGAACATCGTCATTTTTAATAAGACTTGGTACGTCTCCTATGAAATCAAGTGATTATATTTTAGGATATATATTATCATTATTACCAATTGTTTTTATTCAAAATGTTTTATTCTTTTTAGTAGCTATTGTTATGGGACTTAAATTTAGTTTAAGTATAATAACTACTATATTTGTATCTATTGTTATATCAGTATTTTTTATTACACTTGGTATACTTATTGGTAGTTTGGTTAGTGAAAAAGGTACTGGAGGTTTAGGAAGCATTGTTGTTCAATTAGTATGTTTTACTAGTGGAATGTATTTTCCTAAAGAATCTATTGGAAAAGTTTTTGCTGTTATATGCAAATCATTACCATTTGAAGCTTGTTTAAATATAATACAAGGTACTTTGCATTGTGATTATAGTAATTTATCATTTGTAAATATTATTGTATTTTTAATCTATTTTATATTAACAATAATAATATCTGTTATTGTATTTAAAAAAAGAATGATTAGTGATAATAAGTAGTATAAAAAGGTTAGATAAAACTAGCCTTTTTTATGCTATAATATGCTCAGGGGGAAATCTAATGTATAAGCTAATTAATGAACATGGTGAAGAGTTTTTAGGTGAGATACCAGGTACTCTTGGTGGAAATAAAAGATTAGGAATATATGGAAAACTTGATTGTCCTTCTGCTAATAGATGGATTAAAAAAGGATATTATGTTAAAGATAGAGTATTCTTTTTGGATGAAGAAACTGCAATTAAAGCTGGATATAGACCTTGTGCTGTTTGTATGAAAAAGGAATATGATAAATGGAAACAAGAGCAAAGAATAATTGAGATAGATGATGAAATTAAATCTTGTGATAAATGTTCAGGAATGGTTGAAAAGTTTGATACTGGTTCAACAGTTTCTGTTGGAAATAAATCTGATATAGTTATATTAGGTGAAGCTCCGGCCAATAATGGATGGAGAAAAAGTGGTGTTGCATGGTATGATGAAAATCATAATTTAATACCATCAGGAATTGTTTTACAAAGATTATTAAAATTAATTGATTATGCATTAGAAGATACATGTTTTTTAGAAGCAGTAAAGTGTTATCCAATTGAAAGAAAATTTTTAAAAGAGTGTAGTAGTAATTGTAAAAAATATTTAATAGAACAATTATTAGCATTAAAACCTCAAATAGTATTACCATTAGGTGATGTAGCAACTAGATCAATAATAGATACTAAATATCAAAGATATAGAGATGTAGTTGGTAAGTGTTTTAATGTAAATGGATGTGATGTTATACCAATTTATCATCCAAGTCCAATATCACCACTAAGCTATAATGGAAATGTAGATATATTTGAAGGAATTATTAAAGAAAAGGTTAGAGTATTAAAATAAAATCAAGGCTTTATGCCTTGATTTTTTGTTACACTAAGGAAGTGAGAAATGTTCAAATAGAAATAGATTAACAAATATATTTACACTTGCCATTGTAAAATATTGAGAAATGTGATAAATTTATACTGAATAGGGTAAGAAAAAATAAATTATTATTATTACTCAAGGAAAGCGGTTAATCAATTGCATTCTTTAAAAAAGAAAGGAAAAATAGTATGTTTAAAGAAGGTCAAGTTTTTAAAAAGAATGGTATCAATTATTGTGTAATAGATATATTGCATTTGGATAATGAAATGTATTTACTATTAGCTGAACAATTAGAAACAATATCATATGTTTTTTATAAAGTGAAAATAGTTAATAATAATAGTTATGATTTAACAGTTGTTGATGATGAGTTATTAAACTCTAAACTTTTTGAAATGTTTGAAAACAAAAATTAAATTTGAGGTGTAATTATGAGTAAATTTAAAGATGAAGAAGATAAATTTTATAATGAATTTAGTAATGATAATGGTTTTAAAGTAAAAATAAAATATGGTGAGGAAGAACCTGGTCTTATTACTCTTTATGAAAGAAAAGTTGTAAGACCAATAAATGATAGTAGATTTGTAAAACCAACGGAAAAACCAAATTTACATTTTTCATTTAATGAGGTTAATAATTTTGATGTAGATAATGATTTAAAAAATGTTTTGAAATCATTTTTGAAACTATTAGTTACTGTTGGAGGTATAGTTCTAACTTCCAGGGCTTTACAAGCAGTCAAAGCAACAGAAATAATTTATGGTTTGCAATTTGCTCTTTCATCTGCTTTATTTTCTAAAATGAGTGTAAATTTTGTAAATAAATTAAAAAGATATATTAATTATAAAAATACAAAAACTGAAATTATTTATGACACTAAAGATATAGAAAGTGTAGATTATAGTAAAAAGATTTAATTATTGCAACAATGAGGTAAAATATGATTAATAGTCAATTAAATAAAATTCATTATGACTATGATGAAGGGTTTAAATTAGATAATGGCGATTATCAAGAAGTATCTGATAGCATAGATTTTAGCATAGATCAATTACTTGCTACTGAAGCTAGATTAATTGGAATGAAAAATGCATTTAATAACTCACTTGCTGATATTACAACCATAAACAATAAAATAGGCGCTGTTGATACAAGTATTTTTAAAACATCAGTGAATTGTTTAAATGGTGGCAATTGCAATATACAAGAAAAAATAGATGCAGCATTAAATCAAACTATACGTGTTGGAAAACTAGTGGCTCAAGCTGAGAATTATGATGAAAGATTATTTGATGTACTTTTAGATTATGATCCTGATGGTGAAAATTTTGGTGATGATTTAAAATTTTTGGATGATGAATTTTTATTAGAAAATCTTAATTTAGATAAATTTGATGCTGGGAAGCCTTTAGAAGTTGATACGACTTTTACAGATCAATATGGAAATACATATAGTTCGTATTCTGATTATGTTATTCATTGTTATGAACGTTTGATGCAAAATGATAATGATTTAGTTTTTGGTTCTTATCAAAGTAGAATTGTTGCAACCGGATATAGAGATGGAACTGTTTGTAGATATACAAGCGAAATTAAGAGTCAATATTCTAGTACAAGCGATGTGACGGGAAAATTCAAGGGCGATGGAATTGATTTAAATAATTCGGAAGTTGGATCTGCTTCTTATGGTACTGAGTTATCCCTTTCCAGCACCGTTTTCAAATATGAATTTGTTTTTTGGAACCAAGTTGACAAATGGGAGTATTTTGATAATGGTGTTCTAACAAGAGTAGATGAATCCAATTCAACAGTTGGACATTTTTCATTTGATTTTGGTATTAATGCTTCAACCTATGAATCGGGATATTTAACGGGCTATGTTTTTCCACTAGAAACTACTATTCCAGGTTCTATTCCAGATATAAAGGCTATATTTCATGGAAAATTCGACGCTCATGTTGCAGTAGAATTTACCGGTTTAGAATACTTAGTGTCTGAAAAAGCATATGATGAATTTGGCAATCAAACTGATAAAGTAGAATTTGATGTAAAAATGCTTTATGGTAAGGTAGAGGGTGGAATAAAAATAGATTTTAAAAGCTTAATAAGAGTTGCTAAAAATGGTGTCCCTATTGAACCTGTTAGTGAAGAAAGTGAACAAGTTGGTCTTTATTTAAAAGGAGAGCTAGATTTATTAGTTGCTAAACTTTCTATGGAAAAAAGCATGCTTGAAAGTTTTAAATTTACTGCTTCTACTGAGATTAAACTTGGAGTTGAGTTCGATTTAGCAAAAATATTACAAGGAGATTTTCCAGAAGTTGGTTTAACAATTAAGCCTAATATTGGATTTGATTATGTTGGACCAAAAACTACAGGTGATATTAAACGTGATATGGATATCTTACGTTTTATGAACAGGTATGGAGCATATGCTGAAGATATTATTATAGTAGATGGTGATACTACTTACACTTATAAGCCTAATGGAGATGTTATTGCAAAAACAGTTGTTAATGGTATTGAAGTTAATGTGTATGATTTAGCAGATGGAAGTAAGAATATATGTTTTCGTTTTCCAGATGGACATTGTCAAAGAAGAGTATATAATCCTGAGCATGAATTAATATTAAATACTGCTTATTCATTTGGGCCACCAGGATATATTATAGATTATGATGAAAATGATAATCCTGTTAATACTTTCAATTTTTCTTTTATTGGAAATGGCCAAGTATCAGTAACAGCAAATGGCAGCGAAACTTCTCAAAATGTACCATTTGATTTCTTAGTAAATCATACAATGCCTTATGTTTACTCACCACCACCAGCAAATGATAATATAGCTGATTTTGAAACTGAAGATGGCATAATTTTTGAATATAATGGTGGATTATATTTAATTCAAGAAAATGATGCTGGTGAAAAAAACATTACGGTTGTAAGAGAACCAGATGATTCAGTCGAATCGATTTCTTATTCTGGTAATCTTAAATAAAAAAGATAGGAGATTTAAAAATGAAAAAAGAAATATTACCAATTGGAAGTGTAGTTGTTTTGGAAGATAGTAATATTAAATTTATGATTGTAGCATTAAAAGTGATTTTAAAAGACAATAAAATATTTGATTATGCAGCTGTAAGAATTCCAAAAGGGTTTGAATCAAATGATAAACTTTTCATGTTTAATTCAAAAAAAATTTCGAAAGTGATATTTGAAGGTTATAAAGATGATCAAGTAATTGATTACTTAGATGATATCAAATGGTTAGATGAGAGGATGAAATCAAATGAAAAATAAGTATTTACCAATTGGAAGTGTAGTTAATATTAAAGGAAACGAAGATAAAATAATAATTATTGGATATGGTGTAAAAGTAGATAATAACTTTTATGATTATATAGGTTATTTATATCCTCAATGCTTTACTCCTAATTATGACGCTGCATTATTTAAGAATAGTGATATAACGAATATTATTTATGAAGGATACAAAGTTAATAATTATAATATAATAGAAGATGAAATAATTAGAATGCTTAATAGTAGTAACCTTGAGGTGGATAAAAATGAATAAAAATGATATATTACCAGCTGGTACCATTGTTAAAGTTAGATTATCTAATGAACTATATATGATAGTTGCTCATAAAGTATTTAAAAAAGAATCAAAAGGACTATTATTATACGATTATTGCGCTGTTAGATATCCTTTTGGATTTGAAGGTTTTAATGAAATGATTGTAATAAACAATGATTTTATAAAATATGTTTTACATATGGGATATAAAGATGAAGAATTTGAAGACTATTGTAAAGTCATAAAAAGTAAAATTAAAAGAAAGGGTGAATAGGTAAGTGAATAAATATCATGATATTGGAACAATTGTAAAAATAAAAAAATGCAATGTATACATAATGATTTGCGGATTTAAATCAATTGATAGTAAATCAAAAAAAACTTACGATTATTTAGGGTGTATTTATCCAATGGGAATTACAAAACCAGAACAGTTAATTTTATTTAATAATAATCAAATAGAAGAAATTGTATACAAAGGTTTTGATGATGATCGTGGAAAAAAATTTAAAAAAATTCTTGATTTAATTGATAGTGGTGCAAAAAATATCAATGTGTCGGAAAATGATTATAGTATTGATACAAATGATTAATTAAAGGAGGTTTATATGGCAACAGTTGTTCCTGATTATGAAGCAATAGCAGCTTGTCAAAGCAACGCAGATATACAAATAAATGGTATTAAACGCTCAATTTATGAATGTAAATTACAAATACAATCATATGAAAAACTTAAAACAGAAATAGGAGAAAAAAAGGCAAAACTAGCTGATATAAACGCTTCATTAAATGATTGTCAATACTATTTGGATGATGCACATATTAATTTTAAAATGATGGATGATCAAAGTTATTCATGTATTACTGGTATTGAAGAATCTTTAAACTCAATGTTAACGACAGTTGAAAGTGATTTAAAAGAATGGGAACTTAAAAAAGAAAGATTTGAGGATGATTTATTGGTTGCCCAAAACCAAAGAACAGAATGTTCTAGTTTAGTAAAAACAATTGAAAGTGGTGAAGCTAGCAGTGAAACTAACTAGTTTTATTGTGTTTCAGAAAAAACTAATATAAGATAGCATCTCAATAAAGTGGGGTGTTATTTTTTAGAAATATATAATTAATATAAAAAATGTATTTGAAGAATTATTAAAGAAAAAGTTAGAACATTAAAATAATATAATGGTGTAATTATGAAAAAATTATTTGAAGAATATCCTATTATTAGTGATAATAATATATTATTAAAAAAAGTAACAATTGATGATTTAGATCATATTAATAAATTAAAAAATAATGAAGAAGTATATAAATATGTTCCAACATTTGTACCAGAGATGCAAAATAATACTGATTTTTTTATTAAAAATACTTGTGATGAATTATTTGATAATAAAATAGAAATTATACTTGGAATATATTATAAAAAAGAATTTTGTGGATTATTTGAAATATATCATTATGATAAAGATAAGAATCAAGTAACAATTGGTTTTAGAATAAATAAAGAATTTTGGAACAAAGGAATATCTAGTAAATCAATATCTTTAGTAATAGATTATTTATTTAATAAAACCAATATAAAAACTATTTGTGCTAGTACTATGGTTATTAATAAATCATCAGAAAGATGTTTAGAAAAAAATAATTTTTTAAAGTATAAAGAGCACATTTTAGAAGATTGGGGATATGATAAAATGGTTTTAGTTAATAAATGGATTTTAAATAAAGAAGACTAGAATAATCTAGTCTTTTTTATGTTATAATTATTAAGGTGAATAAAATGAGAAAAATAATTATATTTGATGTAGATAGAACTTTAGTAGATAGTTTAGGTCCTGAAACTGAAAGTATGTCTGAAGCAGTTAAAGCAGTTACGGGAAAGGAATTAACTAAAGAAGAATTAAATAGATTTATGTCTTCTACAACTGAAAAGTTTTTAAAAAGTTTTAATTATGATAAAGAAGTAATAGATAAAATATGCCATGAATGGGGAAAAGCATATGTTAATTATAAAGCAATGTGTTTTCCTGGAATGAAAGAAGTAATTAAATGGTTAGACTCTAATGGATATACTGTAGGAATAATAACTTCAAGAACACTAGATGAATTTCATGAATTAGATGAAGAATTAAGAGATATAGCTTATACTTTTAAAGCAATAGTGACATGTGATTTAATAGAAAAACCAAAACCAGATAGATCAAGTATTGACTATTTATGTAAGTTATTAAATTGTTCATGTGATGATGTTATTTATGTTGGAGATAGTAAAATAGATATGGAATTTGCAAATAATAGTGGTGTTGCTTTTATACCAGCTTGTTTTGAAAATCAAGAATTATCTAATGAAGAAAATGCTTGTTTTGATACAAAAGAATTAATTAGTATTATTAAAAAACTAGAGTAGTCTAGTTTTTTTTATTCATTATGATATAATTAATATTAGAGAATAGTAAATGTAAGGCAGGTTCTTATTATGAAAAAAAAGCTAATTATTTTAGGATTAATTCTTGTAGTATTTGCATTAGTGTTAATAATGCCAACACCAAAGTCTACAGTATCAAGTGGAACAACATATACAAGAAAAGAATTACAAGATTATCTTGTTTCAACAGCAGTAAGTTATTATTACAATAATAATTATACTGATTATGATGGATATTGGGCTGATGAATCACATTCAGAGTATTCAACTATGTATAATTTAAGTCCTGAAATGATTAGTAGATCAAGATTTATGACTACCCAGTGTGAAGCTTTTGCTACAACATGTTATATGCATGCTTTTAATTTTGACTTTGTTAAATACAGAAGTTCTTTTCCAAATGGAAAATATACTAGTTATGTACAAAGTACAAGTGGAAATTTAAAAAGAGTATATGCATCTTCTGATGATAATGCTTTTAAAAATGCTTACAAGTATTTTAATAAAGTATATAGTGTAGACTATATGAATAAAATTGCTAGAGAAAATCTAAGTGACCCTATGGTTGTATTAACATATCAAAAAGGAAAAGTATCTACTATAGATGGTGTAACAGATACTTCTAAAAATGTTACAGAATTATTAACTGGTCCTAATGGAGATGCTATATTAAAAAAGATAGTTGATAAATTACAACCTGGTGATGTTCTTTTAAATGATGGCCATGCACTAGTTTGGGTGGGAGATATTTTTGAACCATCAGGTGGAGTTATACATTCAACAGCAGTAACTTCTAGCATGAAAAGAGATAAAAATGACGATAAAATAATTACTGAATATAAAAATGGATATGACGCTTTTGATGTTAGATATTCAAGTTTAGATTATGTAATTAAAAAAAGTATCATATACCATGGAGCTAAAACAAATGACGATATAACAATATTAAGACCAATTAATTCTATGTGTACATTTAATAATGATATATGTACTCTTGATAGTAGATATGCAAGCGTAGTATCTAATGCTATAGCAAGAAGTAAATTAAAAAATTTAAGAGTTGAACAATTTATTTATGATAAAACAGGTGGGAGAACTATTGGGGCAGATGCAGCATCTGTTAACAATGGAGATGAAATAACATATTATATTTATTTAACAAATAAGTCTAGTTTTTCATTCTGTTCTTCAGGAAAAAAATCAAATAAAGCAGATTGTGAAGCAAGTGGTATTTGTTCAAATGCTACTTATACTACTAAAGAAACATGTGAAAAGAATAATCACACATGGATTGTTAGTCAATGGAGAACTGTTAGTAAAAATGTAAGTTATAATAATATTACTATAACAGCAAATGTACCAAGTAATACTAAATATGTAAGTTGTTCTGGTGGATGTAAAGAATCTAATGGAAAAGTAACTTTTAGTAATATATCTATGCCAGCAACAAGTACATCAGAAAAAAAACTTGGATTTACTGTTAAAGTTTTAGATGGTGCTAGTAGCGTTAATTTTAGTGGTATGAAATTATCTTACGATGGTTCAACACTACAAATGGGATCATTTAAAACACCTATTAATTCTTCAGTAAATGGAAAATATGCTACTGAATTTAAGAAAATAATTGATAATGATATAAATAATAATGTTACATATAATACTAGTTTAGAATTTGTATTAGATACTTATAAAAAGTTTTTAAATACAAATAATGATCCATCTAAACCAGTTCATTCTGATGTTAAAACTGATTTAGCTAGTATTATAACAGCTGATATTATTATAAATAGTGTATTCAAGGAAATTAACTTTGAAAATGTAGTAAGTTATACTAAAAAGCCAAGTGATGAAACAAATGCATTAACTGGAAATTATAAAATCCTTAATCAAATGTTAGTACCTGGTATTTGGGGTGGATATAGATTTAATAAATTATATTACAATAGTAATATGAGTTATCATAAAAAAATTAAACCAATGTGGTCAACAAGAATTAATTTAAATGTTGGTGATATAATTGTTTCATTAGATAAAAATAAAACTACTAATAAATTTAGTATTAAAAATATAATGATGTATGATGGCATGCAAGATAGTACTCCTACATTTGCATATGTAGAAAACAAAAAAGTAATTAGACATAAATATAGATCATTCCCATCATCAGATCCAAGAAGTAAGTATTCTGCTAATTGGTATGGAAATAGTGTATTAATATATGAAATGTATAGTAGTGATTTATATGTTGTTTTAAGACCAAGTTTGTATTATAAACTAGAATATAATGTTGCTGCTACTGGTGTTAAATTAGATCAAACTAGTCTTTCTTTAGGAGAAGGAACATCTTCTACATTAAAAGCAACAATTAGTCCAACAAATACTACTAATAAAGATTTAACATGGAGTAGTTCTGATAACAATGTTGCAACAGTAACAAATGGAAAAATTAATGCTATTAAAGAAGGAACATCAACAATAACTGTTAAAACAAGTAATGGTAAGACAGCAACATGCAAAGTTACAGTTCTTAAAAAAGAAGTTGCTCCTACAGTAGTTGCGGTAACTAGTGTAGTTTTAGATAAAACTTCTGCAAGAATTAATGAAGGTGAAACACTTGCATTAAAGGCAACTATTAACCCTTCAGATGCTACAAATAAATATTTAACATGGAGTTCATCAAATAATAGTGTAGCAACAGTAACAGATGGAACAGTAAAAGCAATTAAACAAGGAACAGTAACAATAACTGTAACTGGTGGTAATAATAAAACAGCAACTTGCAAAGTAACAGTTCTTTCTAAGCCAAAAGAAGGAACAAAACCAATAGAAACTGAAACTGTAGAACCTATAGATGAACCAGAACCTTTAATACCTGTAAAACCACCTATAGAAACTAATGAACTTGAAAAAGATGATAGTCCAACTGAAAATATTGAACAAGAAGAAATTATAGAAGATTCTCAAAATGCAACATTAGCTGATGTTGCTATCAAAGATGTAAAGATTGATTTTGATAAAGAAGTATATGACTATGTAATTAAAACTGATAAAGACAGTCTTGACTTTAATATTGCTTTAAATAATGAAACTGATACATATAAAATTGTTGATAATGAAAACTTATCTGATGGTAGTGTAGTTAAAGTAATTGTTACATCTATTGATGGTGAAGAAAAAGAATACCGTTTTAAAGTAGTTAATAACAAGAAATATTATGTTCCTGGAGTTATAGCTGCTATAGCAGTAGTGGTATCTATAATAATAGTAGTTATTATTAAAAAGAATAAAGCTGTTTTTGATACTATAAGATAATATAAAAGAATGAATTATTTCATTCTTTTTTTGATATAATAAGATTGTTAAATGGAGGAAATATGAAAGAAATTGAAATATTAGTTGAAGTTTATGATGATATAGATACAGTTAAAGAAAAATTAAAACAATTTGAATATGTTGGATTAAAACATACTATTGATGAATATTATTATGATCCTAAAAGAGATATTTTAAAACCTGATAAAGATAATCAAATATCACATTGTTTAAGATTAAGAAGTAAAAATGATGATTATTATATAACTTATAAAGATGATGTTTTTGAAAATGGAATATGGCAATATTCAAATGAATATGAAACTAAAGTAGAATCTATGGAAATGTTAAAAGCTATATTTGATAGATTAGAATTAAAGAAATTTATAGAAATTGATAATAAAAAAGAAATATATAAAACTGATAAATATGAAATTGCTTTAGAAGATGTAAAAGATTTAGGATTATTTTTAGAAGTAGAATATTGTACTAACGAAGATGTAGATATAAAAGAAATAAAAAAAGAAATACAATCTTTTATAGATAAATTAAATATTAAAGTATCTAAAGAATTAAATATGGGTAAACCAGAAATGTATTTACATAAATTTAATATAAAACTAGAGTAATCTAGTTTTTATATGTTATAATATTTTAGCAGGTGATTATAGTGAGTTTAGAAAATAAAAAAACATTAGAAGCATATCAAAAAACTGCAAGTCAATATTTATTAAATAGTGTTGAACACAATGAATTAGATATGGCAAAAGCAGAAAGAAAAAAAGCTAAATTAGAAGATTTTATTAAAAGAAGTTTTAGTACAATTCCAGCAGGTAGTAAAGTATTAGAAATTGGTTCTGCTGATGGAGAAAATGCAAAATATTTAGAGTCATTAGGATATAAAGTAACAGCTAGTGATGTAGCTGATGATTTTATTGAGGCTATTAAGGCAAATGGTTTAGAACCAATTAAATTTAATGTTATTGAAGATAAATTTTTAGAAAAATATTTCGGTATATTTTGTTGGAGAGTATTTGTTCATTTTACAAAAGAAGATGCTCTAACTGTTATAAGAAAAACATATGATGCGTTAGAAAAAGATGGTATATTTATTTTTAATGCTATTAATAGAGAAACAAGAAGTGTAGATGAAGAATGGGTTGATTTTCCAGGTGAATATCACATGGGTATTGATCGTTATTATAATTATTTTAATCAAGCTGATTTAGATGCTATGATTGCTCAAACAGGATATGAAATTGTTGATTTCCACAAAGAGGGTGGAGATGAAAATAATAAATGGTTAGTATATGTTTTAAAAAAATAATTAGGAGACAATATGAAAATTAATAAAGAACTAAAAAAATATATAGAAGAAAATGTATTTCCAGAATATAGTAAGAATGAAAAAGGTCATAGTATAGATCATATTAAATATGTAATTGATAGAAGTTTTGAATTAGTTAAAGAAAATAAATTAGATGTTAATGATGATATGGTTTACGTAATAGCAGCATATCATGATATAGGACATCATATTGATTCAAAAACACATGAAAAAATATCAGCTGATATAATGTCTAAAGATAAAAACTTATCTAAATTTTTTAATGAAGAAGAATTATTAACTATAAAAGAAGCTATTGAAGATCATAGAGCTTCTTCAGATTCAGAACCAAGAAGTATATATGGAAAAATAGTATCTTCAGCAGATAGAAATATAGCTATTGAAGATTGTTACAGTAGAACATATAGTTATGGAAAGAAATTAGATCCAAATGCAACTGATGAAGAATTATTTGAAAGAGCACATAAAGTTCTTGTTAAGAAATTTGGAGAAGGTGGATATGCGAAATTCTTTTTCAAGGATAAGAAATATGAAAAATTTTTAAAAGATTTAAGAAAATTATTATCAGATAAAGAAAAGTTTATTAAGCTTCAAAGAGAGTATGTAGAAAAGAATAGAGATAATTTATAAATATTAAGTTTTTACTTAATATTTTTTTAATGTTATAATAAATAGCTATCTGGAGGACATATGGAAAAACAAATATATAGAGTTAAACCAATTGTTATATATCCTGAATGTATATTAAATACTGGTAAACAGGGTAATTGTTTTGAATGTGAAAAACGTAATAGTTGTTTATCACCAAGAAGTATGTGTATAAAACCATATAAAGGACATAAAAATGGTTGCCCTAATTTTGGAAAATTAAAAACATGTCCACCAAATATACCAAGTATGTATGATCAAGTATTTGATGTTAGTGATGTATATGCGATTGTTACTAAATTTAATTTATATAAACATTATGAAAAAATGAGATTAAATAATCCAGGATTAGCTGAAGGTCAAGTAAGAAATAAAATGTATTGGCAACCGACAGATGTTAAAAATAATGATATAGCAATAGCCGAGTATTATAATGAGAATCCAGAAATGAGAGAATATATATCTACTAGATTATTGGAATGTATGGGGGTAGATGTAATTAATACTATGAAAGATGTAGGATTAAATCTTACTTTTGAAGAAAGAGAATTTACCTATAGAATTTCTTTTTTAGCTAAAGTTTATCAAAGTGCTCTAGAAAAATATGGTTATGAGATACATGAAGAAACTAGTGGGGATAAAAAAGGATTCAAATGTTTAGTATTAAAAAAATAAGTCTATATTAATATAGACTTTTTATATGATATAATAGTATTAATTTAAGGAGTAAGATATGATAGAAATTAAAAATGTGACTAAAAAATATGGTAATAAAGTAGCAGTAGATGATGTATCATTTAAAGTTAATGATGGAGATATTTTTGCTTTTATTGGACATAATGGAGCAGGTAAAACAACTCTTATTAAATCAATAGTTGGAATACATGATTTTGATGAAGGAGATATTATTATTAATGGTAAATCTATTAAAAAAGATCCAATAGCATGTAAAAAAATAATGGCATATGTTCCAGATAATCCTGAGACATATGAACATATGAAAGCTATTGATTATATTAATTTTATATGTGACATGTATGAAGTTGATGATAAAACAAGAACTAAAAATATTAAAAAATATGCAAAACTTTTAGATATGGAAGATAAACTAAATGATACTATTGATAGTTATTCACATGGTATGAAACAAAAAATAGTATTAATATCAGCACTTGCTCATGATCCTAAAATATTAATTATGGATGAACCTTTTGTTGGATTAGATCCTAAAGCTGTATTTGATATTAAAGAGATAATAAATGAAATGGTTAAAGAAGATAAAATAGTTTTCTATTCAACACATATTTTAGATGTAGCTGAAAAATTATGTTCTAGAGTAGCTATCATTAAGAATGGTAAATTAGTTAAAAGTGGTAGTATGAAAGAAATTAAAGGTGATAAATCTCTAGAAAAAGTATTTATGGAACTTGAGGGATAGAAATGAAAAAAATATATTCATTAATTAGAGCTTGTATGACTAATGATATGAATTTGTTTAAAATAGCAAAAAATAAAAATAGAAAATCTAAAATAACATTACCAATCATATTATTAGTATATATAATGTTTGCCATGGGACTTATGTATTATGGCTATTTTGAAATGTTATCAGAAGTTCATTTACAACATGTATTATTAACACTTATGGCTTTTGTAATATCAGTTATGACTTTATTAGAAGGTATTTATAAAGCAGGGCCAATATTATTTAATTGTAAGGATGATGATTTATTATTATCCTTACCAATTGAAAAGAAAACAGTTATATTTGTAAGAATATTTAAATTTTATGTTTTTGAATTATTATTTAACTCTATGTTTTTTATACCATTAATAGTTACGTATTCATATTGGGCAGATCAAATATATTGGAATTTTTATTTAACAAGTTTTGTAATGATTTTCTTGCTTCCAATAATTCCAATAATAATATCTTGCATAATTGGAACAATAATAGCTGGTTTATCATCTAGATTTAAACATAAAAATATAGTTCAAATAGTATTGTCTATGTTATTCTTATTATTTGTATTTTATTTTTCATTTAAAGTAAATAGTGCAGATTCATTTATAATAGAATATGCTAGTACTATATCTAACGTTGTTAATAAAATATACTATCCAGCTTATTTATATGCCGAGTTAGCAGTTAAGTTTGATTTAGTAAAATTATTATTATTTATTGTTACTAATATAGTATTATTTGTAATATTTATTATTATACTTAGTAAGTTCTATTTTAAAATTAATTCTAAATCTAAAAGTGTTATATCAACAAATACTAAAATAGATAAGATTGAAATAAAATCAAATACTCAAACAAATTCATTAATTAAAAAAGAATTATCTACATTCTTTAAAACACCAGTATTTATTGTTAATTCTGGTTTTGGATTAGTTTTATTCTTAATAGCAGTTATATATATTTCTCTTAAATTTAATTCATTTGTTAATGTTATAACTACTCAAGAAGATATAGGAATAACTGCTCAAGATTTAATTAATAATATTTCTAGAATAATATACTTTTTAGTAGTAGTAACATCTTTTATGACATCTATTACTAATTCAGTTATTAGTTTAGAAGGAAGAAAAATTAATATTTTAAAATCATTACCTGTTAAAGTAAAAACAATATTAATGTCTAAAATATATTCTTGTTTACTTATTACAACACCAGTATTATTTTTAGGAAATATTATATTATTCTTTAGATTTAAAATAGCTATACTAGATGCATTATTCTTATTAATATTATCTGTATTAATGCCTTTAGTATCACATTTTATAGGAATACTTATAAATTTAGAATATCCTAAATTAGATGCTCAAAATAGTACAGAAGTAGTTAAACAAAGCACTAGTTCAATGCTATCAGTATTTATAGGTATGATGATATTAGTAGCTAATATTCCATTTGTTTTAGGATTATTAAAATATACTAGTTCAACATTATTCTTATTTATAGCAGTAATACTTTATGCAATTATAGATGTAATATTATATTTAAATTTATGTAATAAGGGAGTTAAGAAGTTTAATAGTTTAACAGCATAATAATTAAAGATTAAGTATGTAACTTAATCTTTTTTATGTTATTATAATTAATGAAAAGGAGTTACTATGGAAACAGAAATAAGATTTTATTATTCTATTGATAGTAAAGAATCTATTATTAAATATTTAAAAAGTTTTAAAGAATTAAAATATAATGGTAGATTTTATGAAATAACTGATCAATATAATCATCCTATGAAAGAGTTTAATTTTTATGATAAAAAAATAGATGGAAGATTTAGAGTAAGAAAAACTGTTGGTGATGATATTTCAAAATGTATGATTACATGGAAAAGAAGATTAAATAATAAAAAAGAATTAATTCATAATGAAGAAGAAATTGAAGTAAATATTAAAGCAGAAGAATATGATAATTTATGTTTATTACTTAATAATGTATTACATTTAGAAAAAATAGAAAGTTATGAAAGATATAGATCAGTATTTAGTAATGAAGATGTTGAAATAGTAGTAGATGAATACCCATTTGGAGTATGTATTGAGATTGAAAATAAAAGTAAATCTAAAAATGCAGAAGATGTAATAAATGAATGGATAAATATATTAAAATTTGATATAAATAAAGCATATAAATTATCTTGGGATGATAAATATGCTGAATTATGTAAATTACAAAATAAAAAGATTGAATCTATTGTTAGATTTGATAAAGATATGCCTCAAGTAAAAGAGACATTTAATATTTAGGAGGTTTTTATGTATTCAATTAAAAAAGAAGAAGATATTCCATATATATTAAAATATCATAGAGCTAATGATATGGTTAATATATTTCAATTCTTTCCAGGACTTAGTCCAATAGATGATTTGGTTGTTGTGTTAAATGAAAAAGATTATTTGGCTAATAAAGATTCTATAGCAGAATTAACAAGCATAAGAAATGGCAATCCAGTAACACAACCATGTATGAAATCTATACCTGTTAAAGAAAAGAATCCAGATATCTTAGAAGTAATGAAAGAAGTTAAAAAAGAAAACAAAGATGGAGTTTTAATACTGTTCCATTTAGATGTAGAAGCAACAGAAAGATATGAAAGATATGCTGGTATAAGTGTTGCTATATCATTAGGTAGAAAAATATTTATAGAAGCAGTAGGAAAAGGTTTTGATGGAAGAGAAGTATTAAAAGGAATAAGCTGTCATGAAAGATATTCTATTCCTTGGTCTGATATTATGAGATTAAATATTTCTAATTTTAAAGATTATAGAAGTTTTGTTGTTTCAGATGACAAATATTCTGAAAGTAGAGAAGAAAGAATTAATTATTTAGTTTCTTGTGGATTAGATAGGGAAGTATTAGAAAAAAGTATTCCAGAACATTATACAGAAATACCAGATTTTGTATGGTTAGATATTATTAAAAATATAATAAAAGTTTTAATTAAAGAAGAAGATTATTTAAGAAGTAGTCATTTTGAAGAATTTAATTTAAGTGGTCATACTGAAGGTAGAAGATTTAGACCATGGCAAATGGCTAGTAGTAATAGAATGTAATAAGGATTAAGTATTTATCTTAATCCTTTTATGTTAAAATTAATTTAGGTGGCAATATGAGAAAATTTGTTATAAGTGATTTACATGGTGATGGAAATGCATATAAATCTATTATGTTATATTTAGAAAAAATTAATCAAACTGAGCCAGTTATTCTATATGTAAATGGTGATTTAATTGATTGGGGTATAGAATCAGGTGAAATGTTTTTAGATGTAAAAAATAGACTAATAAATGGTCCATTTAAAATAATATACCTTGGTGGTAATCATGAATTAATGATGTTAACTCATTATCTAGAACAGCAAAGAGAATGTTTAATTAGTTATGATTTTTGGCTAGAAAGTGGAGGATATGATACTAAGTTTGGAATAGAAGATGTATTAGAAGAAAATCAAATGCCAGAAGTTATAAATTTTGTTTCTAATCTTAAAATGTATCATGTATTTAATGAAAAAATAAATGGAAAAAATATTGCACTTGCTCATGCATCAACAACAAGTATTAAAGAAGATGAATGTAGTATTATATTAAAAGATAATCATCCAGATACTGAACAATTTTTATGGGCTAGAGAAAATGCTTTATACGCACCTTTTCATTATAGAATTGGTAATGATAGATTCTTTTCAATAGTAGGTCATACTCCAAATAATAATATTTTTGGATTTGAATATCATCCAAATGATAATTTTTTATCAGTTGATGGAGGATGCATAGCATATGTTAAAGGTAACTTTGAATATAATCATATACCACTAGTAGAAATATATGATGGATATTTAAAAGTATTAACATTTAATCATAATAATGAAATAACACATGGTAATTATTTTGTAGATAATAGAGTGGTACCTTTTACTGAAGAAGAATTAGATAAAGAAAGAAGCTATATTGACCCAAGTTTTAAACCTAAAAAGCTAGTTAAATTACCAGATGATATTATTGGTTATGAAGACTAGATTATATGGTATAATTTAATATAGGAAAGGAGATAAATATGAGAAAAATAGTATGTATACTAAATATTATATATATATATTTAATAATGTTATTCCCATTATTTATTTTCTTTGGCTCTAAAGTTAATACATTAGATAACATTTGGAATAATCTATTTAATAATAATGTTTTTATACCATTAGCATTAATAATTATTTTTTATTTTATATCACTAGTTTTAAATATAATTTACTGTGTTAAAACAACTAATAATAATGTAGAATTAAATGATTTAATTAAAAGTAATAGAACAGTTAAATTAATTCAAATGCCAGCATATATAATTATATTTATATTTGGAGTAATATGCATTCTTGCAATTCTTACAATACCATTTGCTTTTGTACTCGCATTATTTTCATTTGCTAGTTTAATGATGAGTGCTATATATGCAATAACATGTTATAAGAAATTAAAAGACAAAGCTATTATTTCTAATAAGAGTTTTATATTGTATAGTTTATTATCATTTGTCTATATTGCCGATTTATTTACTGCTATAATAGTATATAAGAAATATTATAGGAGGAAATTATGATATTAGGTATTTGTGATAGCGTCGAAGTATTAAAAACAATGAAAATTGTTAAAACAGTTATTAATGCTATTAAAATAATAGTTCCTATTATATTAATAATAACTTCTATGATTACTTTTGTTAAAGCTATACCAGATGGTGATAATAAAAAAGCAATGCAAGCTTTTACAAAAAAAGCAATAGCTGCAATAGTAATATTTTTAGTACCAACATTTGTAGGTTTAATATTTAAATTAGTAGATCAAAATAAGATATATTATAGTTGTATAGAAAATGCTACTAAAGAAGGAATAAATAGTGCATATGTAAGAATAGCAAATGATTATTTAGATATAGCAGCAACATCATTAAATGAATATGATTATCAAAAAGCAGTAATAGCTATTAAAGATGTAGATGATGTAACTCAGCAAAATGCTTTAATTAATAAAGCATCTAAGATAAAAAATATATATGAACTTAAAAAAGAAATAGAAGAATTAACTCAAAATTATGATCCTAATAAAGCAAAAGAATTATATAATAAAGTTAATTTTATAAGTGATGCAAATATTAGAAATCAATTATTAAAAATGTTAGAATCTGCTGGTGGAGGAAAACCATTATCAGTAACAGCAGGTATGCGTTTAAAAACATATAATGGTACAAAGTATTATGAAGTAATTCCAGATGGTGCTACAACTAAAATGCCACTAGTTATTTATTTAGTAGGAGGTAATCCACATTCATCTTTTGCTAATCCAGATGGTGTTATTAAAAAGAATCAACCTACTAAAACAGTACTTGCAGGAACAGCATATAAGTATCAAAAGTTTATCTATATTTATCCAGATTATACTGCAGATAATACTGGCTCATTTAAGAAAATAAAAGAAGTAATAGATCATGTAGTAAAAGAATATGAAATAGATGAAGAACATATTATATTAACTGGTGTATCTAATGGTGCAGTAGCAACATTTTGGTTAGCATATAATAATCCAAATTATTTTTCAGCAGTAGTTCCAATGTGCGGTCCTGCATATGGATATACAGTTTTATCTAATGAAATAGATAGTAAAGCTAGGAGTATGGTAGGAACACCATTATGGACTTTAACTGCTGGTAGAGGAGACTTTGGCAATTATGAGTATAAATCAAAACAATTAATTCAAAAAATACATCAAATAAGTCCTAATTCAAAAGCATTATATGCATGTAAAGCTGATGAATTTAAAAAAGTACTTACTTCTGAGTTAGGTAGAAGTCCTGCAAGTGTACCAAGCATAGGAATATATCAACATTGTACTATTATGGCTTATTATGGAGTTCCTGAGTTCTGGGAATGGATGTTAAAACAATAAGGTGAAAATATGAAATATGAAGATTTATTAGAATCACATTTTAAATATGGAACAACAAAAGAAGATATCATAAAAATATATGGATATGATAAACTTCTTTCTAATGTAGTAATTGCTCCTTGGTGGAATCATGATATATTTGAAAATATGGGTTTTAGAATTGAACAAGTTTCTAAACTAATATATAACTTTTATAGTGATGAAGTATCTTTTTCATATATTGAATTTAAAAAAATAGGAGCACCAGCTATTATGGATGATATATTATCATTAGGTGTAACTGATTGCAAAAATATTATTTTCCTAGGTTCATCTGGTTCATTAGATGAAAATATTAAAATAGGAGATATAGTTATTCCAGAATACTCTATATGTGGCGATGGTTCTTCTAGATATTTAAATAAAAATTTAGAAGATGAATTATTTAAAAAAGAGTATCCAAGTAAAGAAATAACAAATGAATTAGTAAATATATTAAAAGAAGATAATATTAATTATCATTATGTTCCAAATTATAGCACTGATACAGTATTTGCTCAGTATTATCATATTGATAAAATAATAAATACTGGAGCTAAATCAATTGAAATGGAAACTGCTTTATTATTTAAATGTAATGAGTTAATTAAAAAGAATGTTACAGCATTATTTTGTATTTCTGATAATACTATAGTAAACAAATCATTATATAGTGGAAGAACAAAAGAAGATGAAGACTATAGACACAAAGTAAGATATGATATAATACCAAAAGTAATTGTTAAATTATTTAAAAAAATTAATAGGTGATAATATGTCTAAAATATCTAATGTTTTATTAATGCTTCAATATTTAGAAAATGGAAGAAAATATAATATAAAAGAATTATCAGATAAACTAGAAGTATCTGAAAGAATGATTAGAGTATATAAAGAAGAACTTGAAAAAGCAGGTATTTATATAGATACTCTTATGGGCCCATATGGTGGATATGTACTAAATCAAAGTGTTAGAATTCCTTCTAGAAAATTTACTAAAGAAGATTACGATTTTTTACATAATTTAAATGTTAAACAAGAAGATAAAGAAAAATTAGAATTAATAGCAGATAAAGTTCAAGGTATATATTTTGATTCTAAAAATGAAAATATTGAATTAAAAGATGATATTAAAAGTAATTATAATATTTTAACTAGAGCTATTAAAGAAAAAAGAAAAGTATTAATAAACTATTATTCATTCAAACATGGTAATCAAGAAAGAATTATTCATCCATTAGATATGTTTTTATATAATAGTGGTTGGGGCTGTGCAGCATATTGTGAATTAAGAAAAGATTTAAGGCATTTTGAATTAAAAAGAATAAATGATATTAAATTATTAGAAGAAAAATTTTAAGTAGACGAAATATTTCCTCTTTAAGTGATATAAAAAACTTAAGGAGGATTTTTTATGGAAAAGAACATGAAAGAAAATTTTAAAAAATTAGAAAGGAGAGTATTTGATAGTTTAAATGATACAGATTTAGAAAGAATAAATTATGAATTATCAAAAATAGATGGTTCAACACTAGTTTCTGGTGTGGGTGGATCTAGTGTAGTAAGTGATTATGCATCAAAGATTTTATCTCAAAAGAATAAAATAATAACAAGAAATACTGAACCAAGAGATTTTAGATATTTAGATACTGATGTATATAAAAATGTATTAGCATGTAGTTATTCTGGGAATAATTTAGGAGTAGATGTAGCTTTTGACAATGATTTACAACATTATTTATTAGCTAGTAAACCAAGCGAAAAAAAAGGTGTAGTAAGTCTTAATTATAATTGTAGTGATAAAGAAAAAAGTTTTGTTTCTTTAGCAGCAACACTAATACCATGTAGTATTTTACTTAATTATTATATTGATAATAGATGGTATAGAATAATAGATGATTTAGATAGTTATGATTTTGATTTTGATCCTAGTTGTGATGTATTTGAAATATTTAGTGGATATGATACTAGTACTGCTAGTAAGTATTTAGAATCAACTATGGTTGAATCAGGTATTGGTATTCCAGTAGTCCATGATAAATATTCATATATTCATGGAAGAAGTACATTATCTACAGTTGGTAATAACATAGCAATATTTTTTGATTCAGGTACAGAGTGGGATAAAGCTTTATTAGAAGAATTACATAAATACTATAAAGAAGTAATAGTATTAAATAGAAGACTTGCTGGTACCCATGTTTTAGGTTATAAAACTGATTTATTTGGTGAATATAATTTATTATTAGAATGTATGTATTTAACAAAATATATAGCAGAGAAAAAACAAAAAGATTTATCTGGAGTAGATTATAATCCTATAGTAAAAAAACTATATAAATATCATGGCGAATTATGATAAAATTATAGTGTTAGAGGTATTATATGAAATATAAATATATCATATTGGATTTTGGAAAAGTTATAGCAGGTCCTTCAACAGGATATTGGGATTTTACTCCTACATTTTTAAAACTTATTAAAGATATTGATATAGATAAATTTAATGAAAAAAGAAAAAATCATTCAAAAATATTATCTTCTAAAATAACGACTTTAGAAGAAGAATATAATATGTTTTTAAAATTCTATGATGGAGTATTAAGTGAATTAAATATTCCTAATTATAATAAAAAATTATCAGAACAAATAGCATATGATAGAACATATAAAAATGATAAATATGAATTATATGAAAATATATATGATGAATTAGATAAATTGAAAAAGAAATATACTCTTATATTATTAACAGATAATTGGCCTTGTGTTAGTAATTATTTAAAAGATTATGATTTAGAAAAATACTTTGATAAAATATATATTTCATCTATGTACGGAGTAGAAAAAATAAATGGATTATTATTTGACTATCCAATAAAAGATTATAATATAAAACCTAAAGAAGCATTATTTATAGATGATTATGAGATAAATTTAGATAATGCTAAAGAAAAAGGCTTAGATGTATTATTAATGGATAGAAATAATAGTGTAAAAGAATCAAAATATAAAATAATACATGATTTATATAATTTGTAATAGGAGGATATAATGAATATTAAAATATTTCATAAAATAACTAACAAAGAATTCTTAGAAGTAATTGAATCAGTAGGTTTTAAAACTTATAATAATGAACAAGTTACAAAAGCATTAAAAAATACTATGTATATGGTAAAAGTAGAAGTAGATGGAGAACTTGCGGGTATTGGAAGAGCAGTAGGAGATTATAGTATTTTGTGTTGCCTTTCTGATATTTGTGTTAAACCTAAATTTCAAAAGAAAGGTATTGGTTTAATTATAGTTAAAGAATTAATGAGAATGATAGAAGATGGAGTTAAAGAAGGAGAAAAAATGCAAATAGAATTAACTCCAACAGCAGGTAATGAAGCATTTTATCAAAAAGCAGGTTTAAAATATAAACCAGATGTAATAACTGGTATGTATTTATGGATTAAAAAATAATTGCCGTTAATAAATAATTAAGAAGAGGTGAGGTTTATGGCATTAAAAGATCAAATAGAAAGGTATACTCCTTTCAATGAACAAGAAGAAAAGGATAGAGAACAAATGCTAAAGTTTGTTGATACATTTGATGATGTATTAACAAGAGATAATACATTTGGACATTTTTCATCTTCAGCATTTGTAGTAAATAATAATAGGGATAAAATGGTAGTTGTATATCATAATATATATGATGGGTGGATTTATCCAGGTGGACATGCTGATGGAGAAGAAGATTTATTATCTGTTGCAGTTAGAGAAGTAGAAGAAGAAACAGGATTAAAAGCAAAAGTATTAGATAATAGTATGTTTTCTATACAATCAGTACCAGTAATGGGGCATGTAAAACGAGGTAAATATGTATCAGCTCATACACATTTTGATGTAGTATACTTACTTGAAGCTGATGATAGTATTCCACTAGAGTTTAGAGAAGATGAATCAAAAGGTGTTAAATGGATTCCATTTGAAGAATGTGACGATGAAACAATGTGTGATTTCATTAGACCAGTACATAGAAAATTAGTAAGAAAATTAACAAAATAATAATACTGAGGTGATTGAATGAATTATGTACAAAGAATTATTAAAAATATATGCGATGAAAAAAACATAGAATTTAATTTAGTATCTAAAGATTGGATAATGGTTTTAAAAAAAGATAATAAAGTTAGATATATATCGGGATACAAATTTGGCTTAAACAATCAATCATCTTCAATAATATGTGATGATAAATATGCACTATATGACACTTTAAAATTATTAGATTTTCCAATAATTGAACATAATATAATATTTAAAAATTATGATAAATCAAAAATAGAAAAATTATTTAAAAAATATAATAATAAAGTAGTTATTAAAAGCAATATTGGTACTTGTGGAAATAATGTTTTTTATATAACATCTATTAAAGAATTATTTAATTGTATAAATGAATTATTAATAGACCATTTATCAATAAGTTTATGTCCTTTTTATGAAATAAAAAATGAATACAGAACTATTATTCTAGATGGTAATGTAGAACTTTTTTATGGCAAAAAAAGACCTATAGTCTATGGTGATGGTAAAAAAAGTATAAAAGAATTATTATGTGATTTTAATTATAATTATTTTAGTAAGATAAATGATAGTAAATTAGATGTTGTTTTAGAAAAAGACAAAGAATATGTTTATAATTGGCAGCATAATTTATCTAAGGGTGCTATTCCATTTGAAGTAGAAGATAATGATATTAAAAATAAGGTTCAATCTTTAGCTTTAAAAACATTTAAATTATTAAATTTAACATTTGCAAGTGTAGATATTATTGAATTAGAAACTGGTGAAATATTAATACTTGAAATTAATAGTGGAGTAATGATAGATAATTATTCTAAATATATGAAAAATGGAGAAGAAGTTTGTAAAAATATATATTCTAAAGCAATAGATTTAATGTTTGAAAAATAATTATATGGTATAATTATTTTTAGAAAAAGGGTAATAATATGAAGTTAATAAAGAATTCAAATGAAAATGAAATGATATTAGAGTTTTTAAAAGGTGAACTTAATTCAAATAGATTTAATGAAAAATTAAATGAGGTTTTAAATAGTTTGAATCTAGATTTAACTTTAATTACAAATGGGGATAGTTCTAATAAAGCAGAAAATTTATCAAGATTACAAATCATGAAAGAATATAGGGGCTATCCTGATAAAGAATTATTTAAGAATTTTCCTAAAATAGATTATTGGTCTTTTGTAGAGTTATCTCCTGAAGACATAAATAATATTTATTACATTGATTATGATTATTGGAATGAATTATCTAATAACACATCTAGTCCATTAGAAGCAGTTAAAACTATTGCTAATGGGATAGAAATTTATTCGGTTTCTAATCAACCATTTATAGATGGTCTTAAGAGTTTAGAAAGTACTAAATTTCCACCTGTAATATTAATTACATGTAATGATGAAAGATATTTGATAATTGAAGGCCATTCAAGAATGACAATATATGGATTTGATCCAAGTAAGTTAGAGGGCACTTATGCATATATAGGACATTGTACTCCAGAAGAAATGAAAAAATATGATGAAAGAATGTTATCTGGAGAATCAATGGAGAGTAGAAAAAGGAGTTGATATAGATGGAAGAAAATAATGGCAAATTAATACAATGGTATCCTGGTCATATGGCTAAAACTAAAAAAGAAATAGCTAGTATTATTTCTATGATAGATGTTGTTATTGAAGTAATAGATTCTAGAATACCTTATTCATCTAGAATACCAGGGCTTAATAAACTAACTAGGGATAAAAAGAATATTATTGTATTTAATAAATATGATTTATGTGATAAAGATGAAACAAATAAATGGATTAGTAAATATACTAATGAAGGAAATATTTGTGTAACATGTGATGCTAAGAATTCTAATGATTATAAAAAGATAATTAATGAAGTTAAAAATTTAATGATAAATATTAATAAAAAAAGAGCATCTAAAAATTTATTACCTAAAAAAGCAAAATGTATAGTAATAGGAGTACCTAATGTAGGTAAAAGTACAATTATAAATAAAATAGTTGGAAAGAATATAGTTGGTATTGGTAATAAGCCCGGTGTTACTAAAAATTTAAGTACAATTAAGATAAATGAATTTATGGATCTAGTAGATACTCCTGGAATATTATGGCCTAAGTTTGAAGATCAACATCTAGCATTAAATTTAGCTAGTATGACTATTATTAAAGAAGAAATATTAAATATAGATTCAATAGCGATACATATTCTTAGAATGTTATCTAAATATTATCCAAATATTTTAAAACAAGAATTTGGAATAGACTGTTATAATGATGATGAAGTAGAGGAATTATTTACGATAATATCTAAGAAAAAGAATATACCTGTTAATGGTGAAGTTGATTATGAAAAAGTAAGTTATAATATCATAAATACTATTAAACAAGAGAAGGTTAAGGGTATAACTTTTGATAGAATTTTTTAATAAAAAAAGTTGTAAATTATAGTTAATTTTTTACTCTTTGTCAAGTAAAAAATGATAAAAAAAATAAATAATTTTTAAGTGAAAAAAATATTGAATTTTTTCACTTTTTTTTGTTTACAAATCTAAAAATTGTTCTTATAATAAATACCCATAAAGAGGCAAGGAGGCACGAATGATTAAAAGTAATCTACCAGTTATTTTATTAAAAAACCTTGTCTTATTACCTTATCAAGAAGTTAGAGTTGAGATAAGAAGTGAGATTAGTAAAAAGGTTACTGAAATATCAAAACTATATCATGATAGTGAAGTACTGGTAGTGTGCCCCTTAGATACGCTTGAAGAAACTCCTGATACATCTGATTTACCTAGAATAGGTGTAGTAGGAAAAATTAAAAGTATAATAGATTTACCTAATGGAAGCATGAGGGTTATTATATCTGGTCTTGAAAGAGTTAAAGTAATTAGCTATGTTAATTACTCTAATGAAGAAGAAGTTTTAGATAGTATAATAACAGGTATAGAAATTACTGATAGTGAAATTGAATCAATAGCATATTCAAGAAAATTAATTAGTGAACTTGAAAATTATGTTAATAAAAATCCATTTGTAACTAATTCAATTATGTCTCAATTAAAAGGTAATATGTCACTTGATAAAGTTACTGATTTAGTTGGTAATTTTTTAGATTTATCTTTTGAGAAAAAACTAGCTTTAATGTTAGATCCATCTCCTATATCAAGAAGCAAATTTTTAATAAAAGAACTTTCTATTGAAAGTGCTGTTTTTGATATAGAAGGACATATTGAAACTGAAATTAAAACTACAATGGATAATGAACAAAAAGAATACATTTTAAAAGAAAAATTAAAAGTAATTAAAAATGAACTTGGAGAATCACTATCTAAAGATGAAGATATTATAAATCTTAGAGAAACAGTTAGTAATGGAAATTTTCCTAGTAGAATAAAAGATAAACTAGAAAGAGAAATAGAAAGATTTGATGCTACTAGTGAAATGAGTCCTGATGCAGGTATTATTAGAAATTATATTCAATATTTACTTGATATACCTTGGTATAATAAAACTAAAGATGAAACAGATTTAACTAAAATAGAAAAGAAATTAAATGCATCTCATTATGGAATGGAAGAAGCTAAAGAAAGAATAGTTGAATATATAGCAGTTAAAAGTGTTAGTCCTGATATAAATTCACCAATTTTGTGTTTAGTTGGTCCTCCTGGTGTAGGTAAAACAACACTTGCTGAATCAATAGCAGAATCTATTAATAGAAACTTTGTAAAAATATCTCTTGGTGGTATGAGTGATTCAGCTGAACTAGTAGGTCATAGAAGAGCATATATTGGATCTAATCCAGGTAAAATAGTTACATCATTAATTAAATGTGGAAGCATTAATCCAGTGTTCTTACTTGATGAAGTAGATAAACTTAAAAAAGATTATAAAGGTGATCCAGCATCAACATTATTAGATATATTAGATGTTAGTCAAAACAAGAGATTTACTGATAATTATGTAGATGAAGAAATTGATTTAAGTAATGTATTATTTATTCTTACTGCTAATGATATAGCAAGTATTCCAATAGCATTATTAGATAGATTAGAAATAATAAATTTACAAGGATATTCTGATAGTGAAAAAGTATATATTTGTGAAAATTATTTAATACCAAATATTCTTAAAAAACATGCTTTAAAAACAAATGTTATTAAGTTTGAAAATGACGCTATTATTAAAATAATAGAAGACTATACTGATGAAGCTGGAGTAAGAGAATTAGAACGTTGTATAAGTAAAATTGTTAGAAAAGTTATTACTGAACATATTAAAACTTCTAGAAAAATAGTTAGTGTTAGAATACATAAGAGTGATATAACATATTATTTAAAGAAAGAAATGTTTGATTTTAATGAAATAAAACAAATTATGCATCCAGGAGTTGTTAGAGTAGTAGCATGTGATACTACTGGTGGTACTGCTCTTGATATAGAATGTTGTTCATTTAAAGGAAAAGGTAATTTTACATTTACTGGTTCACTTGGAGATGTTACTAAAGAAAGTATAGAGGTTGCTATTAGTTTTATTAAAAGTAATGCAGATTATTTTGATATAGATGAAGATTTCTTCTTAGAAAATGATATTCATATACATTTTACTGAAGGTGGAATTGCTAAAGATGGCCCATCTGCAGGAAGTGCTATAACAACAGCAATATTATCATTAATTAAAAATAAAGTAGTATCTAATGAAATATCAATGACTGGAGAAATAACTCTTAAAGGAGATATTTTAAAAGTAGGTGGAGTTAAAGAAAAATCTATAGCAGCTAAGAGATTTGGTATAAACAAATTATTTGTGCCATATGAAAATATTAGTGATGTAGAATGGTTAGAAAGTGATCTAAAAAATAATATTAATTTTATACCTGTTAAATCATATTTTGATATTTACAATCAATTATTTAAATAAAAGTCTATTTTGTAGACTTTTATTTTATTTTGTAATAAAATATATAATAGGTGGAAGTATGAAAAATAAAAAAGGTTTTGTTTTTTTAGAAAGTGTAATAGTTTTAGTAGTAGTTGCTATTGCTTTAACAGGCTTTATGACTACTTATACTATATTGTCTAATAATGCTAAAAGAAGAGAATTTTATGATAAAACTTCTGATAAGTATTTATTATATGCTATTAGTTCACTTGGTACTTCTGGAAATGAAAATATATTAACTTGTGGAACTTTTTATGCAAAAAGAGATGATGCATATGATTTATGTTTCAAGAATTTTTATTCATCAGAAGATGATGTTAAAAGCATGTTTGATGATACAGGATTAGTATATTTATATTATTTGGATGGTAACAGCATATCTCAAGCTTTAACAAAAAATGAAACTGCTAATTATTATCCAACTAGAAAATTAGATAATGGATCTATTGAATATATAAAGACATTAGATGTTAATAAAGATAATTATTTAATTGGTGTATTTAGAAGAAGTGATAGATATTATTATGCATCTATAAACTTATAGGAGATAAATATGAAGAATAAAAGAGGTTTTATTTCTATGACATTAGTGTATAGCTTTTTAACGCTATTCTTATTTATCATGGCTGCAATTATGCTATCACAAAGAGAAAAAACTAATTATATTAATTATATTAATGATAAAGTTTCTGAAGATATGGAAAACTTTAAAGGAAAAAGTTCTACTTTAATGAAAAGAATAATAGAAGATAATACAGTTACTGATGGTTCTATATTTAGTATAGGAAGTATTGCTAATAATGCTATTGGTAATGGAAATGGTTTATATTATATAGAAGGTGGAACTGGAGATAATGTAGTAACTGATGAAAATAATGATAAAGTTGGTTCTAGAATTTATTTCTTTAGAGGTCAAGTTTCTAATAATAATGTAATGATTAGTAAGATAAGTTCTGGAGGAACAAAAAAATATTGTTTTAAAATAATTAGAACAAATGAAAATGGTGGCATTAGAATGATGTTTGTTGGAGAAACAACATCTAATCAATGTAATGTTACAAATTCTGGTTTATCTTCAAAATATGATTTATATGATAATGATAATGCATTTGTTGGATATATGCATGGTAAAGCTGAAAAACTATTAAATGGTGCTCCAGCATCTATTTCAAATGGACATATTTTCCAAAATAGATTAAATGCTAATCCACCAACATTATTACCTGGTGAAGAAGAAAATTCATATAAACATACAAGATATGAAGATACACATAATTTCTATACTCATGATTTAGATATGGTATCTTCTGATTCTACACCAAAGTATTTCTTTAAATATAACTATACATTAGAATACAATGATAATGAAAGTGAAGTTAAAAAAATAGTTGATAATTGGTATGCAGATAATTTAGCTTCATTGGGAAATGTTATGTCTGATGCATATTATTGCAATGATAGAAGTATTGGTTTTGTACTATCAGAAAATTATGATGATAATGGCTATAGTGATATTGCAACAACGTATGGAAATAGACTATCATATTCATTTATATGTAAAAATGAACAAGATAGATTTAGTTTATCTATTTATAATGGTGGATATAATACAGCAATTAATTCACTTATATATCCTGTAGGTTTACCAACAGCAAGTGATATTGCATTTGCAGGTGGAGCTGGATATGAAGATAATAATAATTATTATTTAAATATGAATAGAAGTTATTGGACAATGACACCTGAATCTTTTAATACAACAGCAAGAGTTTTGTATGTTAATGCTAGTGGAAAAATATTAGGTGATACTCCAACTGAATCAAAAAGTGTATTCCCAGTAATATCTATTAGACCTGATATAATAGTTAAAACTGGAAAAGGTACTAATGCTGATCCATATTTAATAGAAATTAGTGTACAAGAGTAATAAAAATAGTTTTAAATAAACTATTTTTTTTATGTTATAATAATTAATATGAAAAAAATAAATAAAATTACAAAATATGTTATAAATGATATTAAAAATAATAAGTTATATTATATAACTTTATTAGTAATATTACTTATGAGTGTAATAAGACTAGATTATTATATCTTTGCACCAGGAGGATTAACACCACTAGATGATAGAATAATAATAGAAAACTCTTATAAAGAAGAAGGAAGTTTTAACTTAACTTATGTTTCTTCAAGAAATGCAACATTAATGAATTTATTATTATCATATATTATTCCTAATTGGGATATTGTTGGTGTAAGTGAAATAAGAGTTGAAAATGAAACTAATAAGGATGCTAATAAAAGAGGACAAATATATTTAGAAGAAACTAGTTATGATGCTATTATTGCTGCATTTACTGAAGCTGGTAAAGATTATGAGATTAAATCATTAGATTTAGTCGTAACATATATTTATAATATTGCAGAAAGTAATTTAAAAGTTGGTGATATTGTTAAAAAAATAAATGGCATTGAAGTAACTGATTTAGAAAGTTTACATAGAGAGATAGATAAAAACAATATAGATGATGAAATTATAATTACTGTAGTAAGAGATGCTAAAGAAAGAGAATGCAAAGCTAAATTAAAAGATAATAATGGACAAAGAGTAATAGGTATTTTAATAACACCACTAAAAGAAGTAATAACTGATCCTAAAGTAGAATATATTTTTAAAGATAGTGAAAGTGGATCATCTAGAGGACTTATGTGTGCTTTAGAAATATATAATAAAATTACTGAAGAAGATTTAACTAAAGGAAGAAAGATATCTGGTACTGGTGTAATATATGAAGACGGTAGTGTGGGAGCTATTGATGGTGTTAAATATAAATTACCTGGTGCTGTTAAAAATAAAGCAGATATATTTATTGTACCTTCTGATAATTATGATGAAGCTAAAAAAATAGTTGATTCTAAAGGATATAAAATTAAACTTATTAAAGCAGATAATTTAAAACAAGTAATAGAAGAATTAAAAAAATAAAGTGTTTTAATTCTTTTTTATTGTATTAATAAATATGAGTAATATAAAAATAAAAGATATACCTTTAAATGAAAGACCTAGAGAAAGATTAATTAAATATGGAGCTAGTAGTTTATCTAATGAAGAACTATTATCTATAATACTTAAAACAGGGTGTAAAGAATATAATGTTAAAGAATTATCAAACATAATATTAAAAGAATTAGGTGGAATAAATAATTTAAGAAATATTAGTATTAATAAACTAATTAATATTAAAGGAATGGGTAGAGTTAAATGTATTGAATTATTATCTAGTATTGAATTAGGTAAAAGAGTTTATTATGAAAAAGAAAAAACAAATATTAAATTAAATAGCGCTAATAAAATATATGATTATTTTAAAGATATTTATATTGGAGAAGAACAAGAAATATTTTATGCTATATATCTTAATACTAAATCTATGTTAATTAATTATAAATTATTATTTAAAGGTACTCTTAATATGTCTTATGTTCATCCAAGAGAAGTATTTAAATATGCTGTTATGGAAAGTGCTAGTTCTATTATAATTATGCATAATCATCCCAGTAATGATGTAACTCCTAGTATTCAAGATGAAGAAGTAACATATTCTTTAATGAATTTAGGTAAAACTATGGGTATACCAGTTGTTGATCATATAATATTTGGTAATGATAAGTTTTACAGTTTTTATGAGCAAATGCACAAATAAAATGTTATAATATTCTTGAAAGTAGGTGCTAATATGGAAGAAATGCTTGCTATATTGTTTAGTATTGGCTCAATTATAATACCAATATTGATAATTGTACTTGTAAGAAAAATTAAAGCAAAAAGAATAATGTCTAGATGTGAAGAACATAAAGTAACATATTTAGATGTTTTTGTAACTGCTATGAAAGATGCTGAAGGAGGAACAATGCGATATAAATATGTTGTATTAAAAGACTCCGCAACTAATAATATATTTGTAGTATCTAATTACGATCTATTAAATGCACGCTTTGGTTATAAGAATGAACCAAAGATATTTGCCATAACAAAAACAACACCTAAATATAAGCCAATTGAGTTTGGTTCTACAGCTTCTTTATGGATAACTAAAGAAAAAGAAGGTTTTTCTGTAATAGAAAATAACAAGATTAAAATATCTAATATTGAATATGAATATGTTAATAATACTGATAATCCTTTAAATATAGAAAGTAGACAAATTACCAATATTAATCATAATTATGATTTAAAAATATTAGAGAATGCAAAACTAGTTAGAGGTTTAGCAAAATTCGATACATATGATGCATTATAAAGTCAATAAATTTTAATTGACAGAATCATATAATTATGCTAAAATACTCGTGTTTGTAGAAATCTTTCTCTACAACCGCATTGAATAGGTTATATAAAAGTAGTAATACTTACCTTAAGAGCGAGTCTTATTGAAGGAGGAATATAATGAAAGCAATATTTGTAACAGGCGGAAAACAATATATCGTTGAAGAAGGTCAAGAGATATATGTTGAAAAGCTAAATAACGAAGTAGATAGCGAAGTTGTTTTTGATGAAGTTTTATATGTTGATGGTAAAGTAGGAACTCCTACTGTTAAAGGAGCTAAGGTTGTTGCTAAAGTTTTAAAACATGGTAAACAAAAGAAAGTTTTAGTTTTTAAATATAAACCTAAAAAGAAATATAGAAAAACTCAAGGACATAGACAACCTTATACTAAATTACTAATCAAAACTATTTCAAAATAATGATTAAAGTTAGAATAGTAAAAAATAATAATATCATTGATAGTATTCATTGCAATGGTCATGCTAATTATGCAGATTATGGTAAAGATATTGTATGTGCATCATTTAGTACTATGATTATTACAACAATAAATGCAATACTTGAATTTGATAAAGATGCTATTAGTTATACTAATACTAATAATTTAGATATTATTAATATAAAGAAAGATAATATAACAAATGGCTTACTTAATAATTTAGTTAATATGATATATGAACTAAAAGAAAATTATGATAAAAATATTAATATTAAGGAGGAAGACCATGAATAAAATGGATTTAAATATACAATTATTTGCATCTAAAAAAGGTGTTGGATCTACTAAAAATGGTAGAGATTCAGCTGGTCGTAGATTAGGAGCTAAGTTAAGTGATGGACAAGTTGCTAAAGCTGGCGCTATTATCTATAGACAAAGAGGAACTAAAATTTTTCCTGGAACTAATGTTGGTATGGGTAAAGATCATACATTATATGCTAAAGTTAGCGGAAATGTTAAGTTTGAAAGAAAAGGAAAAAATAATAAACAAGTTAGTGTATATGAGAACTAGAAATAGTTCTTTTTTTTATAAAAAATGTTATAATTATCTAAGAATAGAGATGAAATAATGACATTAAAATTTATAATTATACAATTATTAGATATCATAGCTTGGGGATTATTAATATTCAGTTATTATAGAGAAAATAAGAAACAAATACTATTTTTTCATATATTAGCCACAATATTATATTCGCTACATTATTATTTCTTAGGAGCATTTAGTGGTGTATATATATGTGTATTTGAAATAGTAAGAGATTATTTGTATTTTATAACTGATGATGATAAAGATAAATATATATTCTTATGTAGCTTACCAGTTTATGGAGTATTAGTAGCATATATGTATAAAAACATATATGATTTATTCCCAATAATATCTTGTGCATTAGCAGGTTGGTCATTAAGTAGAACAAGAAATGTAATTATAGCATGTGCTGTTATAGAATATACATTATGGGTAATATACGATATAACAGTTAAATCTTATACAGGAGCATTCACAGATGGAACAATAGTACTTGCTAATTTAATACTATTATTTAAGAAAGATTTCATTAATGATGATGAGAAGTTAAATAGCTTATTTAATAAATAAGTTATTTTTTTATGTTATAATAATTATGTGATTTATATGAAAGAATATGAAAATGAATTATATAAAACAGGTATTAAATATATAGGTGGGGTAGATGAGGTAGGAAGAGGCCCTCTTGTTGGACCAGTAGTAACTGCTTGTGTTATTTTACTTGAAGATTTTTATGATGAAAGAATAAATGATTCTAAAAAATTATCAGAGAAAAAAAGAGAAGAATTATATGATGTAATTATGGAGCATGCTCTTAGTGTTGGAATAGGTATATCATCTGAAAAAGTAATAGACAAAATAAATATTTTAGAAGCAACTAAGAAAGCTATGAAAGAAGCTATTAGTAATTGTGATATAAAACCCGAACATGTTTTAATAGATGCTGTTAAACTAGATATAGATATTCCAAGTACATCAATTATTAAAGGAGACGCTAAAAGTCAAACAATCGCAGCCGCTTCAATAATAGCTAAAGTTACAAGAGATAGAATGATGTATGAATTAGATAAAAAACATCCTGAATATGGATTTGCTAAAAATAAGGGTTATGGTACTAAACAACATATAGAAGCACTATATAAATATGGACCATTAAAAGAGCATAGAAAAACTTTTGAACCAGTAACTAGTATTATCAATAAAAACTCATAAATTAATTTATGTTTTTTTATTGATTTTTTTTATTTTTTTAAGTAAAATTATATTAGGTGAGAATAAGAAAGGGCAAAATAAAACATTTGTTATATTTTTGCTCTATTTTTTTGGGAGGTAATATTAATGGAAAAACCATATAGAAAAGAACTGTTAGATATGAAATTTGAAGTTGAAGTACTAGATGGTACAGATGCAATAAGAACTTTCTTCTCAATAGATGAAGATAGTTTAAGAAATGTTTTTCATGTAGATCCTAGTGATTCACTAGATGTTGCTAGAAAGAAAATAATGGATGTAGTATCACGAGATGACTACTTATATGAACATTTTCATAAAGATCCAAGATTTTGGGAAATAAAAAGTTTCACTCCAGGTTTTTGGACTTCAATTGTAAAAGAAGAAAAAATATTAACTAAAGATGAAATAAGACAAAAAGGTTTTTTTGAAGATGAACTTAAAAAAATGAGACTTCCTGTTAAAGAAACAAAACCTGAGAAAGTTTATCATCAAAAATTAACAGTAGCATTTAATAAAAGAAAACCTGTTAATGCAATGTCTGATGAATATTTCTTCCAATTATATGAAAAAGAATTTGAAGAATTTTTAAAACAAGACAGTGCTTTAACTGCTATATTACAAAATAATTTAGCAGTACAACCTCCAAAAAAGAATAAATCAAAATATAATCCTGATAAATTAGTATTTATACCTGACGTTGAATTACATTTAGGTAAATTAGGTAATTCTTGGGATTCAAGTGATCCATATGATTATAAAAAAGCATTATATAGATATGTTAGATTAATTTTAGAAGCTGAACAAGTTGTTAAATTGTATCGTGCTAGAGAAGTATGTATGACTATTGGAAATGACTTTTTCAATACAGATACAGAACAAAATACTACAACAGCTGGAACTGAACAACATAATGATACTAGATTCCAACAAATGATTTCTAGTGGTGTAGCAGCTCATATATGGGCTATTGAAAGAATGAAACAAAATTGTGAAGTAGTACATCTTTTATTCCAACCAGGAAATCATGATTATTTAACTTCTTATATGTTATATGAACAATTATATTATAGATATAAAGATGATCCAAAAGTTGTTATTAGTGGTAAAGTAAAAGATTTAAGAGGTGCTAATGCATTCCGTTGGCATAAAAATCTAATTGTAGTAGATCATGGTAAAGGACCAGATGGAAAAGCTAAGAATGATAAAAAATTATCTACATTACCATATGAAAGATTTAGAGAAGAAGCAAAAACTGCAGAACATATTGTAGTACATGCTGCACATTATCATAATGCTTCTGAAAGATACTTTGCTGATAATGGTGTTATGGTAGTAAGAAATGGTTCTCCAAGTGGATCAAGTGCTTGGGATGCTCAAAATATGTATGAATCTGATAAGACAGCACAAGCTTATGTTTATGATGGAGAAAAAGGATTAGAAACAATTGTTAATCTTTCATTAACTAAAGAAGAATTAGGAAAAGGACTTAGTGTTCCTCCTATCAATGATGATACTGAGTATGCTAAAACAATTGGTAGATGTATTTCTGGTAAAGCAGATGATATTATATTAGAAGAACTAAGAAAATTAATAGCTGCTAATGAAAGAGAGATTAAGCTAATTGATAAAAAATATGAAAAAATATTTAAGAGATTAGAATCTATATTAGATAATCCAGATATTCCACCTGAAAAGAAAAAAGAAATTCTTATAGCTGTCGGTTATGAAGATGAAATTAAACCATTCATAGCTAAAAGACAATCACTACAAGAAAATCTATTCAAACGTGAACAAGCAATGAAATTAGCAAAAAGAGCTTAAATAGCTCTTTTTGTTTATTGAAAATGTTGATAAAACATGATACTATATTACTATAATAATGGAGGGAAAATAATAAATGAACAGTTATTATGAGGAACAACTTAAAACAGCCGCTTATGGTATGAAAATAGCTGCTAGCTACGCTAGTTATTCTGAAAAAGAAGGAACAAATAAGAGAATTCAATCAAGAATTACTAAATTATTGCATAAAATTCAATTAACAAAAACAAAAGACAAAAGAAAAGTTTTATCTCAAATATATCGAATATTAGAAAAAATAAATAATAAGGAAAAAAGTCTTATGACATTTGAGGTCGAGCGAAATATAGAAAAACAGTATGGTAAATATTTAGATGGACATACTATTCACAGTATTGCTAAAGCTGTAGCTGATGATGCTTTAGGTGCGATAACACAATATGCTTTGCAATATATTAATGCTTTAGAAAGTATTGAAGAAGAAAAACAAAGAGAAAAAGAGAGTAAAGAAGAAACAAAAAGTTATTCTGATTCAACAAATAATTATTCTTCTCATACAACTTATTCATCAAGAAGCACATATTCTTATGATGAACCCAGAAAAACTACAGCGACATATTATTCTCCTGAGTATTCTAAAGAAAAAATTGCTGAGTTGTTAGACCCTAAGAAAGAGTATTCATATTCTGATAAAGAAACATTAGAAAAACTGCTTAGAAGCTGTGCAAAAATGGATAAAATGGAAGAATCCACTTATGTTTATGATGCTTTTTATGGAAGAGAAGAAATTGATAAGTTGTATAGATTTTTCAAACTAACTGACAAAAAAGGTAAAAAGCATGGTGCAAAATCTGAGTATATAAAAATAGTTGAAATGGCTATGTTAGCTCCAGATATTATTTTTAATGATATGATGGGCTATAAAGGTTTAAAAAGAAATTCTTTACTTAATTTAATTAATAGTTTTAAACCACATAGTGCTTTAACAAGATATGAAGGAGCTAGAATTAGATGGCTAAAAAAATATAAACATTTAAATAGAAAAAATAAACAAAAAGTTAATTATGAGGCTGAATCTCAAGATGAATATAGAAAAATGTTTAATATTTTTGGTAAAACAGGAGCAGATATTGCAACTATAGAAGATATTAAAAGAGTAGTAAATAAAAAAGTAAGAGAACATCTAAGAAAGGATGGACCATTTAACCATATAGCTCGTGGTCCACGTAATGAGTTTGATCCAGCGTATAGACATAAATTTATTGGTATGGTTCAATATATGTCTATAGAAGAAATAGCATCTTTATATCATTCTTTAGTACATGACTATACTACTACTTATTATAAATATTCTAGAAGTAATACTGATGAGGAAAAGAATAATGCTTTAGCAAATTTAGAAGAGCAAGTAGCTAATTTCCAATTTTTATGTGCTAGTGTTATTTCTGGTAGATTAACTGATGAAATTAAAAATACAAATAATAAAAAAGAAGTAGAACAAAGTGAAAAAGATATAATTTCTATATGTAGAGAAATTTTAGGTGAAGAACCAAAATTAGATATATATAGTGCTAAATCCAAATTTGTATCACCAGACTATAGTAAAAAGAGAATTGCTTCTACAAAAGCAGTTGCAGAAGCAACAAGAAGATATTATGGAATGAAAAAGTTTAATAGAACTGTTGCTATATTAAGTAAGAGAAAATTAGAAAGACTTAAGAATAAAGAATTATTAAGTGAAAGACAAATAGAACAAGTTGATAATATGTTTAGGAGGTAAATATGAAATTTAAAGAAATTGATAATAAGATTTCAGAAGATATGATAATGAATAAAGAATCTTTTGAAGAATATATGGATTACTTTAAAAAGCAACCTAATCATGAAAAACAAGAAATTATACTTGATCAATTAGAAGCACTTTCTTCACTAGCAGATATGATGTGTGAAGATGTTGATGCTAAAAACGAACCAATTACTAATTTTGATAGAACAAGTAATAAAGACTTTAATGATTCTGTAATAACATTAGTTAATATGATTCAAAATTCACTATGTAATTATAATTTAAAATTATATAATACAGAAGATGATAAATAATTGTTCTTGAAATAGAATAATTATTGTGATAACATATTTTCGTAAAGCGATGATAGTGTGATGGTAAAACACTTAGGCTATGATTAAAGAGTGATTCTTCTAGAATAAGTAGGGTGGAACCGTCCTTTTGGACCCCTATAATATTTTAGAAGTTTTTCTTTTTTTAGGAGGGTTTTATGAAAATAATTGGTGCTTCTGCATTAAACACTAATGATTATAAAAAGATTAGTATGCATAAAAACATTAATGTTTTAGGAAGTAGTGTTGTTGGAAGAATAAAACCAAGTGAAGATTTTACTAAATCTTTAAAAGGTAAAACTGAAGCAGAAAAACAAGAAGAAGTAATCAGATATTTTTTAAGAAACCATAAAATAACTATGGTATATGAAGATGAAGAAGATTATTATATTCAATCAAAATCGGGAATTGAACTTAGTATTAGTAAATCTAACAAATTGAGTAAAGAAATACTAGGTGAAATTATTCAAAAATATAATATTGATAGAATGGAAGAATATGATAAAGAAGATGTATCATTTTATTGGTTCATGAATAGATCATCTAAATATTGCAATGAAAGAGGATATCTTACAGGAACTGTTGATAGTTTTCAAAGAGATATAAATGGTCTTCCAGAAGAATTTGATGATAATAGATGCATGGTAATTGATATCGGAATGGGTTATAATTCTGAAAATGGTGAATATATTAGTTATCGTGTATGTCCTAGTGAAAATGTTTTCTTGAATAGAATGCTTGAAGATATGAGTGATATTAGTTTTTATGGTTATAGTAATGATTTATTTAGACACAATGCTATATTTAGATGCAAAATAGATGGAAAGGAAAGATTTTTAGTAGTACCAAGAGAATTAGCAGGATTTGCTAATAAAATAGATGATAGAATGAAGGAAAAAGAAGAAAGTATGAAATTACAATATAAAATGGAGGGATTTTAATGAAAGAAGAAAATAATTTAACAATGGAAGAACTTACAAATTTTTGTAAGCAATATGGATTTATATTTCAAGGAAGTGAAATATATGGTGGACTTGCTAATACATGGGATTTTGGCCCTTTAGGAGTAGAACTTAAAAATAATATTAAGAAAGCTTGGACTAAGAAATTTATTCAAGAAGATATTAATAATGTTGGCCTTGATAGTGCAATTCTTATGAATCCAAAAGTATGGGAAGCTAGTGGACACTTAAAAACTTTTTCTGATCCACTTATTGATTGTAAGAAATGTAAGACTAGACATAGAGCAGATAAATTATTAGAAGATTTAGGTATTGAAGATGCTGGTAAATTTAGTAATGATGAACTTGTGGATTACATTAAAAAGAATAAAGTTAAATGTCCTAATTGTGGAGCAACTGATTTTACTGATATTAGAAACTTTAACTTAATGTTTAAAACATTCCAAGGTGTTACTGAAGATTCTAAAAGTACAGTTTATTTAAGACCTGAAACAGCTCAAGGTATATTTGTTAACTTTATGAATGTACAAAGAAGTATGAGACTTAAATTACCTTTTGGTATTGCTCAAATAGGCAAGAGTTTTAGAAATGAAATTACACCAGGTAACTTTATATTTAGAGTTAGAGAATTTGATCAAATGGAGTTAGAATTCTTCTGCAAACCAGGTACTGAATTAGATTGGTTTAAACATTATAAAGAATATTGTAAGAATTTTTTATTAAGTTTAGGTATTAAAGAAGAAAATCTAAGATTAAGAGATCATGAAAAAGAAGAATTATCTTTCTATAGTAATGCTACTACTGATATTGAATATAAGTTCCCATTTGGATGGGGTGAATTATGGGGTATAGCATCAAGAACTAATTATGATTTATCTCAACATATGGAATATTCAAAAGAATCTTTAGAATATTTAGATCCAGATACTAATGAAAAATATGTTCCGTATGTAATTGAACCCTCTCTTGGTGTTGAAAGATTATTCTTAACTGTAATGTGTAATGCATATCATAAAGAAAAACTAGATGGTGATGATGAAAGAGAAGTATTAAAATTACATCCTTTCCTAGCACCAATTAAAGTTACAGTATTACCATTAGTTAAAAAATATCATAGTGAAAAAGCAATGGAAATATATAAAGAATTAACTAAACATTTTAATACATCTTATGATGAAACAGCTTCTATAGGAAAAAGATATAGAAGAGCTGATGTAGTTGGTACACCATTTTGTATCACAATCGATGATGAAACATTAAATAATGGTACTGTTACAGTAAGAGATAGAGATACTATGGAACAAGAAACTATTAAAGTTGAAGACATAGTAGAATATGTTAATTCAAGAATTAATTTTTAAAAATCCTTTTTAGGATTTTTTAATTGACATAATATTCATAAAATGTTATCCTTATAGTAGTATTATAAGAATAGAGGGATTTTATATGGAAGAAAATCAAGATTTAAATAATGTAGTTGTAGATAACACAGTTCCTGCAGCAGAACCAGTACCTACAGAAGTTCCTGAAACTCCAGCTCCAGAAGTAGCACCAGTTGAGGCTGCTCCAGTTGAAGTACCAGTAGAACAACCTGTAGAAGTACCAGTGGAAGCAACACCAGTTGTAGAACAAGCTCCTGTTGAGGTACCTGTTGAAGCAACTCCAGTAACACCAGTAGTAGAGGAGGTAGCACCAGTTGAAGAAGCAACACCAGTTGAAACTCCAGTTGCAGAACCTGCGCCAGTAGAAGCAGCACCTGTTGAAGTTCCAGCTGAAGCACCAGCTGCAGAAGTAGCACCAGTAGAAGCTGTTCCAGTAGATGGACCTGTTGTTGAAGTAGTTCAAGATACACCAGCTATAGGTGAAGCAACACCAGAATTACCTGTTGTTGAACCAGCACCAGCTGTTAATGAAATGCCTGAAACACCAACTGATGCACCAGCAGTAGATGCTACTGTTACTCCAGAAGCACCAGTAGAGGGAGCTGCAACTGCCGCACCAACTGAAGAAAAGAAAAGTAAAACTGGATTAATTTTAATAGTAATATTATTATTAGTTGCAGTAGGAGCTGCAGTATATTTCTTCTTAATTAAAGGAAAAGATGAACCAGCACCAAAACCAGTTGAAAATAATACTGTTGTTGAAAGAGCTGCAAAATATTTTAAAGATGGAAATAATGAATTAACATTATATAGTGATGATAATACATATGTACTTGTTTTAAATGGTTCTACTTATACAGGAACATTTAATGCAACATCTACAGAAATTACATTTAATGGTGGAAAAGAATATAGAACTGAAGGATGTAATGATGTAACAGGATTAACATTTATATTACAAGTTAATGAAGATGGAACATATGCTGGAACTGAAGGAATGGTATCAGGAGTATCATTCTCAGAAGTTTCAAAAGGTGATGTTGCTGCATTTACTGAAACTGAATGCATTGCACCAGCAACACCAGAAGAAAATACAACAACACCAGAAGAAAATACTACAACTGAAGAACCAGCTACAGTTGCTGTAGAAAATGTAACATTAGATGTTACTGAAAAAACACTAAAAGTAAATGAAACATTTACTTTAGTAGCAACTGTTACTCCAGAAGATGCAACTAACAAAGCTGTTGAATGGTCTTCAGCCGATAAAAAAATTGCTACAGTTGATAAAAATGGAAAAGTTAAAGCTGTTAAAGCAGGAACAGTTAAAATAACTGTTAAAACTAAAGATGGTGGTAAAAAAGCTACATGTAGTGTAACAGTACAAGCAGACGAAACTGCTGCTACAAATAATACTACTAGTGATGAAACAGCTTTAAATAAACCAAATTGTACTTATGATGTAACTAAAGTTAATACAGAAGGATCAAGCCAATATAATAAATTTAAGAGTTCTTTAAATACTAAAGGACAAAATGTTGGAACAGAATCTGCTCAAGGATGTAAGAGTTTATCTGATATTATTGCTGATGTAAAAGCTGCTGTTAAAGCAGAAGCTGAAAAATGTTGGAAAGATGAATATGTTACTAAAGCAGTTGAAAGTGCTGAATGCAAGTTAACTCCAGGATGTGATAAGACATCTAAGTATGGAACAGAAGCAAAATACGATGAAGACAAGAAAGATTCAATCGTTAAAATTTGGACTAATCCAACATGGAATTGTGCTAAAACAGAAGAAGATTACAAATTATAAAAATATTAAAATAGACTTCGGTCTATTTTTTTATGAATTAATTTAATTAAAGATTGATACTAAAAAATATATGTGATAAAATATTAATGTATAGAGTATAGGAGGTCATTATGGGACTTATTGAAAAATTAGGATTTAAACCAAATGAAGAAGAAGACGGAGAAATAGAAGAACCAACTATTAAAAGTAGTAGTAAAGAATATACAAATAAAACAATTCTTGTAGAACCAAGAGCTTTTTCAGAAGCATTTCAAGTTGCTGATTATTTAAAAGCTAATAATCAAGTTGTTGTTAATTTTAAAAGAGTGACTTCTGATGTTTCAAAAAGAATTATGGATTTCTTAAATGGAATAGTTTATGCAATAGAAGGAAATATGGAAAAGTTAGGTCCTGGTATTGTTTTATGCGCACCAAAGGGATTTGAAATAGAAGGTAATATTACTGAAGACGAAGGCAAAAAAACTACTAAAAAAGATTCAACTGAAGAGTGGTAATATTATTTAAAATGTTATAAAATATTAGAAAGGAGTATAGCATGAAAAAGTTTGATACAGTTTTTCGCGGTTATGATAAAGCTCAAGTACAAAGTTTTCTTGATGATGTAATTAAAAACTATGAATTGCTACTTGAAAAAAGTAAAAAAACCGAAGAAGAAAATAAAAAATTAGTTGAACAAATAGCTTATTATCAACGTATTGAAGATACTATGAATAGAGCTATATATACTGCTGAAGCTGCTGGTGATCAAATTAAAAGTAGTGCTAGAAAAGAAGCTAATGTTTTAATTAATGATGCTAGACGTAATGCTAATAGAATTATTAATGATGCATTATTAAAAGCAGAGCGTGCTCAAAACCATGCTGATCAATTAAAACGTAATACTAATATTTTAAAACGCAGATTAAGACAAATAATAGAGAATCAATTAGAAGTAATTGAAGAAATGGATAAAGTAGATTTTGATAGAGTAGATGAAAAATATTAATCTACTTTTTATTTTAAATAAAATTTGTTAGAATAACTTTAGAGGTATTAATATGTATATTCCAATTAACATTAAAACTGAACATGATTTAATGAATAGTCTTATCAGAATAGATGAGTTAGTTTTATATGCAAAAGAAAATAATATTAATGCTATTGGTATAACAGACTCTAATATGTTTGGATGCTATGAATTTATTAAAGCATGTAATAAAAATAATATAAAACCAATTGTTGGAATTGAATTATTGATTGATGATAATAATTTTTATTTGTATGCTAGTAATTATGATGGACTTAAGAGTTTATTTAAAATAGTTAGTTATAAAAATTTAGATAATTTAGACCTTAAATATATAGAAAAAAACTCTAATAATTTAATATGTGTATGTAATTATAATAATTATGATACATTTAAAGATATGTTTGAATATGTATTTATTGGATATACAAATAAAAGAGAAAAAACTAATGCATTATTAGTTAGTAAAGATATAGTATTTAATCCAACAATTTGTTATTTTGATGAATCTGATTATGAATATTATAAATATTTAAAATATATTGAAAGTGGTAAAACTATTAGTGAAGATATTGAAGTATCAAATAATTATTTTATTAAAGTTAATACTAAAGATGAAAAAGAAAATACTAATATTTTTACTAGTTTAATTAATATTGAAATTCCTGATGTAGAAATACATATGCCAAAATATAAAAGTGATTCTAGTAAATATATAAAAGCTTTAGCTAAAAAAGGATTAGAAAAAAGACTTAATGGTAAAGTAACTGATATTTATAAAAAAAGACTTACATATGAATTAGAAGTTATAGAAAGCATGAATTATGTAGATTATTTTTTAATAGTTTATGATTATGTTTTATATGCCAAAAAGAATAATATAATGGTAGGTCCTGGTAGAGGTAGTGGAGTTGCTTCTTTAGTTAATTATGCTCTTGGAATAATTGATATTGACCCATTAAAATATGATTTGATTTTTGAAAGATTTTTAAATCCAGATAGAATAACTATGCCTGATATAGACATAGATTTTGATGATGCTAAAAGAGATATAGTAATAGATTATGTAATTGATAAATATGGAAGAGATAAAACAGCTAGAATAATATCTTTTAATACTCTAGCTCCAAAACAAGTTATTAAAGATATGTCTAAAGTATTAAATTATGATTCTATGCTTATAGATAGATTATGTAAAACTATTAAAGATGATGAAAAAACATTTGATGATTTAGTTTCTAATAATGAATTTAATACTATTGTTAAAAGAAATAATGATTTAATTAAATTAATAAATATATGTAAAAAACTATGTGGTCTTAAAAAGAATACAAGTATTACAGCAGCAGGAGTTGTAATAAGTGATGTTCCTCTTGATGAATTAATGCCTTTATATAAATCTAGTGATATTATATTAACTGGTTATAGTAAAGAATATATAGAAGATTTAGGTTTATTAAAAATGGACTTTTTATCACTTAAAAATCTTAATACATTATCTTCTATCGTTGAAGATATTAAAAGTGATGGTATAGATTTAGATATTAATAATATAGCTTTAGATGATAAAAAAACTATAGATATATTTAAAAAGGCTTATACTACCGGAATATTTCAATTTGAAAAACAAGGTATGAAAAACTTTTTAAAGTCTTTAGAACCTAATAATTTAGATACAATTATTGATGCATTAGCATTATATAGACCAGGTCCTATGGAAATGATAGATGAATATATTTTAAGAAAAAATGGTAAAAAGAAAATAATTTATGAAATACCAGAACTTGAGAGTATATTATCGAGTACATATGGAATTATTATTTATCAAGAACAAGTATTAAAAATACTTAGAGTTATTGGTGGGTATACTTATGCTGAAGCTGACAATATCAGAAGAGCAATGAGTAAAAAGAAAGTTGAAATTATTGAGAATAATAGAGAAAAATTTACTAATGCAGTTATAAATAAAGGCTATGATTCTAAAGTGGCTAATAATTTATTTGATAAAATAGTTAGATTTGCTGGATATGGTTTTAATAAATCACATAGTGTTGCTTATTGTCATTTATCATATAAACTTGCATATTTAAAAGCTAATTATACATCATATTTTATGAAGAATTTACTTAATAATTCTAAAAATAGTTCTTCTATTAAAGAGTATATAGATGAAGCTAAGTATTTAGGTATTAATTTTGAACCAATCAATATAAATATATCTTGTTATGATTTTATTTCTAATAAAGGTAATTTGGTATTACCATTTAGTTTAATTAAATCTATTTCTAGTAATGTATGTAGTGTAATCACAAGTGAAAGAGATAAAGGTTTATTTAAAGACTTTTATGATTTTATGATTAGATGTTATGGACAAGTAGTAAATAAAAAAGTAGTAATAGCATTAATTGAATGTGGTGTTTTCGACATATTTAAAATTAATAAAAAACAATTAGTTGCTAATATTGATGAAGTTATTAATTATGTTGCTTTATGTAAAGATTTAAGTTTAGTAATTGAAGAAAAACCTGTATTTGAAAACATAGATGATTATTCTGATAAAGAAATAATTGATAATGAAATTAATAATTATGGGTATTATTTATCTCATCATCCTGTTACTAAATATGATAGATCTAAAATGATTAAGATTGATAGTTTTAAAAATTATTTTAATAAAGTTATTTCTATGGTTTTATATGTTGAAAATGTTAAAACTATTAAGACTAAAAATAATGAAAAAATGAGTTTTTTAACACTTAGTGATGAATATGGTACTGTTGAAGGAATTATTTTTCCAAATGATTATAAAAAAATAGGTGAATTAGAAAAAAACAATTCTTATATTTTTAATAGTAGAGTAGAAGTTAGAAATAATACTTATCAATTAATAGTACTTGGGATTAACAAATTATAACAAGAGATATTTCTCTTGTTTTTTTTATACTCAAATAGTATACTTATAGTATAGTAGGATAAAAGGGTGTGGTTAGATGTTTAGCTCTATTATTGCGGAATCTACAAGTGCTTATTTTAATAGTATTTGCTTAACAGCTGTATCTTTATTTTTCTTATGTTTATTATTAGTAACATATATTACTAAATCTAGAGATAATAAAGTAGATAGTAAGGTTTTTGGAGCATTATTAATACTTGCTATAGTTGTATTAGTTTTTGAATTAATATGTCCTTATACAATTATGAATATGGCAGATAAAGCACTTTTAAATACAATTGTTAATAAAATATATTTATTTGGTTGTTTTACATGGGGAACCTTCTTTTTCTTATACATTGTTTTAATTATATATGGAGTAGATATATTTAAAAAGTTTAGTAAAAGACATTGGTTAATTTATTCATTAATGATTATTAGTATTATTACACCTATATTGTGCGTTTTAATACCAAAATTTGAATATATTGGTGGTATAAATGGTATGCCATATACAATTACTGGATTACCTATGTTTTTATATTATGGATATATAATTTTTGGTAGTTTTGTTACATTATATTTATTAGCAGCAAATGATGAAAAAGTTAGAAATGTTTATATGTTACCTATATATGTAGCATTTATTTACTATGTAATAGTTTTAATTTTCCAAGTCGCATCAAATTATTATATAAATATGAATGGAACTTTCCATGCTTTAATAGTTACAATTTTATATTTTACTGTTGAAAGTCAAGATAATAAATTACTATATTCATATATGAAATCTAAGAAAGAAGCAGAAGTTGCTAATAAAGCAAAAACAGAATTCTTAATTAATATGTCACATGAAATTAGAACACCTATGAATACAATAGTTGGTTTTAGTGAATCATTATTATCTGATCAAGCATTAACTGAAGAAGTATTAAAAAGAGATTTAACTAGTATAACAAGTGCTAGTGATACTCTTATGGATTTAATAAATAATATCTTAGATATTTCTAACTTAGAAAGTGGAAAAGAAGTAGTTAAAGATTCTGATTATGTTTTGGAAAATTTAATATTTGAAATAAATAGTTTAATTCCATCTAAAATTAAAAAAGAAGAATTAAGATTTAATATTGAAATAAATGAACAAATACCTAAAGAATATATAGGAGATGCTCATAAAATATATAAAATATTAACATATATTTTAATGAATGCTATTGAATATACTAATTATGGAGAAGTTAAGTTAAATGTAGATGGAGAAGTAGTAAAAGATGGAATATTTGAATTTACATTTACTGTTTCTAATACAGGGCATGCTATGTCTTATGAAGTTTTTGATAGAGACTTTAGTGATTTTGTAGATATAGATAATTCACAATCTAATAATGTAGATAATATTAAACTTGGTGTAATTATAGCTAAGCAATTAACTAATTTACTTCAAGGTAAAATGAAATTTATAAATGAAAAAGGTCAAGGTACTAAATATATCATTAAAATACGTCAAAGAATTAAAAATAATGAACCAATAGGTGATATATTTGCAACTGCTGGAACTAGATCAAGTTCTAAAAGTATTGCTAATTATACAGGTCTTAAAGCTCTTATTGTTGATGATACAGAAATCAATCTTAAAATTGCTAAAAGATATATGGGACAATTTAAATTTGATATTGAAACAGCAACAAATGGAAAAGATTGTGTTGAATTAGTTAAAAAGAATAATTATGACATCATTTTATTAGATCATATGATGCCTGAAATGGATGGAGTGGATACAATTAAAGAATTAATTAATCTTGGTAAACCATTACCTCCAATAATAGCATTAACTGCTAATTCTTATGATGGAATAAAAGAAAGATTTATAAAGGATGGATTTACAGATTATATATCTAAACCAATAGATTTTAGAGAGTTAAATAAGGTTGTTACTAAAGCAATAAATAATAAATCAAATGTAGATTAGAAAGGAGAATAATCATGGCATTTAGTTTTTTCTTATCAATAGCATCATTATCATTTTTATTAATATTAATAATGACATTTTATTCAAAAGAATTACTAAAACAAACAAGTAGTAGATTTTTTAGATTGCTAATTATTCTTTGTTTATTATTTATTATTACTGAAATAACATCAGTAGTTATTTCAAAGTATGCTAAAATTCAAATACTAACATTAATTCTATTTAGATTACATTGTAGTATTGGTTTTGCATGGATAGGTGCATTATATATGTACGCTGTTAGTAAATATAAAGATTTTAAAGAAGAAACTATAATAGATGTATTAAAATATTCTAAAATAGAAAAAATTATTTCTGCAGTAATAGCAGTAATGGTTATAGTAGCATTAGTTATTCCATATGAAACAATTGATGCTGAGAATTTACAATTCTTTCCAAGAGAATTAATGTTTGTTGGAATACCATATTTCTTAATAGTTGATATTTGCATATTCTTAATGGCTAATAAGAAAAATAATAAAGATTTTAGAAAGACTATCATATTAATAATTATATTTAGTGCTATTGGCTTTGCACTACAAGTAATATATAAAAATATATCATTTATTCCATTTATGGGAGTAGCTATCATTTATATGATATATTTCATTATAGAAAATCCAGATATAACTATATTAAGTGAAATTAGTGATTCACAAGAAGATATAGAAAAATCTAATCAAGCCAAAACAGATTTCTTATCAAATATGTCATATGAAATTAAAATTCCAATGAATTTAATTATAAGTTTATGTGATGAATTAAATAATATGCCAACATATGATGAAAAAGAAGTAAAAGAAAATATTAAACAAATAGTAGATGCAGGTAATAACTTACTTGATATTATAAATAATATTTTAGATATTTCTAAAATTGAAACAGGAAAAGAGACTTTATCAGAATCAGATTATAGAGTTAATGAAATTGTTACTAATGTTATTAATGTAGCTAAACAAAAGATTGGTTCTAAACCAGTTAAATTATTAATAAATATTGATCAAAGTACATCATCAGTGTTACATGGTGATTCATCTAAATTATATCAATCTTTAATGAATGTTGTGGCAAATGCTGCTAGATATACTGAAGTAGGTAGAATAACAATAACATTATCATCATCAAGAAGTGGTGGAAATGAACATTTGTTATTTAAGATTACTGATACAGGTATTGGTATTAAAGATGAAGATAAAGATAAGATTTTCTTAAAAGGATCTAAATTATCTAATGAACTTGGTACTGATGAAGAGGGCGCAGGATTAGGATTAGTAATAACAAAACAATATATAGAATCAATGGGAGGAAAAATCTGGTTTGAGACACAATATAGAGTAGGAACAACATTCTATATAGAAGTAGAACAAAAGATAGTAGATGCAACACCACTAGGAAGTGCAGTTGTATCTTCAACAACAGAGACACCAGAGAAACTAGATTGCTCACAATTCAAAGTATTAATAGTAGATGATAACTTATTAAATATTAAAGTAGCAAAAAGGTTACTAGAAAATTATAAATTCCAAGTAGAAAGTGTAACAAGTGGAAAAGAATGTGTAGACAAGATAAAAGAAGAAGAGAAATATGATGCAATATTTATGGATCATATGATGCCAGAGATGGATGGAATAGAGACATTACATGTACTTAAAAAACTAGATGGGTACACATTACCACCAATTATAGCATTAACAGCAAATGCAATTGCAGGAATGAAAGAAATGTACTTAAATGAAGGATTTGATGATTATCTAGCAAAACCAATAAATACTCATGAATTAGATAGAGTAGTAAACAGATTCTTTAAAAAATAAATGTATTAAATTACATTTATTTTTTTATATAAATTAATTGCATATTTATTAAAAATTTGATACACTATAGAGGAGAATAGGAGTTGACTAGTTATGATGTCTACGAATACTGGTTCGACACATGTTTTCTTCAATAGTACAGTACTTTCAATAGTAGCAGCTATATTCATGATTTTAGTTGTAATTATGTACTTAAAGAAGGAAAAAGTTAAAAGTGTCACAACCAATTTATTTTTAATCACTATTGGCCTTAACTTTTTATGTATTTTATTTGAATTTTTAATGCCATATGGTGTAAAAATTATATTAGATGGTGCAGGTGGAAATAGAACACTTGGGATTTTAATATGTAAAGCTTATTATTGTATTGCATTTATTTGGGATTTTGTATATTTGTTATATACATGTACAAGTACATACAATTTAAAATTTTTCTACGATGAAAACAAAAATAAATTTAAAAGTGTAGCTTATTTAATGTTTGGTGGATTTGTTTTATGTTCTATACTTCTATCATTAATATTTAATGTTGAATTTATTGGTGGTATTAATAATTCACCATACACAATTGGTGGTACTATTAAATATGTGTTTGATGTATTTACTATTTTAGGTAGTGCGTTTATTTTATATGTACTTTCATTATATAGTTCTAAAATTAGAAATATAAATATGTTACCAATGTATTTAATATATATATTCTATTTAATATTACTTGGTTTAGAATACTTATTTAATTATTATTTCAACCACTTAGCATTTGTAGAGTCATTAATCATGTTAACTACATATTTCACAATGGAAAGTCAAGATAATAAATTAGTTTATTATTATAAAAAGGCTAAAGATGAAGCTGAAAAAGCTAATAAAGCAAAAACAGAATTCTTAATTAATATGTCACATGAAATTAGAACACCTATGAATACAATCTTAGGTTTTAGTGAAACATTATTAAATGAACAGGGATTAACTGAAGATGTTCTTAAAAAAGACTTAGAGAGTATTAATAGCGCTAGTAACACTTTAATGGATTTAATTAATAATATTTTAGATATTTCTAAGATTGAAAGTGGAAAAGAGTTAATTAATGAATCTGATTATACATTAGAAAATTTATTATTTGAAATAAATAGTTTAATTCCTTCTAAGATAGAAAAAGAAGAATTAAAATTCAGTATAGAAGTAGATCAATCTATTCCAAAAGCATATCATGGAGATGCTCATAAGATATTTAAGATTGTTACATATGTATTATTAAATGCTATTGAATATACTAACTATGGTGAAGTTAAATTATTTGTTAGTGGAACTAAAGTTAAAGATGGAATATTTGAATTTAGTTTCTTAGTAAGTAATACAGGACATGCTATGTCTTATGAAGCTTTTGAAAGAGGATTTGAAGATTTTGTAAATATTGAAAATGCTCAATCAAATAATGTAGATAATATTAAACTTGGTATTATAATTGCTAAACAATTAACAAGTATATTACAAGGTAGAATAGAATTTGTTAATGAAAAAGGTCAAGGAACTAAATATAATATTAGAATACGTCAAAGAATTAGTGATGAAACACCACTTGGAAATATCTTTGATGGTAAATCAGCAACTCATGAAGGAACTAGAACATTACTAGATTGTACTGGAAAGAATATTCTAATAGTTGATGATGCTGAAATAAATCTAAAATTAGCATCTAGATATTTAGAACAATACAATTTCAATATAGATACAGCTAATAATGGAAAAGATTGTGTTGAGTTAGTTAAAAATAAAAAATATGACATTATATTCTTAGATAAAATGATGCCTAATATGGATGGTATTGCTACTATTAAAGCTATGAATGCTTTAGGTATACCATTACCACCAATAGTTGCATTAACAGCAAATACTTTTGATAATTCAAAAGCAACTTATATTGAAGAAGGATATACTGAGTATCTAAATAAACCAATAGTATTTAGAGATTTGAATAAGATAATAAATAAATTTTTCAAAGATCCAGAGAATGGAGGTGGTAATAAATGAGTGCTAACTTATTTGGAAACTTCTTAACTGTTTCAACTATACCACTAGTAGTATTACTTATAATTATTTATTATTCAAAAGATCAGTTTAATACCGTTAGAAACAAATTATTCAAAATATTATTGTTCACAATATTAGCAGTTTCAGTAACTGAAATTATTTGGGCATTAAGTATGAATTATGGATTACCTAGATGGTTCTTAGAAGTTATAAGTAGACTTCACTTCTTAAGTGCTGGTATATGGTGGGGTGTATTTGTTTTATATACAATCACTGTATTTAGAAATATAAAAACTGATAAAGTAATGGGTGTAATCAAATATAATAGATATACAATAGGAGCAACTATATACTATTTAGTTCTATTTGTGGGAATTTTAGCAATACCACATTTATCTACTGTTGCTAATATAGATTTAAATAGAATAGAATATTTCCCATTAAAGCAAGTATATATTCCATCATTCTTCTTAACAGGCGCTGAAATAGGATTGGCTGCATATTATTTAATTAAAACAAGAAATAATAAAGATTATGAAGGTGATAGATCAATACTTTGGGTTATTTTAATTATTACTGCTATATTCTATGTATTCCAAGGTATATTCCCATATGTATCATTCTCACCACTAGCATTTACATTCTTCTTATATTTGATATATTTCTTAAATGAAAACCCTGACTTAAGAATTATTAAAGAGATTAATAATTCACAAGAAGATATAGAAAAATCAAATCAAACTAAAACAGATTTCTTATCAAATATGTCATATGAAATTAAAATGCCAATGAACTTAATTACAAGTTTATGTGATGAATTAAATAATATGCCTTCATATGATCCAACTGAAGTTAAAAGTTGTATTAAACAAATAGTAGATGCAGGTAATAACTTACTTGATATTATAAATAATATT
>CAMJBC010000009.1 GCA_946403755.1 uncultured Mycoplasmatota bacterium
ATAATACTATATGTACCAAATATAGTGATAATATGCTCAAAAAGGGAGCATGTGGTAGTGGTAAAAAATATAAACAATGCCATGGAAAGTAAGATAAATGAAAAGACCAAAATGGTCTTTTTTTTGATATAATAAATTAAGGAGTTGTTAATATGGATTTGATTAAATTAAATAATGCAATTGATTCATTATCAAGAGTAATAACTGTATCAGAAGAAAAAAAGCAAGAATTAATAACTAAATATTCTTCTCTAAGTGAAAAAGAGGTTATAAAAGAGCTTTCTCAAATAGTATATAGATTATTAAGAAATAATGAAGAATTATATAATTTTTCTCTTGGTGTAATTAGAAATATTAATCCTCAAATTTGTCCATCTATTGAAGAAATGAAAAGTTATTTATCAAGAATGTTTTCTAATGAAATTGATGGAAATATGTCATTAGAAGAAAATCATAGTTTGATTAATGAAACTATAATTAAATTTACAACGCTATTTAATCAAAATGGTATAGATTATTATATTGTGGGAGCATTACCTTGTTTTTTAAAAAGAGGTATACCACTATTTAGATATCATGATGACATTGATATAATGATAAACGAAGATGATATTCCAAAAGTTGCTGAAATTATTGAATTAAGTGGTTATCAATTTTATGATGATAGATTTCCTAGTTTAGAAAGATATCAAGAAATGGAACAAAACAAACCACCACATACGGTTCTAGCACAAAATCCAAATAATGAATTTCATTTGGGATTCTTTACTTTTAAAAGAGAAAAAGATAATTCTATAACAATGAGAGAATATTCACATCGTCTTGAAGATGGAAAAGTAGTGGTGGATGTATTAGAAAGACAATCTGATCCTATTGGAACAGAACTTAGATATGATGAAAGACCTACTCAATATATGGGTACATCATTTAAAACAAGTACTATAGAAAGTGTATATGCATTAAAAGAATATACAAAAAGACCAAAAGATATTACAGACATACAAAAATTAAAACCATATATTGATAAACAAAAATTGGATTCACTAAAACAACATCCAAATAAGAATGTAGAGTTTCATAATATAGAATTAAAAAAACCACAGCATATGCTATAATAAAAAACGAGGTGTGAAATATGAATGAATATATTAATTTAGATGAAAAAAATATTGAAGAAGAACACATTTGTTGTGCTATTGGCGATCCCAAACATCAATGTGGAGTTGATAAGAAAAAGGAATGGATTAAAGGAAAATTAAAAGAAGGTCATGTATTTAGAAAACTAAATGCAAGAGGAAAAATCTTTATTGAGTATGAACCAATAGAAACAGCTTGGGTTCCAGTAAATGGAAAAAACTATATGTATATTTATTGTTTATGGGTAGCAGGTAGTTTTAAAGGAAAAGGTATTGGTAAAGAATTATTAGAATATGCTATTGAAGATGCTAAATCTAAAAAGATGAGTGGTATTTGTACAATAGTTACACAAAAGAAGAAACCATTTATTGGTGATAAAAAATTCTTTGAACATTATGGATTTAAAGTTGTTGATACTATAAATGATTATGAATTAATGGTACTTTCTTTTGATGATAAAGAAAAACCTAAATTTAGTGATAGTGCTCGTAAGATGGAAATTGAAAGTAAAGATTTTACTATATACTATTCTAATGAATGTCCTTATGTAGAATATGAAGTAAAAGAATTATCTGATTATGCAAAAGAAAAAGGTATTAAATTAGATTTCATAAAAATAGATTCATTAGAAAAAGCAAAAAATGCGCCATGCATATTTAATAATTGGGCAAATTTTTATAAAGGCAAGTTTATTTCAAATACCATATTAAATGCAAATTCTTTTGAGAAACTTATTAAATAAATATTTAATGAATGGAGGTTATAAAATGAGTTTTACTATAAATATTTATTATAAAAGACAAAATGGTTCTGCTAAAAAATTTGCAAATGAAATGATTTCTTCTGGAATAGTTGATGAAATAAGATATATATATAAGGAAATAAAATGAGTAGAGTTGAATTAGAAGAAGTTTTAGACTTTAGAAAAGTTGTTATAGAATTAAATAGAGAATTACATTCTAAGGGAATTTTTGATTTGGAATACATGTTAGTTAATAATTCGATAGAAGATGTAATGGGTGTTTTAAGTGATAATAGTGATTTTTACAATTTAATTAAAGACGATAAATATAGTAATGGTGTAACATTTAGAGAATTGATTGAAATGTATTTTAAATATGTAAAACAAAGATATGAATCTTTATTAATTCGCGATGATGGCGGAAAAAACGTTGATAAGTATTATGATAGATTAAAAGAACCAATAATGTTTGAAGAAACATATTTACAATATCCTAAAAAAACAATTGGAATGATCAAAATGGATGTGGAAAAGACATTAATGCTTATGAGAGAAGCAATTTTAGCATATTATAAAGTATATCATAATAAAAAATTGATAGCTGAGTTAACTTATGGAATAAATAATAGTGGATACATGGAATTTTCAATAATGGAAGATCAATTATTGCATTTATTAGGCGTAACTGCTGAGCAACTAAGAAATAATCCTGATTTTATTAGATTAACTGGAAAAAAACATATGAGAAGCCCAGAAATATTGGAATGGATTATTAGAGATTTAGAAGGTAATAATGATTTAATACAATATGATGAAGACTTTTTAAAAAGACTTTCAAATAATAAATTTAAGTTGGCTGAAGATCAATTTGATAATGATACTCAAACTAGACTTTTGAATTATCATAAAATTAGAGTTAAATCACATGCTTTTTTGAAATATGGACCATTTGAAAAAGTATCACTTGTTGCTAAATTAAATAAAAAAGTAACAACTTATGCTAAGAGTAATACTGTGATGATTTCACGTGCTGAAAGTTTCAAAAAATATCCTTGGGCATATTTTGGAAGCGTACAAACTCCTGAAAAAAAATACATAGAAACATTACTTATTGATAGTGATAAAGGTAAAAAGGAATTATTAAAAGGTTCAACTCCTGCAATAGTAAAAGGAATTGAAAGTGATAGTGGAAATGGAAGCAGTGAATCACATATATTTTCTGAAGAAGAAAGATTTAAACTTATGGATGAAGCATATAAGTCATTTAGTGATATACTTGATTTTACAAAATTAATAGAATATTTTAATCAATTAGACTATGAATTTGGTTTAGGAAAAACAAATGATAATAGTTTATCATTATAAATTATAATATAACTATTTTTATGAACACAAACTCGCATAAAATGTAGAAATATGCGAGTTTTTTATTATAAAAATATGATATAATTAATATTGGAGTTGACAATAAAATATATTTTTAGAAAAGAGGTTATACTAGTGATATTTCTATCGTATCTTTTTTTATTTTTGACTGCAATATTAATATGTACAGCATATTATTTAACATTTATAATGGGAAGTGCAACATTCTATGAATTTATTTATATGATGATGCATAGTATAAGTGCAGGTGGAACATTGCCAACTGTTATGAAAACAGTTGTTCCATGTATATGGTTATTATTATTTTTATTAGTATTATTTTTTATATTAAATAAATTTATATTTTTAAAACAAAAAAGAAAATTATTATTTCCAATATTATTATTAGTATTAAGTTTTTTATTAGTATTAAGAATAGTGAAGTTTGATAAGTATTTAATTAATTCATTTTCTAAAACAAATATTTATGATGAATATTATGTTAATACTAATGATGTTAAAATTACTTTTCCTGAAGAAAAAAGAAATATAATTATTATTTATTTAGAAAGTATGGAGTCATCTTTATTTTCTAAAGAAAATGGTGGAGCTTTTAATAAATCACGTATACCTGAATTAGAGGAAATAGCTCTTAATAATACAAACTTTTCACCAACAAATAAACTAGGTGGAGCATATACATTAGATAGTACTGGATGTACAATTTTCTCATTAGTGACCTCTAATAGTGCTACTCCTACTTATAATAGATTATTTTATTCTTATGGTGAAAAGAATCCATACATGAGAAGTGTAAAAAGTTTAGGAAATGTTTTAAAAGAGAATGGATATAATTTAGAATTAATGCAAGGTAGTAGTGTTAAGTTTTCTGCTACTGATTATTTCTTAAAAGAAAATGGAGATTTTATATTATTTGATGACAATACAGCTAGAGAAAGAGGATTAGTTCCAAAAGATTATAGTGCATGGTGGGGAATTGAAGATAATAAATTATTAGAATTTTCTAAAGATGAATTACTAAACTTATCTAAAAAAGATGAACCATTTGCATTCGTATTATTTACTACAGATACACATTTTCCTAATGGATATTTAGATGAAACTTGTGATGAACCATTTAATGATCATTTATCTAATTCATATGCTTGTTCATCTAAAATGGTTAGTAAATATTTAGATTGGTTGAAGGAACAAGAATTCTATGATAATACTACAATATTTTTAATGGGAGACCATCAAATAATGCAAGATAGTTATTATAAAAACAATAAACATTTTGAAAGAATGAATTATAATGCTATAATAAATAGTGTAGCAAGTGGAAATACTAAGAATAGAAAGTATAGTCAATTTGATATGTATCCAACTATACTTGCAAGTATGGGTGCTACTATTGAAGGAAATAGAATAGGGTTTGGTGTTAATTTATTTAGCGATGAAAAAACAATGATTGAACTTTTAGGAAGAGAAAAGTTTGATAATGAGCTATTTAAGAATAGTGAATACTACAAGAAAAATATTCTTAATGAGGTGAAATAATGAAAATAATAGGTGTTTATAGAAAACCAGATTTTGTAACTATGGCTGGTGGAGCATTCTCAGTAACAGGTATTATTTTAGCAATGAGAGGACATATATATTGGTCTATATTATGTATGCTATTAGCATTACTTTGTGATGGATTTGATGGAGTAGTAGCTAGAAGAGGAAAATATGTTGATTATCAATCAGTATATGGTACTGAATTAGATTCTTTATGTGATGTAGTTAGTTTTGGTATTTTACCAATGGTAATAGTACAAAATATAACATCATTTAATGTTTTTTCAGTAATAGCAAGTATTATATTTTGTATATGTGGAATTGTTAGATTAGCATATTTTAATATGTTATCTATTACTAAAAAAAGTGATGGTAAATCATTTATAGGTTTTCCAATTGTTATTAGTGCTGTAGTACTTCCAATTGTATATTTTGTTTTAGAAGTATTTAAAATCAATTTAGGAAATATTATTTATCCTGTAGTATTATTAGTATGCGGTGCTTTATTTGTAGTACCAGTTAAATTAAAAAAATTAAATACAAGAGAAAGATTAATTTGTGCTTTATTTGGTTTAGTTTTTGTAATTATTTTAAGTTTTGTATATTGTAGATTCAAATAACTTAATCATAATAGGTGATTTATTATGTTTACAGATAGAATTAATAATTCAGTAGAAGAAATTAAATATGGAAAAGATGTATCTTTTTTATATAATAATTTTTTTGGTAGAATTATTTTAAAATTAATACATAATCGTTTTGTATCTAATATTATAGGTTTGTATATGAATAGTCCTTTATCAAAAGGAATGATTTCTAGTACAATAAAAAAATATAATATAGATATGGATATATTTGAAAAGAAAGAATATAAAAGTTTTAATGATTTTTTTATTAGATATAAAAAAGAACTTAATATTGATTTAGATAAAAATCATTTTATAAGTCCTTCTGATTCTAAATTAACAGTTTTAAAATTAAGTGAAGATACTTCTTTTAAAGTAAAAGGTTCAATATATAATATGAAAAATATTATTGATGAAGACATATCTAAAGATTATAAAAATGGTTATGCTTTAATATTTAGATTAGAAATTAATAATTATCATCATTATCATTTTGTTGATGATGGTACTATAGGTAAAAACAAATATATTAAAGGAGTACTACATACTGTTCAACCAATTGCATTAGGAAAATATAAAGTGTTTCATAAAAATGCTAGAGAATATACTGTGCTACATACTAAAAATTTTGGAGATATAATTCAAGTTGAAGTAGGTGCTTTATCAGTAGGTAGAATAACTAATAATAAAAGTATTAAATCTTTTAAAAAAGGTGAAGAAAAAGGTTATTTTGAATTTGGTGGATCTACAGTTATATTATTTGTTAAAGATAAAAGTGTAATTATAGATAAAGATATTTTAGATAATTCTAAAAAAGAGATAGAAACAATTGTAAATTGTGGAGAAAAAATAGGTATAAAGTATAAAGTTGATAAAAATAAATAAAAAATATATAATAAAATTGAGGTGAAAATAATGAATAAAGGAACAAAAAGATTTTTATCATTTGCACTAGCTAGTACTTTAGTTGCTGGTCTTCCTGCTGTTGCACATGCTGAAGGAAATAATAATAGTAATGGAGAAGAAGCAACAATAGAAGAAACTATTGCTAGTAGTAGAACTTATATTGTACAAGAAGGAGATACTTTAGGAAAAATAGCTGAAAGATTTTATGGAAATGCTGCTTTATATGAACAATTAGCTAGAGTTAATAATATTCAAAATCCCGCATTAATTTTTGCTGGACAAATTATTACAATACCTAGAGATTTAACAATAGCTTATGATTATCAAAATAATGAAGCTGTTGTAGTACCTGCTTATGAAGAAGAAAGAACTTATACAGTTAAATCTGGTGATGTATTAGATTGTATAGTTAGAGTGTTGTATGGATCTAATGATAGATTATTAGTTGATCAATTTGCTACATGGAATGGTTTGCCTGATCCTAATAGAATAAATGCTGGAGATGTACTAAGTGCACCAGATATTAGAGTGTTAAGACAAATTCAACCAAATGATTATACTGCTGAATATAATAGAATGGGATGGATATTAAATCATCCAAACGGATGTAGACCATGTTATCCAGTTAATCCATATAATGGATGGGATCCAAATCTACCAATTATAGTACCTGCTGATGGTTGTGTACCTTGTCTACCACCACCACCTTGTATGCCACAACCAGAACAAGGACCTTGTAAAAAATTAATACCATAAAAAAATTCGAAGAAATTCGAATTTTTATTTGTTTTGAATTAATCTTGGTTGATTAGTTTGAGTTCTTATTTTTTCTATTATTGATATTAAGTCTTTATTATCTATATCAATATTTAATCTTTCTTGTAATAATTCTAATATTGTATTTTTAATTGGTTCTGGTAAATTATCTATTTCTTCAAATCTATCTGGATCACCAATATCAATTATTCCATTTAATAATAAGCTTATATAACACTTTGCATAAAATCTAATATCATGATTTTCTTTAAAGGTTTTATCTATTTTACCTTTTAATAATCTTCCACCATTTTCTATAGTTGTTTTTGTCATATACATTTGATGAAAATCATATTTATCTTTTCTTTTATCTAAAATTCTTCTATCATTCATATATGTACTAAACATATTTCTTGTTAATAAAATAAATGCTAGTATACCTAATAATCTATCAGCAGCATATGAAAAAGCAACTGCATATGAAACTAATACTGATTTACAAAGTAATTGTACTGCTATTACATCATATTTGTGTGATTCTCTACTACGTAAATAATCAAAAGCACTATCTATATCAGTATATCTAGCTAGCATTTTATTAATTCTAGTAGAATATTTTTCAATTATTTCAGGAGATAATTTATCTAACTCTGATATTTTATTATATAAATCAAAACTTTCCTTATCTAATTTGTCTATTTCTTGAAATAAATGATTGGCTCTTTCTTCGAGAGGAGCTTCACTTTTAGCATATTCTAATATTGTCATGATAATTCTTCTTTCTAATTTAGATTTAATGATCTAATGCGGTTTTCTCCTTTTACAAGTGCATATGATAACATATAATTACTATTAATACAATAAATATGATATACTTAATGTGGTGATTTTAATGAAAAAAATAATAGTTGTAACAGGTGCATCTTCAGGTATGGGTAAAGAGTTTTTATTACAAATACTTGATAAAGAAAAAAATATAGATGAAATATGGGCTATAGCTAGAAGAGAAGATAGATTAAAAGAATTAAAGGAAGAATATAATAAGATAGTTCCATTAAAATTAGATTTAACAAAGGAAGAAGATTTATTAAAATATAAAGAAAAACTTGAAAAAGAAAAACCAAATATTATAATACTTGGTAATTGTGCTGGATTTGGTGTTTTTGATCATTCTGAAAATATACCTACTGAGATTAAATTAAATATGGTTGATTTGAATGTTAAAGCACCAATGGCTATGATTGATTACAGTTTACCATATATGGAAAAAGGTTCTAAGATAATGAATATTGTTTCATGTGCTGGTTTTCAACCTATACCATATATAAATGACTATGCTTCAACTAAAGCTTTCTTATTATCTTATTCAAGGGCTTTAAATAAAGAATTAAAATATAAAAAGATTCATGTTTTAGCAGTAACACCTTATTGGACTAAAACTGAATTCTTTGATAGAGCTATAGATGATGATAAAAAGAAAGTAGTTATTAATTATAATGCTATGTATGAAGCTAGTGAAGTAATGAAATTAGCTATTAAAGATTTATATAAAAAGAGAAAAGATGTTTCTTGTTATGGATTTAAAAATAGATTTCAAAGATTTTTAACTAAAATATTACCTCATTCATTAGTTATGAAAGTTTGGATGAGACAACAAAAATTAGATGGAACACCAAGTATTAGGAAGTGATAATATGTATGATAAATATGTAAAAGACATAATGGATTTATATGATAAAGAACAAGATGAATATGATAAATTAGATGAAAGTGATCCTTCTCATGAAAAAGTGGAAGAAGAAATAGCAGAAAAATATGACAAATTAATTCTAGATGTTAACAAAAAATATAATATTATATTTAGATATGATTTAGCAGATGCATGGGGAGTTCAATTATCAACATTAATAATTACTAGTGATAAAAAAGATAATGTAGTATGTGTATATGATAATGAAGGATTTAATAAAGAATTAGAAAATGCATATTTTACTGTTGATAATAAAAAGATAGAAGAAATATTAATTAAATATGAAGATAAGATTAAAAGAATAAATGAAATGGAAGAAAATAATAGTATATCTATAAATGATGGGGTAGAAAATAGTTTTTATTTTAATATTAATGGTAATGTTTATTCATATACTATATTTAATTTATTAGCAAGATATGCTGATATGAAAGAAAAAGTAGAGTTGTTCTCTGATTTATTAACTGAGATAAGAGAAGTATTAGTAAAAGATGTTAAACATATAGATAGATGCTTAACTTTAGGATAAAATAAAAAAGTTTTGGAGTGGTTATTGTGATAGATGTAATAATAGATGGATTAATTGATACATTAAAAATAGTACCATATTTATTTATTGCTTTCTTATTATTAGAATACATTGAACATAAGATAAGTAATAAAGATAAAAAAATACTATCAAAAAACAATAAATTTGGGCCATTATTAGGTTCACTACTTGGAGGACTACCTCAATGTGGTTTTAGCGCTATAGGGGCTAATTTGTACTCTAGAAGGGTTATTACAGTTGGAACATTAATAGCAATATTTTTATCTACTAGTGATGAGATGTTACCAATAATGATTAGTCAAAGTGTACCTTTAATAGAAATATTAAAAATAATAGGTATAAAAGTATTAGTAGGAATTATATTTGGTTATATTATAGATTTATTATTAAATGGTAGAAAAGAATTAAAACCTAGTGAAATACATAAAATGTGTGATGAAGAACATTGTCATTGTGAAAAAGATGGTATATTAAAATCTAGTATTAAACATACTATTAACATAGTATTATTTATATTAATTGTTAATATTGGTATAAATATATTAATATTCTTTATAGGTGAAAAAACATTATCTAATTTCTTAAATCAAGGTAGTGTATTATCATATTTTGTTTCTAGTTTAATAGGTTTAATACCTAATTGTGCTAGTAGTGTAATAATAACTCAAGTATATTTATTAAAATTAATTAGTTTTGGAACATTATTATCCGGATTATTAACAGGTAGTGGTGTTGGAATATTACTATTATTTAAAACAAATAATAATATAAAAGATAATATAAGAATAGTATTAACTATTTATTTAATAGGAGTATTAATAGGAGCATTAGCAGATCTAATAATTTAGATTTGCTTTTATTATGGTATTTTGTTAGTATAAAGATATGAAAAAGAGAAAAAAACTTAGTATTATTGTTCCAGTTTATAATGTAGAAAAATATCTTAAAAGATGTTTAGATTCATTAGTTAATCAATCACTTGAAGAAATAGAAGTGATATGTATTAATGATGGTTCAAAAGATAATTCATTAAAAATATTAAGACAATATGAAAAAAAATATCCAGATAAAATTCAAATAATTGATAAAGAAAATGAAGGAGTATGGAAAGGTAGATTTGATGGTGTTAAGAAAGCTACTGGAGAATATATAGGGTTTGTTGATAGTGATGACTATGTTAATTTAGATTTTGCTTTAAAATTATATAGTAATGCTATTAGAAATAATTCAGATATAGCTGTATGTGGTTTTGATAGAATAGATCTTGAAACAGGAAATGTTTATTCTAGAGAAATGTGTAAATCAAGTAAATATAATTTTGATATTAAAAAGAAACCAGGTAATCTTTTAGAACTAAATGGAGCACCATGGAATAAAATATTTAAAAGACAATTATTTGATAATATGTATAAAATGCAAAATACTCCTAGAGTATTAGATGATTTAATGTTTCAACAATTATTATATGTACATGCTAATCATGTTTCATTCGTTAATGAAAGTTTAGTTTATTATATGATTAGAAAAGATTCTATTATAAATACTATTAAAGCAGAAAAAATACCTCTAACTTATAAATGCATGTTAGAAGTAAGAAATTATTATAAACAAGAAAATCCTAAATTATTAGAATATATAGATACATGTGCATTTTTACATCTTGGTATTTCTTTAATGTATAGAGTATCTGAAGATAAAGAAGTTGATTTTAAAGAAATACTAAGTGATAATAAATCATTTTTAAGAAAGAATTTTCCAAAATATAGAAGATCTAAATATGTATCATTCTTCTATGTAATTAAAAATCATGGTGTTAATTTTAAACTATGGATAGTTAAAGCATTATATAATGTTGGATTATTTAGATTATTTTTAAAAGTATATAAATTTATGATTAATAAATTTGGAGTAGATATTAAATGGTAAATAAAAAACAAGAGTCAATCTTGTTTTTTTAATATTCTCCTACATCTATCCATTCTTTATAATTAGAATATTTTTCCAATTCTTCAATAGTTAATTCTATTGCTGAATTAGTACTTCCACATGCTGGAAAAACTGTTTTAAATCTTTTTAATGATTCATCTAAATAAACATCTATTCCGTCATTAATAGCAAAAGGACATACACCTCCAGGAGGATGACCTATAATACTTTCAACTTCATCAAATTTTAACATATGAGCTTTTTCATGAAAGAAAGCTTTATATTTAGAATTACTTATTTTAGCATCTCCAGCTAATATTATAAGAATAAACCTATCTTTTAATCTAAAAGACATAGTTTTAGCAATTCTTTTACCTTCAGTATGTAAAGCTTTAGCAGCTAATTCTACAGTAGCACTACTTTCATCAAATTCTATTATCTTATCTTCTAATTTGTATTGTTTAAAATATTGCTTAACTTTATCTATAGCCATTTTATTTTTCCTTTGCAAACATTATGAATAGTCCAAATACCACAACAATAACAATTAATGATACTGTACTTGTTAGTATTTTAAATAATCCACCAACACCACTTATTCTACCTTGAGCAGATCCAACAATATTCTCATATGTTGTTTCGTATAATTTATCAAAACTAGTACTCATGGCATCTCCTATATAATATTTAGAAGTAGATGTTTTAACTACATATCCAAGTCTGTATGATGAATTATAATTATATACTACTATTTGGTTTGTTGAATAATATGTTTCTCTTTTAGCAAATATTAAATCATTCTTTTCATAATTTGGAGCTAAATTATCTTCTTCATTTATAAATAAAGCATAATCTCCTAAATAAGCATAATCAGTTCCATTACTAGCTGTATATACAGCACAATATATTATATATGCTAATATAACTAGCATTATAACTAATATTGCTCCTATTACAACTCCTACTGTTGGATTCCCTTTTTTCATATTATTACCTCTCTCTAACTAAAAATATTTTATCAAAAGATAAATCAAAAGTCATTATCTATTGTATCCAAAATCCTCTTCTTCTTTATCTTCATCCTTGTTTTTAATAATTGAATGAGCGCCAAGACTAACTGCTCCTAGAGCAACTCCAATACCTGAAGCAATACCCATTGTTTTAATTACATTTTCTTTATTATTTTCTTGAACAACATTTTGAGTATTTACAACTTTAGGTTGTTCTTTTGGTCTAATAATTGTATTTTCTAAATATTCATTTACTGGTGGTTCTTCTTCAATAACAATAATTGGTTCAGTTGGAACTTCAACAAAATTATCTACATTAGAATCACTTGATAAATTTATAATAGTTCCACCATCATGATTAGGTCCATTTGGAGTATCAATTATTTCATCTAAACTAGGTACTTCAGTTATAGTTTCAGTAACTACTTCAGTTATTATTTCCGTTTGTGTTTCAGTAGCTATTTCAGTGATAACTTCAGTTTGAGCTTCGGTTTGAATTTCAGTTTCAGTTTCAGTAATAGCTTCTGTTTCTTTTACAGGCGTATCATCTGGAGATCCTGAATCCTGATCATTTGGATTTTGATTCCAATAATTTGGATTATTATCTGGTTCTTCATCTTCCTGGTCAGGGTCTTGATTAGTCTCCTGAGTACTTTCAAAATAATTATCTATTAATCCTTTATAATCAATTGAAGTATCTATTCCATAAGCAGATAAATCTAAACTGAAATTATCATTAAATGTTTGATTACCTTGTGTATCTACTACTGGATTTTCATAAGATGTTTTAACTTGCTCAATAGCATCATTTATAATTGATTGTGCTTGTTGTACTATTGGAGCAAAGCCTTCTAATCTAGACGCATATGCATTTAATGCAGTTTGTGCTGTCTCATATTTAGTTAATGAATCTTTATATGGTTGTATATCTGATGCACTATATTTTGCTACCCATACACAAGATGGTGCTTCAGTTCCTATTGGTGTTGAACAAGATTGTTCTTTTGCATTTTCCATCTCTGTAATAGTTGCACTTAAAGTTTCTATTTGTGTTGCTATATCTGCTAGTGTAGTTTGTATTTCAGATAATTTACTATCATCTAATTCACCTACAGTAACAAGACCACTAAAATCAGTACCAGCAACCGCACTAATTGCTTCAGAAGATCCAGTTATATAATCAGCTATTAATCCCATAGCTGTTTTAATAGTATCTGATATAAATGTTGATGCTTTTGCATTTGCTCTTAATAAATTATCATAATTTGTTAAATTAGTTTTAACATTATCCCAAACTCCACCTTGTAATATGTTAGAAGTACCAATTCCACTCACCAGACTATTAACTGATGTAGATAAATTATTAGCTTTAGTTACTTCAGCATCTAAACTAGGAACTATTGATTTAATAGCATTTTCAAGAGAATCAATACTAATTCTACCAACACTTCCTGATACTGCATTAGTTCCTAAAATGCCTTTTAATTCATCATATCTTCCGCTTGCTAATACAGCACTTTGTGCTGTACTTAGTAATTCTGCACTTTTAGAATTAAGTGTCTCAAGAGCAGAACTAACACTAGGATCATTTGTGTTAAATAATCTTGATATTCCATCAGTTAATGTAGTTTCAGCTACTAAAGCAGCACATCCATCTAATTTAAATATAGCATTTGCTATTCCATAAATTGCATCTGCTTCAGCACTTAAATTACTATATAAAATATTAGTTACATTTCCATAATAATTAGTGGCAGCATACATTGCTCCTACTACTCCAGCTTCATTATCAGATGCTTTTGTATAAGTAATATTTGAATAATCAGTAATACCACTTTGAATTTGATCAACTGAATTGCTTACGAAAGCCAAATTAGAAGCAAGAGTACCATCATTAATTTTATAAAATGCTGATAAATCTCTTAGATTTTCTGAAGCTTCAACAATTTTTTCAAGACTTGTAGATCCTGCTTCTCTCATCATTGTTTCTAAAATACCTTGAGCAGTAGCATTATCTAAATGTTCATGCATATTTCCTTTTTCGTCTATAAAAATTAAATTTGCATCATAACCATCAGCCTCTATTCTAGAAAGAACATCATCAATGTTTAAATCTCCAGTCATAATTCTAGTTAGATGGTAGTTTCTAATTAAATCATACATTTTGCCATGTATGCTTGTCATAGGTTGATTTAATTCTATAATAAAAGTATTTCTTGTATTAGAATTCATTATTCTTTTGGCATCATGTCCATTATTGCTTGTTAATACTAATGTATATGTATTGTCACCAGAATCATAATTGTATAAATCTGACCATGGGTCAGCTAGTATACATAGATTTACCGAACTAGAATCTCTTGCAGTTATATATGCAGCAGAGCCAGATCCACTATAACCACTAGTTGCTATAGTAGGATTTTGCATTCCATTAGCTTCTGCTATATCTTCAAATAAGTGAATTAATCTATTAAATCCTCCAGGACCAGTTTGAGCACCACCACTATGAACATAACCATAAATCATGTCATTTCCTGCGTTTTCAATTTTACTTAAGTTTTCTACACTAAATCCTGTATTTGGATTTCCTACAGCTAAAAAAGTTGAATCTGGTCTAATATCAGTCCATTTTAAAGTAATAGCTCCAGATTGAAGAGCTCCATTATCATTTGTATAATAATATCTAAGAGTATTATTTCCAGGCTTAAGCACAGTATCTATTGCGGTACCATCTCTTTGTAAGCAATAAATATGTGTTTGCCCATCTATTACTTTAACACTATAACCAATATTAGAATCAATCATTGCCATAAGCTAATCTCCATTATTATAATTGTATCAAAATATTATATAAAAGTATATTATATGTTATAATTTTAATGTTAGAGGTTATATATGAATAATAAGATTATTATTTTAAAAGATGAATTAAAAAACAATTTTTTAAATAATATTAATTCACTATTAAATATTAAAATAATTACACTAAGTGAATTAAAGAAAAAATATTATTTTGATTATGATAAAAAAGCATTATATTTTATATCAAAAAAATATAATGTTATTTATGATGTCTCTAAAAAATATATTGAATCTATTTATTTAATAAATGATAAATATCATTCAAAAAAAGTAGATTTTTTAAAAAAAATAAAAGATGAATTAATTGATAATAATCTAATTGAATATAATGAATTATTTCATGAATTTTTAAAAAATAAAGATATAATTATCTATAATATTGGAAAAGTAGATAAATTTTATACTAATATTTTTAAAGAATTGGAGATTATTTCTAATGTAGAATATATTAATGATGAAATTAAATCAAGTAAGAAAAAAATATATGAATGTAATAATAAAGAAGAAGAAATATCTTTTGTAGCAAGTGAAATATGTAAGTTAATAAAAAATGGAATTAATATAAATAATATTAAATTATGTAATGTTAATGAATCATATATTTATACAATAAGAAATATATTTAAAATGTTTAATATACCTGTAGAATTAGAATATAAAGAAAATATTCTTGGTAGTTTAATATCACAAAAATTTATAGAATATTATGATAAAGATATATCTAAAACAATAGATAAAATTAAATCATTAATAAATGATGAAAAAGATGAATATATTTATAATAAAATCATTAATATTGTTAATGATTACTATTTTGTTGATAATTATGAAGATGTAAAAGATTTGATAATAGAAGATATATCTAAAATACAAGTAGAATCTAAAAAATATGATAATTCTGTAAGAATAGTTAATTTGGAAGAAATAAGAGATAATGATTATTGTTTCTTAATTAATTTTAATGAAGGATCATTTCCAATAAAATATAAAGATGAGGATTATTTAAGTGATAAAGAAAAACTAAAATTAAATGTTAGTACTTCTAGTGAATTAAATGAAAATGAAACTATTAATATTAGAAATTATATAAAAGGTATTAAGAATTTAACTGTTACATATTCTAAATATAGTTTAAAAGGAGAAATATTTATCTCTAGTATTTACGATGAAGAATTATTTGATAATTGTGAAATAAAAGAAGATTATTCATCATCAAATATGTTTAACAAAATAGAATTATTAAAATTAATGGATGAAAATAGAAAATTTGGTAGTGTAAATGACAAATATAGATTATTGCTTAATAGTTATAATAATTTAAAGTATTTAAGCTATGATAATAAATATAAAGGTATTAATCCTGAGGTATTAAATAAATATTTAAACAATCAATTAACATTATCATATACTAGTATTAATTCTTATTATCAATGTGCTTATAGATACTATTTATCTAATATATTAAAAATTGATAAATATGAACAAACATTTGAAACAGTAGTAGGTAATATATTCCATGAAATATTATCAGAGTGTTTTGTAGATGAGTATGATTATGAAACTTCTTGGAAAAATAAAGTTGAAAAATATAGTAATAAATATGAGTTTACAAAAAGTGATTTATTCTTTTTAGATATATTGAAAGATGAATTAGTTTTAATAATAGATGTTATTAAAAATCAATTAAATTATACACAATTAAAACAAAGCATGTATGAAAAACCAATATTAATTGAAATTAATAAAGATTTACATATTATGTTTAAAGGTTTTGTAGATAAAATATTATACGATGATTTTGATGGTGAAGTAGTATGCGCTATTATTGATTATAAAACAGGTAATCCACATTTAAATTTAGATAATGTTGTTTATGGATTAGATATGCAGTTACCAATATATGCATATTTAATTAAAAAGAGTAATATTATTAAAAATGTAAAAATAGGTGGTTTCTATTTACAAAAAATATTAAATAATGAAATGAATCTTGAAAAGAAAAAGAATTTATTAAAATTACAAGGTTATTCAAATAGTGATATCAACATTTTAGAGAAAGTTGATACTTCTTATAATGATTCAAATATTATTAAAAGTATGAAAACTACAAGTAATGGACTTTCTAGTAATGCAAAAGTTATTAGTAGTGAACAAATAGATATGTTAAATAATATTATTGATAAAAATATTAAAGAAGCCGCTGATAATATTCTAAATGCTAAATTTGATATTAATCCAAAAGAAATAAATGGTAAAAATTATGGTTGTGAATATTGTAGTTATAAAGATATATGCTTTATGAAGAATGATGATATAGTTTCTTTACAAAAACCAAATAGTTTTTTTGGAGGTGAAGAAGATGGCATGGACTAATGAACAATTAAAAGCTATTAATGATAGTGGATATAACATAATAGTTAGTGCAGGAGCAGGTTCTGGTAAAACTGCAGTATTATCTGAAAGAGTATTACAAAAAATATTAAATGGAACTCATGTAAATGAATTATTAATTCTTACTTTTACAAAAGCGGCTGCTGAAGAAATGAAAAGTAGAATTAGAAAGAAAATATCTTCTAATAAAGATCTTTCTCATGAATTAACATTATTAGATTCTGCATATATAACTACATTTGATAGTTATGCTCTTAGTGTAGTAAAAAAATATCATTATTTACTTAATATTCCAAAAGATATAGGTATAACTGATGAATCTATTATTAAAATACAAGAAAAAATAATAATGGATGAAGTATTTGATAGTATGTATGAAAAACCAAGTGAAATTTTTACTTCATTAATTAGAAAGTATTGTATTAAAAATGATAGTATGTTTAGAGATTTAATACTTAGTATTGCTAATAGTATAAATTCTAATATAGATAGTGAAGGATTTATATCAAATATTAGAAATAATTATTATACAAAAGAAAATGTAAATTCATTAATAGATGAATATGAACAACTTATTAACAATAAAATTGATTATATTAAAGATTATTTATCTTTAGCAGACCATTATTTTGATGAAAATTATGTTCAAAAATTATATGAATCATGTGAATCTATTTTATCTTCTACAATAGATAATCTTTGTGATTTTTCTAAAGTTAAATTACCAGTAATACCAAGAGGTAGTGATGAAGATGCTAAATCATATAAAGAAGAATTAAAAAATAATTTAGATGAATTATTCGCACTTGGTAAATATGGTAATAGAGAAACTATATACAATGATATTATGTCTTCTAAAGATTATGTTTTATGTATCATTAATATAGTAGAAGATTATATAAAAAGACTAAGTGAATATAAAAACAGTAATCAAATATATACATTTAAAGATATAGCTTTTAATGCAATTAAAGTAGTTTCTGAAAATGATGAAGTTAGAGATGAAATAAGAGATTCATTTAAAGAAATAATGATAGATGAATATCAAGATACTAATGATATACAAGATAAGTTCATTAAATTAATTGAGAATAATAATGTATATATGGTAGGAGATATTAAACAATCAATTTATAGATTTAATGGATCTAATCCAAGTATATTTAAAGAAAAATATGATAATTATTCTGAAAACAAAAATGGTAGAAAAATAGATTTGTTAAAGAACTTCAGAAGTAGAAAAGAAGTATTAAAAGGAATAAATGAATTATTTTCATTATTAATGGATAATTATATTGGTGGAGCAGAATACCAAGAATCTCATAAAATGGTATATGGTCTTACTGATTATGATGAATTAACAAGTAATATTGATTATGATATGCAAATAATTGAATATGAAACTGATGAAGATAAAACATATACAAATAATGAAATAGAAATATTTGCTATTGCCAAAGATATAAAAGATAAAATCAATAATAAATTACAAGTATTTGATAAAAAAACTAATACTCTTAGACCAGCTACTTATAGTGATTTTGTTATTATTTTAGATAGAAGTAAATTTTTTGATGATTTTAAAAAGATATTTGAATATTCTCAAATACCTTTATCAATATTAAGAAATGATAAATTAACTACTGGAACAGATATTAATTTAATTAGAAATATAATTGATTTAATTATTAGAATTAAAGATGATGATTTAAATGAAGATTTTAAATATGATTTTATTAGTATAGGAAGAAGTTTCTTATATGAAATGAATGATGAAGAATTATTTGAAATATATGTTAATAATAGTTATAAAGATACTAAAATATATAAAGATTTTTCGAATATTAAATCAATTAATTCTATAACATGTGGTGAATTATTCTTAAATATTTTAGATATTACTGATTTTTATTCTAAATTATATAAAATAGGTAATTATAATGAAATAGATACCAGAATAAATACTATGTATGATATTGCAACTCAGTTTAATAATATTGGTTATTCTATTTATGACTTTAGAGATTATTTAGATAATGTTATAGAAGAAGGAATAGATATTCAATATGAAAGTAGAAGTGATAATGTAGATTCAGTTAGAATAATGACTATTCATAAATCTAAAGGTCTTGAATATCCAATATGTTATTTTGCTGATTTAGATCATAAATATAATTTAAGTGATGTTAATTCTAAAATATTAGTTGATAATAAATATGGTCTTATGATTCCTTCTAGTATGGAAGATACTAATTCTAGTGTTATAAAAGATTTATTTATGAATGAATTCTTAAAAGAAGAGATTAGTGAAAAGATTAGGTTATTATATGTTGCTTTAACAAGAGCTAGAGAAAAAATAATCATCTTATTACCTAAAAAGGATAGTAGTATATTAAATAAAAAAGTTACTGGCACTATTGAAGATGAAAAAAGAATTAAATTTATGAAACTATCTGATATGGTATATGGATGTGTTAATGATTTAAATAAATATGTAAGTTATATTAATTTAAAAGATATACCAATATCCAAAAATTATTTATTTAAACCGAGTAAAAAATCTATAGAATGTGTAGGATGTGAAAAAGTAAATGTTGATGAAATAAATATTTCTTACGAAGAAGTAAAATCTAAACATTTTTCACATGAAAATATTAATCTTGTTAATAAAGAAATACATGATAATATGTTATTTGGTACTAAAATACATGAAGTATTAGAATTAATAGATTTTAAAAATTATAATCCAAATATTATTAAAGATGAATTTATTAGAAATAAAATAACTAAATTCTTAAATAATGATTTATTGAAAAATGTTAAAGATGCAAATATATATCATGAATATGAATTTAGATATGTTAAAGATAATAATGATTATCATGGAATAATAGATTTAATGCTTGAATATTCTGATCATATAGATATTATTGATTATAAGTTAAAAGACATATCTAATGATGACTATAAAAAGCAATTAGAAGGATATAAAGAGTATATAAATAGTGTATCTGATAAGAAAGTTAGAATATATTTATATTCAATAATAGATGAAAATATAAAAGAAATGTAATAATTAGCACTTGATATTGACAAGTGCTAATTTTAGTATTAGAATATTTTTTGAAAGTGAGGAATTATGAAAAAGAGAGAATTTAAATCATCATCAAAAAGAGTATTGGATTTAATGATAAATTCTATTTATACTAACAAAGAAATCTTTTTGAGAGAATTAATATCAAATGCTAGTGATGCTCTTGATAAATTATCATATTTGTCACTAACTAACAAAGATTTAGATGCTAGTAATCCAAAAATCTTTATTGAAAGAGATGAAAAAGAAAGAAAATTAATTATTAAAGATAATGGTATAGGAATGGATGAAGAAGAGTTAGAAAATAACTTGGGTACTATTGCTGAATCAGGATCTTTAAAATTTAAAGAAAGCCAAGAAAAAGATAGCGAAATAATAGGTCAATTTGGAGTAGGTTTTTATAGTGCTTTTATGGTTTCTAAGAAAGTAGAAGTGCTAACCAGAAAAGCTGGCAGTGAAGATGCATATTTATGGACTAGTGAAGGAGTAGATGGATATACTCTTGAAAAAACTAGAAAAGATAAACCTGGAACTGAAATAACTTTATATTTAAAAGATGATCAAGAGGATGAAGATTATTCAACATTCTTAGATGAGTATACAATTAGAAGAATTGTTAAAAAATATAGTGATTATATTAGATATCCAATTAATATGGATGTGGAAAATAGTAGATTAAAAGAAGGGTCAGATAAAGAATATGAAACTTATGTAGAAGAAGTAACATTAAATTCTATGATACCTTTATGGAAAAAAGATAAAAAATCTATTACTGAAGAAGAATATAATAATTTCTATACTTCTAAATTTATGGATATGGAAAATCCATTACATGTAATTCATAATAATGTAGAAGGTTTAGTTGAATATAAATCTATGTTATTTATTCCTTCTCATGCACCATTTGATTATTATTACAAAGAATATAAAAAAGGTTTAGAATTATATACTAATGGTGTTCTAATAATGGATAAATGTGAAGAATTATTACCAGACTATTATAGTTTTGTTAAGGGAGTTGTTGATAGTGATGATTTATCACTTAATATATCTCGTGAAACATTACAAAATGATAGAAAAGTAATAGCTATAGCTAAATCATTAGAAACTAAAATTCATAATGAATTATTAACTATGTTAAAAGAAGAACCAGATAAATACAAAAAATTCTTTGATGCTTTTGGTACACAAATTAAATATGGTGTTTATGATATGTATGGAGCTAATAAAGATAAATTAAAAGATTTATTAATGTTCTATTCTGGAAATAAAAAAGAATTAATAACTTTGGATCAATATGTATCTGATATGCCTAAATCACAAAAAGAAATATATTATGCATGCGGTGAAAGCTATGATAAGATTGATTCTTTACCACAAATTGAACAAGTTAAGAATAAAAAATTTGATGTATTATATTTAACTGGTAATGTCGATGAATTTGCATTACAAGTATTAGAAAAATATGATGATAAACCATTTAAAAATGTTAGTGATAATACACTAGATTTAGAAACTAAAGAAGAAAAAGAAAATACTAAAAAAGCTAATGAAGAATCTAAAGATATGTTAGATTTCATGAAAGAAAGCTTAAATGGTGAAGTAGTAGATGTTAGATTAACAAATAAGATTTCATCACATCCAGTATTTTTATCAACACAAGGTGTAATAAGTACTCAAATGGAAAAAGTATTTAATGCTATGCCAATAGATAATGGCCAAAAAGCTGAATTAATTTTAGAAATAAATGAAAATCATCCAATTGTTGATAAATTAAAGAAATTATATGATAAAGATAAGGATAAATTAAAAGATTATTCTAAGATATTATATTCAGAAGCTAGATTGATTGAAGGATTGCCTTTAGATAATCCAACTGAAATATCTAATTTAATATGTGATTTAATATCAAAATAAGGAAAGTGTAAATCTACACTTTTTTTATTTAAGGTATTGCAATTTCATTGATTATTTTTTATAATTAAGTCAGTATGATAGGTGAAATCATATTGTACTACTATGATTGAAAGGAGTGATTATGGCAAAGGGCGATGTCGTAGTAAAAGCCGATAAAATAAGACGTTGGCAAAAAATGGGCAAATACATTAAGCTAACGCTTCTGATATTATTGCTTATACTAATAGTGATATACCTTGTCCTAAAAGTCTTTTTCAGTGATGGTAGTTTCTCAGTATCCATTGATAACAATGATATGTTATATAGTGGTTTAGCAATGTATGAGAGCAGGAACGATCCAATGCCTAAAAGAAGATTGTCGGCCAAGGATGTTCAATTTATGGATAATATTTCCATTAAGTGGCTTCCAAGTAACATTGATATAGAAGCCGAAGGTTCTCATAATGGTGATAACTATGTAGCATATACATTTTTCATTGAGAATCAAGGAAACTTAATGTTTAATTATTGGTATAACGTTGCCATGACAGATGTTATGAGAAATGCTGATGAAGCACTTCGAATAATGATTATAATCAATGGCGAAAGAACGGTATATGCAAAACCTAGTCCTATGAATGGTGATGCAGAATGTGCATTATATAGTGGCAATAGATCTAATAAATGCCAAGAAAAATCAACACCATTTAGAGATGATGAGGATGGAACAATAATTTTACAAAAAAGAGCAAACGTACAACCTGGTGATATTGATAGAATTACTGTAGTTGTATGGATTGAGGGTGATGACCCAGAGTGTCTAGATAATCTTATCGGTGGACGCGTGAGATTAGATATGAAAATAATAGAAGAACATACTGAGGAAAGTATAAAAGATAAGGAGAGTGCTTTATGAAAAGAGCAAATAAGAGAAAGAAAAATAGTAAGATTAAATCATTAGTGTTATTGCTATTCTTAACAATTGTTATGTTATCAACTGCAACATATGCATGGTTCACTTCAAACAGAACTGTATCTATTAATACAATCAATGTTAATGTAGCAGCAACATCTGGTTTACAAATTTCTGCTGATGCTATCACATGGAAATCTGTATTATCAAATGATGATTTAAAAAATGCTTCAAATACATATGGTGGAGCAGATAACCATATTGTAGCTGAAATGTCTCCAGTTTCAACAGCTGGTACAGTAGCTAGTGGTTTATTAAAAATGTATAGTGGTACTGTAGAAGGTGACTCTGGTGGTAATATGGCTCTTACAACTGCAGCTTTAACAGATGCTTCTGGAAAGTATGTTGTGTTTGATATATTCCTAAAAGTTGATACAGGTGGAACTGTATATCTACAAGCAGGTAGTGGTACAACTGTTAAAAGTGGGGAAACATCAAAAGGTTTAGAAAATGCAGCTAGATATGCATTCTTAGTTGAAGGAAATGGTTCTTCAACAGCAACATCTAGTTCATTACAAAGTTTAATGACTGGTACATCTAGTACTTTAACTATTGTTGAACCAAACTATGATGCTCACACAGCAACAGGTGTTTCAAATGCTGTTACATATTATAATTTCCCTTCAACAGGAACAGGATCAATATCAGCTGGAACAAGTTCTTCACCAGTTAATTATTATGGTGTTGATGGAGCTGTAACTAATATTGCATTAACTAGTACTAACCCTCCAGGATTAAGTGGAGTAGTAACTGGTCAATTTGATCAAAAATGGGGAACAATATTTAAAACTAACACTGCATTCTCAACTGCAGCAACTGGTTTTGGATATATTAGTGGAACTGGTACAAGTGCTACAACTAACCATTATCCAGCATTATTAAGTTTACAAGCTGGTGTTACTAAAGTAAGAGTATATATGTGGGTTGAAGGACAAGATGTAGACTGCGAAAACAATGCATCTGGTACTAACTTATCTTATACAATTTATCTAACTCTTGATGATTATGGAACTAACAACGGATAATAGATAAAAATATATTAAAATAACGTGCTAAAAAGCACGTTTTTTTGTTGAATAAAACCCTTGATTTTGGTATAATTTTATTATAGTGGGAGAGTAGATTTTTAGTATGCTTAAAAATATAAAATACAACTTAAAAAAATTACTAAAAAATAGAAAAATAGTAGTACTTACAATACTATTAGTTTTAGTGTTGAATTTTGTTGTTTTATATAATACTTTCTCAGAAAAAACTACTTCTACAGTATGGGATGGAAGTATAGCTGAAAAGTTTAGTTCAGGAACAGGAAATATTAAAGATCCTTATGTAATTAGTGATGGTTCTGAACTAGCTTATTTTTTCACATTAATAAATGGTAATGATTATCTAGAATATTTCAATAAATACTACGTAATTGATAACAATATTGATTTAGATGGTAGAGACTTTTCATTTGCTAAATCAGGTAAAGATTTTAGTGGACATGTTGATGGACAAGGATACTCAATATTTAATTTTAAATTAAGTAAAAGTTATTCAGATGGTAGCAGTGATAATTATTCATTATTTGATAACTTATCTGGAGCAACAATAGAAAACATTAATTTCAAAGATATCACAATAGAAGCAGGAAATGGTATGAAAGTACTTGATGTTATTGAAGAAAATGTAACTATTGAAGATGATTCTACTAAAGAAGAAAATAAAACAGTAGAAGAAAATAATACAGTAATTGAAGAAAACAAGACTGTTGAGGAAAATAAAACCGTAGAAGAACCTGTTGAAAAGAATGAAACAGTTAAGGAAGAAAATAATACAGTAATTGAAGAAAATAAAACAATAGAAGAACCTAAAAAAGAAGAAAATAAGACTATAGAAGAAAAGAAATCTACAGAAACTAAAAAATCTATCGAAATAAATGAAACTAAAAAAGGCAATTCTACTATTGAAGATACAAATGAAACTGCATTTATTCATAATTACAATGTTAGAAAAGTAAGTAATGAAACTATTATTGAAGAAGAAAACAATAAATTAAAAGTTAATGTTTCTTTATTTAAAAATGTTGATAATTCTAAAATTAAAAATATTAGTGTTAATAATATTAAAATTACTTCAGTATTAAATGATAATTATGAAGTGGCATCATCATTATTCATACTAAATGACATTGAATATAATACTTTAGTTAATATTAATATTAATGGTAGAAGTTTATTAGATGATACTACTCAATTAATTTATAATTATAATGGTGCTAGTATTAAGACTATTTTATATACTAATAGTTCATTAGATTTGATTAAAGATTTTGATGAAAATGATGAATTTTATAAATATACATTAAGTGGTGGAAAGGCTACATTTGAAAAAAATTATCAAGTTGATGCTATTTTATCTTTATTAAATGAAGAATCAGATGTAGAATGGACTTTCTCAAATGCAATATTTAGAATGCTTAATACAGGAATGGATAAAATATTAATGCGTTCTATTAAATTAAGAGCTTCTGTTCCAACAGCACATGCTAATGGAAAAGAAAATGGTACTGTATATATAAACAATTATGAAGCGGATTATAACTATTATATGGGACTTAATTATACATATAGTAGCGATGGAAGAATACCTTCTAAAGTAAATAAAAATTTATATAATGATAATAATTTAGTATATGTTCAATTAAATTATTTTGGAACAGATGCTGATGGGGATTATACAGGATATGTTTCTGCTGATGATAGAGAAAATAAATTTGTTTATTATGTAGTAGCTCCAGTAGAAGAAATTCTTGGTGAAGAAGTAGTTAGAATAGAATTAATTGATAATCCATTTGCAGATAGACCTACTGGTAAAGCATTTAATGGATGGGTTACTAAAGATAGTGATAGTTTAATTAAACTAGATACCGATACATATACTAGATATATTGTTATTCCTGTATCATATGCTAATGATAACACTCCAAATTCAGTAAGTGTTGATATTTATGCATCATGGACTAGAGAACATTATGGAGAAGTTAGTGGAAGTTTTCAAAACTCTCAACAAGATAATTTAGATGCATATGGTGCTCATTTAATAAATGAAGAACAAATTTATGTAGAACCATTAACAGGATATTATATCTACGGTGGTACTGTATATAATGGAGACAGATATCCAAGATATACTTATACAGAGACTGGTACTTATATAACTGGTAATAATACAAGATGTAGACAAACTGCATGTCGTTATTTTGAACAAGCACCAGCTACTTATAATGCTTCATATGAGTATTATCAATTGTTAAATGGACAAATGGTAGCATATCAACCTATAGTAACAATTACTGTTGATTACGTAGTACCTTTAGGTGAATCAGTTGCTGGATATTATAGAAAAGTTACTGATAATAAAGTACCAAGAGGTGCTAATTATGGTGATTATTATTATCAATACACAGGTAATAATTCATCAAATACACACCCATTATTCTATAGTAGGGAAGATCAAGTATGTAATACTACTGGTGGATGTGCAGTAACAAATAATACAATTTATGAAATGATTCCATATTATGATAATTTTGGAAATCCAAATGTTGCTGTATCTGGCGGTGAATATTATTATTTAGCTACAAGAGATACAAATATATTAAGAGTAACTGGTAATGTATCTGGTACATGGGGAACAGGATTTACTAAGCCTTTTACTTTAACTGCATTATATAATCATGCTAATCATCCTAATAATTATTGGAGTATTAGTAACTATAGAGTAACATCATATACTGATTTAAGAGTAGAACATATTCGTATGAATAGTGGAGTAGGTCTTATTAACAATAACTCTAGTAGAGCATATAATGCATATGGAATATTTAGTGCTGCTTATAAAAATATTAAAATTGGTAGAGGTGTTACAAAATATAATAATGATAATGCCACTATCAATGCTATTGCTGGAAGCCATAACGGAAATAATGCTGATACAGGAAGTAATACTATTAAATATAAAATGATTGTTGAATCAGGAGTTTATAATGGTGCTTCAGCAACAACATTAACTAATGCTACAGGAACTATTCATATTAATGCATATATTGTTTATGGTAACGATTATGATAGAGTAAGTACAAACGGAAATGAAAAATTACAAGTTAGATATTGTGCTACTGGTTCATTAGCAGGTGCTGTAGATAATGGATCAAGTGGATGGACAGTACCTGCTATAACAACTCATGTTAAGAGTGGCCAATTTGGAACAAATAGATATGATTATACAACTGGAATCTATTTAGGTGGTTTAACTGCTGGTACTCATGCTAATTTAAGAGTAGGTATTATTGAAGGTGGAGAAATTTATAACTTAATTGGTGGACCTCTTTCAAAATCAACAGAAGAATTTTATAACGATACAATTATGTATATCAAAGGTGGAACTATTGATGTAGTAGTAGGTGGTGCCGGAAGAACAGCTACTTATGGTAATAGAATTATTCAAATGACTGGTGGAAAAGTTAACTATGCTATCTTCGGTGGTTCAAATGGAATTACTGGTGAAGATGGTGGAACTCAAACAGCAGTACTTCGTGGAGAATCATATATTTATATAGGTGGAAATGCTGTAGTAGGAGATACAACATTAGTAAATAACAATACTACTGAATCAGTTTCACAAGTTGAAGCAGGTAGTGTATTTGGTGCCGGAAATGGTAATAGTGCTAACTCTGAATTAGGTTCAGTTTATAATTCAACTATTATTGTTGATGATGGCGCTACAATTAGAAGAAATGTCTATGGTGGAGGAAATTATGGAGCAGTTGGTTTTGTATCATCTAATCCACCACAACAAACAACAATTAAAATTTTAGGTGGAACTGTAAGCGGAAGTGTTTATGGGGCTGCTAATAATAATGGTTCAGGTGGTCTTGGAAGAGTACCAGTAGATACAGTTAACAATGTAAGTATATTTAATGTAAATACATATGAATCAAGAGGATATACTTGTACAAGTAATGGTGGATGGTATTACACTTGTGTAAAATATGAAGAAGTAGACCAAGAATGTAATATAAATATTGAAATGACTGGTGGAACAGTTAGTGGAAGTGTCTATGGAGGCTCAAGAAGTAAAGGAGTTGTTCATGGCAACACTGATGTTAAGATAATTGGTGGAACAGTTTCTACTGATGTATATGGCGGTGGTGAAGGTGGTTTCACAAATAACAATAACCCAGGAACATTTGTTAGTGGAAATGTAGCAGTTACAATAGGTGATACTTCATCAAGTTCTACACCAACAATTAGTGGAAGTGTCTATGGTGGTAGTGCTTATGGTACTGTTAATGCTTCATCTACTGGGCAAACTGATGCAACTAAGTCAGTAACAGTAACACTAAATAAAGGAAATGTAGTTAATTCAATATATGGTGGTGCAAAAGGTAGTGATACTTATACTCCTTATGTATCTGGAAATATAACAGTTACAACTAATGGTGGAACAGCAACTAACGTTTATGGTGGTTGTGATCAAGCTGGTAAACCAGCTGGAACAAGTTCAGTAACATTAAATGGTGGAACATTCACTAATGTATTTGGTGGAGGAAATGCAACTTCACTTGATTATACAAATGTATATCAAAAAGGTGCTACTGTAGGAACTATATATGGTGGTTCAAATCAAAGTGGTGATGTATTAATCACTAATGTAAGTATTGAAGATGGAACAACAACAACTGTATATGGTGGAAATAACGTAGGTGGTACTTGCGGAATTGCAAAAGTAAATGTCAAAGGTGGAACAGTTAGTTCAGCTATCTATGGTGGAGGAAACCAAGTTGCAACAACTGAAACAGATGTTAGAATTCAAAATATTGCAAATACTGTTCCTGCTGTATATGGAGGAGGAAACTCTGCAGGAGTAGGAACAACATATGTAAGATTATTATCAGTTAACTCTGCAAATAGTATTAACATTACTAACTTATATGGTGGATCTAACACCACTGGTGATGTAACAACATCAAATGTTGAAGTTAACCATGGTACTATAGGAACAATATATGGAGCTAATAATCTTGGTGGTAATGTTACAACAACAAATGTAACTGTTAATGCTGGTTCAGCAACTACCGTTTATGGTGGAGGAAACAACGCAACAGCAGGAACAACAAATGTAACATTAATCAATGGTTCATTTACAAATGTCTATGGTGGTGGACAAGGTGCAAATGCAACTTCAACGGCAACAAATGTACTATTCAATGGTGGTACAATTTCCGAAACATTATTTGGTGGAGGAAATGCCGGAGAAGTAGATCAAAATACTGTAGTTACAATTAATAGAAATCAAGTCGCAACAAGTGCTAAGAATGTATATGGTGGAGGAAACCAAGCTGCAGTTAATGGAAATACAACAGTAACTTTAAATAATGGAACTATTACTCAAACACTATTCGGTGGTGGTAATGAAGGAGATGTTCTAGGAAATACTACTGTAACCGTAAATGGTGGAACTATGAACCAAGTATATGGTGGAGGAAACCAAGCAGATATTGAAGGTGGAACAACAGTCAATGTCAATGGTGGAACAGTCGCTGCCAATATATTTGGTGGTGGTAATGAAGGAGAAGTAGACTTAAATACAACTATTAACTTTGCTGGAGGAAGCGCCAACATGGTATTTGGTGGTGGAAATAAAGCAACAGTTAATGGAAACACTTATTTATTAATAGATGGTGGAAGAGTTACAACTGCTATATATGGTGGTGGTAATGAAGGAGCCATTGTTGGAACAACATCAATGACTGTTAACCATTCTCCTGCAAATATCCCAGTAATATATGGAGGAGGAAACCAAGCAGGAGCTGCTTCTACAAGTGTTATTCTAAATGAAGTTACAGGAAGTAATAATATTCATATTGGAACATTATATGGAGGATCAAATCAAGCTGGAAATATTAACTCAACAAGTATAGTTGTTAATACTGGTATTACTGATAATATCTATGGTGGAAATAATGCCGGAGGTACTGTTGGAAATACTAATATTTCAATAGTTGATGGAACTGTAGGATATATCTATGGTGGAGGAAATCAAGCTCCAGTTGATAATACAAATATCATAGTTGATTATGGAACTGTAGATACTATATTTGGTGGATGTAATGCAGCAGTTACAAATGAAGATACTTATATTACTATAAATGGTGGAACTATTGGTTCTGGCATTTATGGAGGAGGAAACTTTGGTGCTGTAACTGGTGATACTCATGTAGTTTTAAATAATAATGATGGAGTAATTCCAAATGTATATGGTGGAGGAAACCAAGCTGGTGCTGATAACACGTATATTAATGTCAATATATCAGCAGTAGGTGGTGCAACTATAGGAAACCTATATGGAGGATCAAATCAAGCTGGAAATATTACATCAACAAATATTACTAAGAATGCAGGAACAGTTAGTAACTTATACGGTGGAAATAATGCCGGAGGTACTGTAGATACAACAAATGTAACTATTAATGGAGGAGATATTACTACTAACTTATTTGGTGGAGGTAATGTAGCTCCAGTAGGTGATTCAAATATCACATTAACAAATGGTACAGTTAAGAGTATCTATGGAGGAGGAAACTTTGCTCCAGTTAGTGGAGATACTACAGTTAAAATAACTGGTGGTACAGTTCAAGAAGATGTCTTCGGAGGAGGATGTTTAGGAGCTGTAAATGGTTCTACTGATGTTCTTGTAAATGGTGGAAACATAAATGGTAGTGTTTATGCTGGTGGAGATGGTTCAACAGCAGTAGTTTATGGAGACACTAAAGTAAGTGTAGGTGACAGTACAACAATTGGTACACCAACATGTCAAAACAAGAGTGAATGCTCAGTATTTGGTGGAGGAAATGCTGCCAAGACAGGAGCTGAAAATGCTAATAGTTCATTAGCAATAGTTAATATAGCTGGTGGACATATATATGGAAATGTATATGGAGGACCTAATACATCTAAAGTTAATGGTGGAACTCAAGTAAATATTGGTTCTGATGTTACTTTATCAGATGAATTAACAAAAGGAAATATTCATATACATGGAACTGTGTTCGGTGGTGGTGAAGCTAACGCTTCAGGTTCTGAATTCTATGACTGGACATTCATAAGTGTTACAGATGATATCGTAATTAATATAAATGGAGAAAATTATAACCTAGATATAGATGGATCTATATTTGGTAGTGGTAATGCTTCAACTACATCTGGTAACAGTTCAATCACAATTAAAAATTTTGGTACATATTCTACACCAAAGAAATGTGTATCTATTCAAAGAACAAACTTATTAACAATCAATAATTCATCTATAGCTTTATCTGGAGCATCAGATAGAACTAATGATTACTCTGATGTATTATTTACATTCTCATTAATAGATGAATTAGATTTAATGAATAATTCAACATTATACTTAGAAACAGGTACTAATATCTTAAAGAAATTTAAGAGTTTAACTGCTACTGGTGCAGTAGCAACAGTAGATATTGATAGTGATAATAAAACTGTTACTAAGAATGTTGATAATAGAATTTATGTTATATCTGGTAAAAATATTAACATTGCTAAAAATGCAAGTGTTACTGAATATGGTGAAGTTATTGGTATGACATTCTTCGGAATGTATAAATACAATGGTAATGGAACTGTAAATCAAGGTATTTATGATAAACATGATTTTGATGATGATTTAGATTGGGCAGGTATATTTGCTCAAGGTTCTTATGTACTTGGATTACATAAAACAAATCATGATATAGAAGCTGATGGTTTCTATACTAATGTAATGGATGAGGAAACTGGAAAGAACTCAATTGAATATATTGAGCCAACTCCACCAGCTAGTGCAGAGTATATGTGGCTTGTTGGTAAAAAGATTATTTCTTATGAAGTAGACTTAGTAGCATCTAAATATTCTACATTAGGTACTTCTGAGCTATCTCTAAGAGACTTCACATTACCAAATACATCATTCCAAATCTTATCATTTGATTCAAGTGCTCTTGCAAGCGGAATAACTCTTACTACTAAAAATAATATTCCAAGAGTTACTCAAGATGAAACTATTGCTGACACATTAATGGGTCTAACAATGGAAACAAGTAACGCTGGATGGTTAGTAAATGGTTATACTGAATTTAGAAATGATACAGATACTGATGTAAATGGAACAATCAACTATATTGGTGGTAATAATACATTAACTCCATCATTACTATTCTGTTTACATCATGTTAAAAATATTGCTAACGCAGGTAATATGGGTAGTGTAACTATTATGTTACTTGCTGTAACTCAATTAGATGATTTAAATAAACAGATAGAAAGTTTAGCAATAACAGTAAACTTATCAAGAGTTTTATATACAACAGCTGATTATGAAGCGGCGATGACTGCTGGTAGAAAATATGAATTATTTACAAGTACAGCTACAAATATTTCATCTGCTTCATCAATTAGTGCATATTATGCATTATTCCATTCAGGAGATTCTATTTATCATGAAGGATATTATAGATCATTAATTTCTAACTATGTTTTACCTTTAGGAACTAAGATAACAATGTTAGATTTAAGTGGTGAAGGTGTTGATTATTATTATCACGTTATTAATGCAAGTGATGTAGCTAATGCACAACAACAACTTCAACAGCAAGGTGATGTTCAATATTTATTATCTATGTTTGAAGTTATGGGTGCTCAGAATAGTGGTAAATACTATGATGATGAGGCAAAAAATAGTGAGTATTATGATGCAACACTGCAAACGAGTGATGAAGAATTTATATTCATACTTGATTTTGATGATTGCTCGATCAATTCTAATCAATTAGGCAACTCATTATTAATAGAAATGCTTGATGAAGATGGAGAAACAGTTAATACTGTTCTTGGTCCACAACAAGGAAATCTAGTGTATAATATTTATGCTAATAAAGATGCACTAATTGATATAGAAGGTTCTATAGATAAAGAAGTTATCTATAGTGGAGAATCAGTAACAATGGATGTAACTGTTGATTATACACAAAGTCAAGTTAGTGGTTCAGTTGTATATGATACACACTTGTTTGATCAAAAATTAGGTATTAAGATATCACTAATTAATTCAAATAATGAAGTTGTAAAAGGAACATCTTTATTAGGTTTATATTATTCAATAGGTGATACTAAATATTATCCAAATATTGATGGTACAACGAGAATTAAGATAGCTGATAGGGTTGATAGTGTTGAAAAATGGATTGTATTAAATACTAGTACATCTAAGCTAGCAACAGGATCTTATAAGATTAGAATTGAATCATTCGGATCGCCAGATGGTATTTACTATGGTCTTAATTCTTCAGATGTGGTAGAATTAGATATAGACATAGTAAATGAAATCTATGGACTAGATGCTCATGTTGATCCTGAGGAAATGGTAATACATGGAGATACGGGATTAAATGCTAATGAAACTAATGAAATAACATATACATTTGACTATAACTCTGGTTTAACAACACCAAGTATTAGAGTTAAAATGTATAGAAGAAAATATGATGTTGAATTAACTACTGAATATGAATTAGTAGATGCAGCTGATTATTTTGATAGTACATTAACAACAACGAGTGTTGAAAAAGAATATAAGATAATAGATCAACCAGAGGATCAATGTACATATACATTTGAAACAAAAGAAGATTTACTTACAGGAACTTATAAGTTAGAATTTACACTATATGATAGTAATTCACCTATAGGTTCAATAGAAAAATACATATTTATTAAGTAGGAAGGAAGATAAGAAATGAAAGAATTATCAAATAATGAATTATTAGAAGCTTACGAAATGCTTAAAAAGTTTATTAAAACTTTGGAAAAGAGCAAGGAGGAAGTAACACATGACTAAGGAATTGCAAAAAGAATTTGATGAAATTTTAGCAAACTTAGAAATCCTTCCTACTAATAATGCCAAAAATGTAGAAAAATATGTTGAATACATTGATGGTTATTTAAATAAGTATACTCAATTATTTAAAGATGCAGAAAGTGAAATAAATGCTAGATATACTGAAACATTAAGCAAGTATTCAACATTAAGATTTGAGGAAGGAAATATAAGTATTAACTATAATTCATTCAAATTATCTGATAGTAGAGTACCATCAGATGAAAAGATGAATTTACCATATTTATTCTATAAATTAAGAAATTCAACTAGTCAAAACTTACAAGAAGTTAACAATATAATATTAGAAATCCAAGAGAGTTTTAAAACAGTTGGCGTATTATTAGTTGATAAAGATTTTGATATATCAGAAAATGTTAATTTATATATGAAATCATTATTAAGTAATAGCGATAATATTCAAGATATATTTAATAGTATATTCTGGAAAACATCTAATTTATTAGGACAAATAGAACTTAATTATAGATATTTATATAATAAACATAAATCTAAAATAGATGATTATTTTAAACAAAAATATGCTAATTTTGATTATAACAAATACCTAAATTCACATAGAGATTTAGTTAATTCAAATGATTTAGCTAAACATAGTAGTTTAAAATATATATATGATTTGTTTATAAATGGTACTTATGAAGTAGAAGACTTTGTTAGTGAAAGTAGAGTACAAAATCTATTTAATAAAGTACTTGCTGATTCTTCTTCAGATAGAAATTATGAATGTTTGATTAAACTTAAAAAGTCTTTAGTAGAATATAAAGGTTACTTAGATTATGAATATATTATTAAAGACTTTAAAGAATTATATTCTCATCAAGCAGAATATAAAGATTTATTTCCAAATAAATTAAAGGAAATAGGTAAGAAAGAATCAACTATTATATCTTTAAATAAGAAGATTAATAAGACTGGATTATTCAAGTTAAGTAAGAAAAAACTTGATATTGCTTTAACTGAAAGAAATAAATTAATTGATGAACTTATTAATGATTATAAAGAATTAGATGATTTAAGAATAAAGGATTGCATCGCTAATAATGTAACTCCTGAAAGTAGTTTATATAATATTCTTGTATTTACTTCATATAACTTAGTATATTTTGTAAATTTATTAGAACGTCAGGGTGAAGAAATTACAGTAGAACTAGTTAATAAACATATGCTTAATCTTCAAAAATATTTATATGATAATTATATTGATATAATTAATAATGTTTATATTAATGAAGATAAACAAATAGATAAAATAATAGTAGAGATGTACAAAAGAAATAGTATCATTTTAACAGAAGAAGACATTACTATTGACTCTATTTCAAAATATATAGAAACTGTTGATAAATTAATTACATATTTTGATGTATATACAGTTATGATTAATTTAAAAGACGTTGACTTTATATTAAAAGTACCAAATGTACTAAAGAAATAAATATATTAAGTGAGGTTTATTATGGGAAAAATATTGGATTTTATTAAAGGAATAATAATTACTATATGGGTATTTGTAGCAATAGTAACTACAGTATACTTAATATTCTTTAATGAATATAGTGTTAGTCAGATTGGTGATTTATCAATATTTATTGTTGATAATGAAAGATTAGAACCTAGTTTTCATAAAAATGATATAGTAATTGCTAGAAAAGTAGCTGAAGAATCATATAAAGTTAATGATTATGTATTCTTTTACTTAGATACTACTAATGATAATATTTATATTAATTATGCATCTATTGATAAAATAGATAAAAATGAACATGCTGAAGATGCATATCATTTTGGTAAAGATATGGTTTCATATAGTAGTTTAATTGGCCCAGTTAATGGTACTATTGTTTATCACAAAGCTGGAGCTGTATTAAGAATATTCTCTTCTAGAATAGGGTTCTTATTCTTAATCATATTACCAACATTATTTGCTTTGGTATATGAAATATTCTCTATTGTAGAAGAAGCAAAAGCTGAGGCTAAAGAAGAAGCTAAAGCAGCGGCAGAAAGTGAAAAAAATGAGGGATAACTTCAAAGTTATAATTTGGATAGTAGTTTTCATATTAGTAATAGCTTCATTTGTTGTATTTGCTGATACTCTTGCATTATTTGAAACTAATGGTACTGGTGAAGCAAATATGGATATAGGTAAATGGGTTATTAAAATAAGTGATGTAGATATTACAAGTCCCAGTGTACAAGAGATTGTAATAGATAATTTCACTTATGCTAGTAATGTAAATGTTGCACCTGGAAAAATAGCACCTGGATCAAGTGCTTACTTTGATTTGGTTGTAGATGCAACAGAATGCGATGTAGCAGTTAAATATGATATTACATTTAATTTTGAAGATGCTGGATATGCAAGTAATATTGGATTTAGTGTGTCTCAAGTTGGATCTAATACTGTAGTTCAAACTGGACCAAATACATATTCAGGAATAATTGATTTAGAAACTATTAGTGAAGAAGAAGTAGTAACATTAAGAGTTAATGTAGTGTGGAATAATATAGAAGCACTAAATGAAAATGATACTGCTTTAGGTAAAGAATTAAATAGTAAATTAGCAATACCAGTAACAGTAATAGCTGTTCAGTATTTAGGAGAAACTCTAACACCATATAATAATGGTGGTGGGTCTAATCAAACAGGTAATTAAAAGAATAAAGTAGGAAGGTAAAAATGTCATTCGTTAAAAAAGGATTAAAACTTATTGTGGATATTTTAACTTTTTTAGTATTTATAGTTCTTATAGTAATTATATTTGCTAAATTTAAGATGATGATATCTGGAAATGATTATTTTGAGTTGGCAGGATACTCAGTTTTTAGCGTGAAAACAGGTAGTATGGCACCAGCTATTAATCAAAATGATGTTATTTTAGTTAAATCACAAGATTATTATGAAATGGGTGACATTATTACTTATAAAGAAGAAAAAAGTTATATTACTCATAGAATAATATCTGTTAGAGGGCATGATATCATTACTCAAGGAGACGCTAATAATGCTAAAGATTCTTCAATAACAGATGATATGGTAATAGGAAAAGTAGTAAAAATATATTCAAATATGGGAGTATGGCAAAAAGTAGTAACTACACCTAAAATTATAATAATGATATTTGTTACTTTAATGCTTTTTGATATAGCATTTTCATATAAAGGAATTAGAAGAAGACAAAATATTAAAATAGCTGATAGAATTAGTGATATAGCATTTGAAAAAGTTCTTAACATTGAAAATGCTCCTAAATTAACTAAAAAAGAGATAAAAGTATTAAAGGATAAAGCAGAACAAGTTAAAAAAGGTGGAGATGTTGTTTTCGATAAGAAAGAAAAACAATTTGTTAACTATACTATTAGATTAGATTTAGGTGAACTTAAAAAAGAAATAGATGAAAATGTAAATGGAGATATTTAATGGTAAAAGAATTTTTGAAGAAATTTGATACACAAAGATTCATATTCGTGGGTAAAATTATATTTATTTTATTTGCATGTGTCATGATATTCAATTTAGTTGATAAAGCAAATTCAAGATATGAATCTAATGCCACTATTAGTGCAGAAGCAAGTGTAGCTTTCTTTGTAGTTGATCAAGGCACATATGAAGGATCAATTTCTTTAACAGGTCTTGAACCTAGTACAAATCCATTTTATTACACATTTTATGTTCAAAATTTTGATTCAGCTGGTAATAGAACTGATGTTAACTTACAATATGATATTAAGTTTGAAACTACTACTAATTTACCATTAACATATGAAATTATAAGAAATCAGTCATTTAATGGTACTTATACTAATCTTTTGACTAATTTTACTACTAGACAAGATGATAATGATGTGTTTTATAAAACATCTAATAATTTAGGTACTTTTAACTTCGGTTTTGCTAACAATCAAGTTGATCAATATACGATCAAAGTTAACTTCCCAATTTCGTATAAAGATCACCCTGAATACCAAGGAACAATCGAAATTTTTTCAATAATTATTAATGCAACGCAAGTTGCATAATTTTTTTTTATATGCTATAATTTTTATGATTGGAGAATAGCGAAATGAAGAAGAAAAAACTACTCATAATGTTGCTAATTATATGTATGATAGTTATTCCTTTTAGTTTTACTTTGGGCCGATATGTAATGGATAATATCAAAGATTACATAATGGAGACTAATCATTTCTTCTTCAGTAGTGATAAATTGCAAGCTGGAGGCATCACATATGAAGTTAATAACTGGGGTGGTGCAGATGTGTTTGAAATTCAATTTGAGCTAAACAATCACAAAAATAACATCCTAACTAGTCAAGGAGATATAGAATATTCAATTGATTTAGATTATGATGATAATGACATTATATGTAGCATAAACAGTGATAATGGAACTATTTATGAAGCTGAAAAAACTGATAACTTTACTTTAACAGTTACACCAAGAAGAGTATTTGCAGATGAAGAATCAGTAAGTGTTACAGTTACAGCAACATCTTCAACTCCATATGTCAAAGAATTAAGTGCTACATATATTATTACTGTTGGTAAAAGGGGTATATCTTATCAAATCACAGATAGTGTTAATTCACCATATTTGATGTTTTCTATAACAAATGCTATTGATACATATGTAGTTAGAACAGCATTTGGAACTCATACAGTAGGTGAAATTATTACATCTAGTGAATATATTAATTTATCCTCTGCAGATAAAGCTAAATGTGCATCAGCCATTATTACTTTAACATGGGATCCAGAAGATATAGTAATAGATACTACTAGTAGTTTAATAAGTAGTGGTGCAACTACTACAACGTCAACATATAATGGAATAGCTTATATTAATTCTATTACTTTCCCTGTTGATATTTTGAGTAGTACAGAAGTTAGATTTTATAAATGGAATGTTGCTAATAATTATACTTATCCATTTGTAGCACAGACACCAATAGTAACATTTAGTGCTTCATAGGAGGAAATATGGATTGTATATTTGATGAATATATAAAATTTGTTGAAAATTTCCTCATTAATTACTTTAAGTTCTTGTTAGCAGGAGATTATGAAAGAAGTTTAATTAGACCATTTATTGATAGATATATTGATGTTAGGTATTATAATCATTTTTCTTTCGTAAAAGAACCAACATTTACTCAAAAACTTAATAAAGAACTAAATAACGTAGCTAAAGAAGTAATGAGTGAGAATGAAGATAAAACAGAAAAGGTGAAGAATATATTCGCTCTTTTTGGCTACATTCTTTACATAGATGGTTGCTTTAGTTATTCAAATATAAGTACACTTACTAAATCATTATTTAATGATGCTAATATTAAATTACAATATAGTGATAAAACAAAAGCAGGAGTTACTGAATTAATAAGAGATTTTACTGATAAGAAAAATGAGTTTTTCAAATTATTTGATACAGATGAATTCTTCTTAAGAGGTAGAAAAGTAGAAGAAAATACATATTTAGTTGATTTAGGTAATAATTGTCATATATCTAAGTTATATAGTGAATATGCAATAGAAAAAGCTTACAACTCAGAAGTAGTAAGTGAAAATAGAATATATTTAATGTTAGTTATGCTTACTACTAAAGTATTAGCAGAAGCAATAGCATTAAATTTTGATAATACATATATTTTTGATTTTCCTGAAACATTATTAGAGAAACAAAAGAAAATAATAAAATATTTAAAATTACTTGATAATGATTTATTAAGAAATAAAATTCAATTAAGATTTAAATATTCAACATATAGAAATAGAGTATTAAAGAAAGAAATAAATAAATTAATAAATAAAGATTATAGTATAAGCATAGAACTTGATGATACATTTGATAGTGATTATGATAGCTTAGTACTATTTAGTAGCGTTTTTGTTAATAAAAATGGTAAATATTATCAAAACGTTATGGAGAATAAAGAGGAATATAAATTGAAAGTGATGGAGGTGTGATATGCAGACATTTTTGAAATTCTTTTATGATATTTTAAGTCAATTCTTTTCTGGAATTATGGCTATTCTAGATGGATTCATAAGTGGAATTGGTAAAATATTTAATTTTAAAAGATACATTGATATTGCTAAGAACTATAAAGGTGATTTCAATGTAGGTGAATGGGTATTATTTGCTATAGCTGTGTTATTAATGGTTATTATAATCGGTTTAATAGTACTTCTAATTGTATTCTTAATTAGAAAATATATTAGATTTAGAAAAACTGTAGTTGAACAAGAATCAATGTTAGAAGAAATATCAGAATTAAATAATAAAGTAGCAACTCTAGTACAAGAAAAAGAAGAAATACTTGCTATGAAAGTATCACATCTTGGACTTAAACCTAATGAATCAGATACTACTGAAAAACCTGAAGGTGCAACTGGTGAAGAAGGTGAGAGTGAAGAAGAAGTTGATCCTAATACTTCAATTAGATTTGCTAAACTACATGATGTAGATATGCAATATGCTGACTATAAAATACCTGATTATGGAAATAACTTCACTTTATCAGAATTAGTTGAATTATTTAGAAACTTTGCTGCTAGTCAGTTAGGTTTATATTATAAAAGTGAAATGATTAGATTATTCTTATCAGCACTAGGATGTACAAAACTTGTTATCTTACAAGGTATCTCTGGTACTGGTAAAACATCACTTGCCTATGCTTGGGGAAAATTTTTAAAACACGATTCATGTGTTGCTTCAGTTCAACCATCATGGCGTGATAGATCAGAACTTTTCGGATACTTCAACGAATTTACAAAGAAATTTAATGAAACAGATATTTTAAAAACATTATATGAAGCTGGATATACTGATGATATTCACACAGTAATCCTAGACGAAATGAACATCTCTCGTGTTGAGTACTATTTCGCTGAAATGTTATCAATTCTAGAGATGCCTAACCAAGATGAATGGATTGTAGAAGTTGTTTCTTCTGGATGGCCAAGCGATCCAATTCACTTAAAGAGTGGTAAACTTAGAATTCCACCAAACTGTTGGTATATAGGAACAATCAATAACGATGACTCAACATTTATGGTTACTGATAAAGTTTACGACCGTGCTATGCCAATAGATATTAATGATAAAGGTCAAGTGTTTGAACCTACTTCTGTTCCAGCACAAGATATAAATTATTCTTATTTGAATAAATTATATCAAGAAGCTATTGAAGCAAATCCTATGACTGATGAAATGCTACAAAAGATTGAAGAAATGGATGATTATGTTATCCAACACTTCAGAATTGCTTTTGGTAACAGAATTGTTGCTCATATGAAAAAATTTGTTCCAATATATGTAGCTTGTGGTGGAGAAGAGGTTGATGGAGTAGATTACTTCATAGCAAGAAAAATACTTCGTAAGTTTGAACAATTAAATATTTCATTTATTAGAGATGAAATAGATGGATTTGTTGATTTCTTAAATAAAGAATTCGGTCAAGACAAAATGAAGGAGTGTATTGAATACGTATTAAGACTTAAGAAATTAGCATAGAAAGGATAAAAGGGTAAAATATGCAAGGTGATTTAAAGATATTAGATGTATATAAGAATTCTGATGCCTCTAAAGTAGATAAATTTGATGCATCACTTAAATCTTCTTATTCATTAGCATCAAACTATGAAAAAATTGAAGCAGATTTTGCATGGCTAGATATCATGGAAGATACTATTAAATACTTAGATAATATTCTTAGAAACCCTAATAGATTTATCATTAATGACGAAGAGGTTGTTAATGTAGAACAAGCTAGAAGAATTACTGTAGAAAGTATTAAACATCTTGCAAAACATACCAATTATATTCAAGAAATAGAAGATAATGGTGATGTTAGACCTTCAAAAGTATTAAATATTAATAAAGATGAAAGTTTTAACACATATGAGAATAGACTTATTTATACTTTAATTAATAATATGAGAACATTTATTGATTTTAAAGTAAGTAAGAATATAACAGCATCTACATTAAAAGATGAAAAGAAGTGTGAATATACAGGAGTTACTAAAATAGGTGCTGAAAAAGTTAGTTATAGTTTTGTTCTTAATGCTAAAACTGATGTAGATAAAAAAGATGGATTTAGAAATGGTATGAGTGTAGAACAAAGAATTGCTAGATTAAAATTAAGAATTAGTGATTTAACTAACATGCCAGTATATGTAGCACTTGCTAAAGAACATGTTGCTAAAGTTATACCACCAATTAAGAAGACAAACTTAATTCTTAAAAATACTAACTTCCAATATGCTATGAAATTATGGGATTTCATACAAAACTATATTAAAGATGAAGATACTGTAGTTAGAGATAAAAAATTAATAGAAGAAGATTTAAATCTAAAAGAAATGCTAGATGATGTATTCCTTCTTAATTATTTAGCTGTATCTAGTATAAATAATGAAGGTAATTTAGATGTTCAAGCAAGAGCAGAAACAGTAGAGAGTTTAACTAATAAAATGATTGAGAAGATAGTTCAATTAAATGCAGATTTACCTGTTGATAAGATGTTAGAATCTATCGGTGAAAAAGTTGCTGTTGTTAAGAACAAGAAAGAAGCTTCTTTAGCTGAATTAGAAAGAAAATATAATGAAAGGATTCAAATTTATATTGATAAGATAAATGAGTTTAGTTTTAGGTGATATTAATGAAAAAACTAAAAGAACTAAAAAGAAAAATATCCGAAAATAAAGCATTAAATATAATTTTAGGCATAATAAAATTTATTATATATGCCTTTTTAATATTGCTTTTAGTTACTATTTTAGTTCAAAAAATATCACAAAATAAAAAGACCATTGGTGGATTTATGGTATTTACAGTAGCATCAGAATCAATGGTTCCAGAATATAAAGTTGGGAATATCCTTTTTACTAAAAAAGTTCCTGAAGAAGATTTAAAAGTAGGAGATAATATTACATACTTAGGTATGGAAGGTAGAATGGCTAATTTAGTTATTACCCATAAAATAGTAAAAATAGAAAAAGAAAATGGAGTAACTAAATTTACTACTAAAGGTTTACAAAATATAATACCTGACCCACCTATAGTATATGATCAAATATATGGAAAAGTAGTATACAAAACAGCTATATTAAGTTATGTTGCTAAAGTAATTAATAATAAAATAGTTTATTATGTATCATTTATAGTAATAGGCTTAATAGTATCTATAGAAGTTGTATCTGCTATATTTGCATCTAGGAGAGAGGATGGTGCTGATGAATAAAAAAAATAAAACAACGCCATTTTTTCTAAGAGTACTAAAGAAAATTAAAGTAAGCCATTTAGTAATATTAGCATTATTATTAATTGGTAATACTTATGCATGGTTTATCTATATTGATACAGTAAGTAATAGTGTAGATGTTCATATTAAAGCATGGAATATTGATTTACAAGATGATCAAGGTACTGTTACTGATACAGTTACTGTATATGTAGATGCAGTATATCCTGGAATGACTACATATGAAAAAGAAATTAGAGTAAGTAACTTTAGTGATTTAGATGCAACCGTATCATATGATATATTATCTGTAGAAATAATGGGTGAAAAAACTTATTCAAGAGAAGGTAAAATAGAATATAACTTAGCTACTTCTCAAAATGATCTTACAAGTGCTCAATTAATACAACAATTAGCTAATGATTATCCATTTGTAATTGATTTTGATATTGATGAAACACACTTAGAAGCTGTAACTGGTACAGCAACATATACAATATCAATAGCATGGGATTATGAATCTGGAAATGATACATTAGATACATATTGGGGAGAAAGAGCATTTACGTTTGTTAATGAAACTCCTGGAGCTGCTTGTATAAGTTTAGATATCAAAATAAAAATACAACAAGATGATCAATAGTTGTTATAGTCATTTTGTTGTATTTTTTAATGCAATAAATTATCTCTTTTGAACTACATTTAAATTAACTGCAAATGCTGCATTTCCATTAGCTGTAACACTTGTATCAGCACCATTATCCATAGTTTGAGTTACTGGATCATCATTCCATTTAACATAGAATCTAATAGATGTTACCTTATCTTCAGCATTTAATAATACATCATCACTTATTGAATTACCAATAGTATATGAATAGTTTACTTCTCCTATAGTATATTTAGTAATAATTAAGTCATCTACATCATTACTAGCAGCATAATCTATAGTTAATGTATATGTATAAGATACGTCAGTATCAGAACCATCAATTACTATATCAAAATATCCTTCTGATGTAGGGGCTATTACATCTTCTTTTATATTAGTAGTTCCTTCAAATGTTGGAACTATTAAATTAGTAAAGTTAGAGTTTTCTTTAATATCTTGGTCATTTACTAAAATGTTCCATCTAGCTATTGTAAAATCAGCGTTAGTATCAGCAGTTGTTACATATTTTGCATATGTAGACTGCATTAATGACACACAATAGAATAGGCACATTAAAGCTACGAAAAACATTATTTTCTTTTTGACTTTCATAACAAACACTCCTCCCATTCTATCTTTGACTTAATTATAAGCCTAAAAAGGATATTCATTCTACAAACAATATTTAATTTTACTTATTTGTTTACACTTTTAATATGTATTTATAAGTGATATAATTTATTTATAATAGGAGTAAAATATGAAAAAAGTATTAACTGAAAAAAATATAGGAGCAGGATATTTATACTTTTATGTCCATTTTATAACTGAGATAATTTGCTTTTTTTTGTTATATAGAATTAAAGGTAATTCTTACTTATTATGGGTAATACCTTTTGTTTATGATGCTTTAGCATTTGTACCTCAATCAATAATTGGCTATTTTAATGATAAATATCCAAAGATTAATTTAGGAGTATTAGGAGTAGTAATTATTACTTTAGCTTTACCAATGTATTTTATATTACATATGCCATATCTATCTATAGTAACAGTGTGTATTGGAAATGCTTTATTACATGTTAGCGGAGCTGAAGTAACACTTAGAAGTTCAAATGGTAAACTAGCTAGTCCAGCTATATTTGTAGGTGGTGGATCTTTTGGTGTTATTACAGGAAGATTACTAGCTTCAACTAATGTTTCATATTTATTAATAGCATTCTTTTCATTAACAATGATACCTTTTATTTTACTTGCAGAATATTATAAAAAAGATACATTAAATGATAAAAATCCATGTAAGAATTTTAACTATCATAATAAAAATATGAATGTTAAATTAGTTATCTTGTTTGCAGTCTTAATAGTTATAGTAAGAGCATATATGGGTTATGGAATACCAACATCATGGAATAAAACAACATTAGAAACAATATTATTATTTAGTATTATGGGAATAGGTAAATGTTTAGGTGGAATTATGTGTGATTTAATAGGTATTAGAAAAACAGCTATTATAAGTATAGTAGGTTCATTACCATTCTTGTTATTTGGAGATCAAGTAATGTTAGTTTCATTAATTGGAATAATGATGTTTAGTATGACAATGGCTGTAACTTTAGGAATATTAGTTTCAACTTTAAAGAAAACACCAGGTTTAGCTTTTGGGCTTACTACAATAGGACTTTTCTTGGGTACAGCACCAATATTTTTCTTTAAATTTACTACAGTATTATCAAATTGTATATTAATAACTATATTAACAGTTATTTGCTTATTAATGGCATTAAAAATAATACCTAAGGAGGCAAAAAAATGATAGATGTTAAAATGACAAGTGAATTATTTAATAATGTTAAAACACCATTACTAATTACAATATTTGTAGTATTAATGATAATAATTATAACAGCATATTTTGTATCAAAGGAGGTAAAAAAATGATATTAGATGTAGTTTATGAACCAAGGTTATTTGGTGGAGAAAGTGATGTATTAGCATACGTAATTGCAGCTATTATAATAGTATGTGCAGTAATAATAACAATAAAACTTATTAATAAAAAGAAGAAAAATGAAGATGAAAAAGGTAATTAGTTTTTTAATATTATTTTTCTTACCTATATTTGTTTTTGCTGATACAGGGCAACCTATATATGCTGGTTATAATGCATATGTTAGTAATAAAAATGGAGCTTATTTATATACATTTAATGATAATAAAGAGTTAGAAATAACAGATATAAAATTAAAATATAATAAAAAAGTATATATAACAGATGAAATAGAGGTTGTTAAAGGTATTTTTTTTGGTGAAGTAGATTATGACTGCGGTGACGATGAGTGTGAAGAAACATATTATATTAATTTAGATAGAATTAAGAAAAATAATGAGGATAAAGTTTATTCACCAAGTGAATTAAATAGTGAGATAAAGAAAAGATTTGGAGCTGGAAATGTAGGTAATTTGGATATGATAAGTAAACCAGCAATTATTACAAAAGAAAATTCTACTATTTATAATTATCCTTCTTTTACGGCTAATAAATTATCTTATAAACCAGAAATGTATGAAGAATTTACTTTAGTAACAATCATTACAAATTATCAAATGAGTACAGGATGGTTTTATATTAAAAATGATAATATTGAAGGTTGGATTAGTAGTAATGAAGGCTTAGCATATAATATGAAAGGCTCATTTGTATTTAAGGAAGAAACACCTACTTATACAAATAAGAAAAGCGATACTAAATCAGATTATATTATTCCTGCTAATACAACTTTAAGTGGAAATAACGTTTTTCAATTATATTTATATGGTATAGAAAATACATCAAAAGATGATTATTTAATTGTAAAAGATAATGATTCATATTATTGGGTAACAGATTATTTTTTGAATAATAAAGATGCTTTGGATAAAAAAGATATAATAGGTGAAGAAGAGGAAGATGATTCTACTTTTGATGTTATTTGTTTAGTAGATACACCTTATTATGAACAAATTGGAGAAACAACTATTGGAAAGATTCCTGCTAATACAGAATTAGAAGTTAAAAATTATTATGATAAATATAATGAAGATAAAGGTACTAGTGTAGAATACTATTATATTACTTATAATGGTAAAGATTACTGGGTAAAAGAATCAGATGTTTCTGATGATGTAATGATTGATTATTCACATATATTTTTCACTGAAAAAACTAAGTATTATGAAAGAATAGATGGAGATTCTAAAGGAACTATTTCAGAAGGAACAATCAAAGATATAAAAATGTGTGTTGAAAAATATAATTCTAAAACAGATAAAGATGAAAAATACTATAGAATTGAACAAAATAATAAGAATTATTGGATAAAAGAAAGTGATAAACAAGTATACTTTGGCGATGGTATATATGCTAAAAACCAAGCAATGATGACAAAAGATACAGACATTTATGACAAACTTGGCGGCAAAGTTGTTGGTAAAATTCCAAAAGGAGAAATTGTTCAATATTTAATTACTAATAATATATCTACTGATGAAGCAAATCCAAAATATGTATATTCTTCAGAAGAATATTTGTACGTAAGGTATAATGAAAAATTATATTGGATAAAAACCAGTGATGTTATGAAAGCTAATTATAACACTAGTGTTTATATTAGTGACTCATATGAGTATTATGATGAAATAAATGGAACAAAAGTAGATATTGAAATAAGAAATAAAAAACCATATTCTTACTATTATGTAAAAGAGGATGAAAACGATTGGTACTACTTAGATGGCTATAAAGTATGGGTAAAAAAATCAAACGTAATAGAAAAAGAATCAGAAGAACTTGATGATGAAAAAGATGAACCTGTAGTAATTGCAGTAGAAAATGGTATTTCAAATAAAACTAAAATAATAATTAGTATATTTAGTTCAGTAATAATAGCGGTTAGTGCTGTAGTTAGTATAATTTTAATAAATAAAATGAGAAAAGCAAAAGAGGTTGATAAATAATGAAAAGAATATTTAAATATTTAATAGTATTATTACTTTTTATACCAATATTTGTTCTAGCTGATGGAGCAGGTCCTTCATTTGCACCATATAATGCATATGTAAGTGATAAAGATGGGGCTAGTTTATATGATTATGATAGTGATAAAAGTGCGTATGTAAGAACTAAACACTTTTTAGAATATAATCATCAAATAAAAATAGAAGATGAAGATGTAGTATCAAAAGATTTAGTATATGGATATATTGAATATAATGATGAATACTATTACATAAACTTAAACAAAATATCTCCTTTAAAAGAAGAATATACAGTAGATGATTTAAGAAAAGAATTTGAAATAGATTCAAGTAATACAGAAGATGAAATTATTGAAGAAAATAAAGTATTAGTTTTATCTGATAATGTAGTAGTAAGAAAAGGACCATCTTTTAAATATGACACAATAGAAGAAAAACTACAAAAAGAATTAGTTATTGATAAAAAAGCAGAAGTTGGATCATGGATGTATGTAGAAAATGATAGTGTACATGGATGGATTAATACAGATGACAATATAATAATGAAAGAAAAAGAAGGAACTGTTTGGCTATTAGAAGATACTGAAGTATATGATAATGTTTTGATATCAAAAAATAAAATATTAGATACAAAAATACCTAAAAATGAAAAATTTAATAATGTATATTACTATTATTATGAAGAAAAAATAAAAGAAGCATCACCAGATGATGACGAAGATGAGTACAAATACTATGATGTATATAGAGTAGAATATGAAGGAAAAACATATTATATAGATACTGATGAAGCTATATATGCAGTAGAAGATTCTGGTAAATATATAACTTATAAAGAAGCAAATTGTTATAATGAATTAGATGGTAATGTTATTAAAACAATTCCACAAAATACTAAAGTAGACATAAAGTATTATTCAATAAATGCAAAAACTAATTGGGCATATGTTGAAGTTGGTGAAGAAAACTATTGGATTAAAACATCAGATGTTGGCTCATACTACGAAAGCCCTATGAAAACAGTTGATGATATAGAAGATGTTAAAAATAGTATTACTATTCCTGCCAATACTGAATTTGAAAAATATTATTATGTTTCTAGTGAAGAATTATATTATGTAGAATATAAAGGTAAGAATTATTGGTTTTATGGAAATAATTTAACAGCAGATTATATAGATGAAGAATACGGAGAATATACAACTTCAGGTGAAACATATTTATATGATAAACCAAATGGAGAAAGAACCGGTGTTAGTATACCTGAAGATACTGATGTTATTATTAAATATGATTATTATTTTAGAGGAGAAAATGGAACTGTTCTTTGGTATTATTTAGATAGTAAAAAATATAAAGGTTGGATATCAGATGAAGAAAATGACATGACTGAGTTTCAAGAATCATTGCCTAAAGAAGATAATACTACAGTAGAAGATATAAAACCTGTCACTGTTCCTACAGAACCAGAAGTTGTAGTAGCTAGTAAATCATTATCTAAAAAAGAAATGATAATTATTTGTTCATTATCAGCTGTAATATTAGCATTAGTAATATATGTTGTAATATTACTTGTTAATAAAAAGAAAAAAGAAAAAGTACAAGCTACTGAAACTGAACCAGTAGTAACTACAGAACCAAGTACAGAATTAGTAGAAAATAAACAGGAAGATAATAATGCCTAATATTAATTTTGCATTATATATGCTTATTTGTTTACTAACTACAATAATTGTAGAACTACTAGTATCATTAATTCTTGGAGTAAGAAAAAAATTAGATATTATAAATATAGTATTAGTTAATATTCTTACTAATCCATTAGTAGTTTCTTTAATAAATTTAATAAGTATTAACCACGGAAAGAACATAGCGTATGTATTTTTGTTCATTTTTGAACTAATAGTGGTATTTATAGAAGGATTTATATATAAGAAGTATTTGAGTTTTAAAAAGATAAAACCTATATTATTATCATTTATATTAAATTTATCTTCTTATTTAGTAGGTTTATTAATACAATTATTTATATAGTTTACATAAAAAGTTGTTTTAAACAACTTTTTTATTTGTATTTATGATAAAATCAAATTAGGAGATAGTTATGGAATTAATAGATTTATATGATAATGATGGTAATAAGTTAGATAAAACTTATTTAAGAGGGGATAAAAAGTATAGATTTCATAAAAATGAGCATATTCCAATAGTAATGATATTTATTGAAAATAGTAAAGGTAAGTTTTTAATTCAAAAAACTTCTGAAGCAAAAGGAAATGTTTATTCTTCAACTGGTGGTCATGTAGATTCTGGTGAAGATAAAGATACAGCATTAATAAGAGAAATAAAAGAAGAACTTGGAATAGATGTAGACATAAAAGAAGTAAAATATTTAGGTCATTTCTTAACAGGCACACCTATTAGGTTTTTATATTATCTAAAAAAAGATATTGATATTGAAGAGTGTACTATTGATCCTAATGAAGTAAAATATTTAAAATTTATGAGTGAAAATGAAATAAATAATTTAATATCTGAAAAATTATTTTTAGAAAGTCATGCTTTTTGTTTTAATAAAATACTAGAATTTAAGAAAAAAGGTATTATTTAATGAAAAAATTTATATACAGATTATTTGAAGCAATATTATTAATAGCTATATTTGTATATTTAGGTTACAGTGAATTACATAAAGAAGAAATAATAGATCCTATTAAAAGCTATGAGAAATCTAATATACCTGATTATACTAATGAAAGCTATATATATATTAATAATAATGAACCCAATTTCACTGAAGAAGATAAAAAAAGAGAAGTATTTGAAGAATATAGTGATTTAGATGATTTAGGTAGATGTGGTGTTGCTTTTGCTAATTTAGCATATGAATTAATGCCAACAGAACCAAGAGGTAATATTAGTCATATTAAACCTTCAGGATGGAGAATATCTAAATATAGTTGGATAGAAGGAGAATATTTATTTAATAGATGTCATTTAATAGCATATTCTTTAGCAGGTGAAAATGATAACGTTAAGAATTTAATAACATGTACAAGACATTTAAATGCAACTACTATGCAAGATTTTGAAATACAAGTTGCTAATTATATAAGAAAAACTAAAAATCATGTTCTTTATAGAGTAACACCTATATTTGAAGGATCTAATCCAATAGCAAAAGGTGTTCAAATGGAAGCATATTCTATTGAAGACAATGGCAAAGGTATAAAATTTAATATTTTTGCATATAATATAGAACCAATGGTTGAAATAGATTATTCAACTGGTGATAACCATCTAGTTAGCAATAACTAGATTTTTAATATAAAAAAGTATATAATTATCTTGTGGTGAAAAAAGATGATTAAAAGAGTTAATAAATTTATTCATTCGAAGAAATTTAATGATTTTATAAATAAAGTAAGAGATTTTTTAGTTGATAATAAACATATTATTATATTATGTATTCCATTTATATTAATGGATATATTTACTATGTTATTTGCAACAAGTATTAGTTATACAAATTATAGATTCTATGCTCCTATATTATTTAATATATGTTGGATAGGATTATTTGTAGGATTAAGTTTTTCATTTAAAAAATGGATAGGCAAAATAATATATATATTATCTTTTCTTGTTTTTTTAGTTGTATTTATGACTAATGGAATATACTTTTCAATAATGAGTAACATATTTGATTTTAGCTTAGTAGTAGCAGCAGGAGAAGGAGCTCCATATTTATTAGATGCACTTAGAAACTGCAACCCATTTGTATATGTTGCTTTTGTAATAATAGTAATATCATTTATATTTAGTTTAAAAGAATTTCCAGTTGTTAAAAAGAATAATTATAGATTATTAGGTATAGTTTTTGGATCATTTATAGTTCTTCATTTATTAATACCTTTAACATTAGGAAGAGTAAATAAAGAATTAACATGGTCAAGTTGGAAAAATGCAAGAAATATATATGAAACATTTAATGATAGTAATAAAAGTATAAAAGTATGTGGTTTTTATGAATATAATATTAGAAGTTTCTATATAAATTTCTTAAAACCTGAAGTTGCTATTACTGAAGAAGAATTAGAATTTTTAGATAATTCATATGTAGAAGAATTAAATCCTAAAAATAAATACACTGGTAAATTTAAAGATATGAATTTAATAATTGTTCAATTAGAAGGAATGGATAATTGGATAGTTAATAAAAATGATACACCAACTATTTATAAAATGATGAATAGTGGTATTAATTTCAATAAACATTATAGTTTCTATAATGGTGGTGGTAGTACATTTAATTCAGAATTTGCTATTAATACTGGATATGTAACACCATTCTCATATTCCAGAAATGCATATACATTTAATAAGAATAATTTTCCTAATAGTTTAGCTCATATATTTAAAAATATGGGATATGAAGTAAATGCTTTTCATATGAATAGTGGAGAATATTATTCAAGAAGTGTTAATTATGATAATTGGGGATATGATAATTATTATGGTTTAAAAGAAACAAAAGAATATAGTGATTCTTCATATGAACTTGATAGAGAATTAATTCAAAATCCAACATTCCAAGAATTAATGTTCCCTGAAGATAAGAAATTTGTTCATTATATTATTACTTATACAGGACATCTACCTTTTACAAATAAAAAAGGTACTTGTAAAAAACTATATAATGAAGATATTGAAAAAGAAATGAATGAAACTGGTGCTATAGAACCACCTGAATTCGTTGAAATGACTGAAGAAGAATGTGTTAGAAGACAAAATACTGAAACAGATTATATGATGTCATTATTATTAGATAGATTAAAAGAAAAAAATCTATTAGATAATACAGCAATAGTAGTGGTTACAGATCATTATTTATATACTTTAGAAGATCAAACAATATTAGAAAGATACAAAAATACATCTAATAATTTAATTAATCATACACCATTCTTTATATGGACTAGTAAAGGTAAGAAAACAACTATAAATGAAGTTACATCTCAATTAAACATATTACCAACAATTTTAAATCTATATGGAGTAGAATTTAATAAAAATAATTATATTGGATCAGATGCATTAGCTAATAAATATAAAGGAATAGCATTCTTTAATGATTATAGTTGGTATGATGGTAAAGTTTATGTGGAAAATGGAGAAGTAACTAATGATAAAAAAATATCAGCACAATCTTTACTAGAAAAGAATGAATTTGTTAGTTATTCAATTAAGAAAAATGATTTGACACTAAAATACAATTATTTTAAATAATCCAATGTTTACATTGGATTTTTAATTGAAAAAACTAATATATAATAGTACAATTATAATAGGAGAAAAGTATGGAAAATGGTGAAAATAACAATTTAGTACCAAATACAGAAGTACCTACAGTACCAGTTGTAGAACAAACTACACAACCTGTAATAAATACACCTGTACAAAGTGAGCCACAAGTAATAGTGCAAGCTACTAATAGTGAACAACCTAAACAAAAGAAAAAACTAGATAAAAATCTTATTGTTAGGTTAGCAGTTGTTTTAGTAGTAGTATTAGCTATTGCAGCATATTTTGTATTCTTCTTTGAATGGAAACCAAAAGAAGATCCAAGTGATCCTAAAAGTGTTGCATATACTTATATTAATTCAATAATAGAAAAAGACTTTTCAAGATCATTTAAATATGCATATCTTCCAAATAATAGTTTTGTAGATGGAGATGATTATTTCTCATTCATATCTAATAATAAAAAATATAATAATATATCAGATAAAAAGATAGATAGTGTTAATAAAATAGATAAATCACAAACTAATGCGGAATATGAAGTAATATTAGATGATAATACTAACTATAATTTAAAACTAAATATGGATAGTAGTGGTAATTGGTTTGTAGTAGTAGATAATTTATATATTGAAGATTGGAAAATAGAAGTGCCAGGTGGTTCAAAATTATATATAGATGATACTTTAGTAGATAATAGTCTTGCTAAAAAGAGTGATAATCATGATATATATACTATTCCTGCTATAGCGCCAAGTAAAAAGGAATTTAAAATAGTAACAAGTTTTGATGAATATAAAACATCATTTGATGTAGCAGGTAGTAATAGTGGAGATAAAATAATACCTGAATTAAATAAAGAGGATGAAATAAATTCATCATTAGAATATATAAAAGATACATGGAATAGTTTATATAAAGATTATTTAAGTAATACACCTAAAACCGATGTATTAAAAGATTATTTTGATTCTAGTTTTAAAGAAGAAGATATGGATAAATACTATACAAAGAGTTTTGATTCATTAACTAGAAAAGGTAATAAGAATTCAGTTTATACAAATATAGAATTATCAGATATTAAAATAAATGAAAATAAAAAATCATATATTGAAGGAAATAATATTATTAAAATTGAATTTGGATATAGAGTAGATTTCTTAGTAGATTATGTTTATTCAGGTTCAACAGATAGTAAAGAATATATGACAAGATATTCTTCTATAGAATTAATTAAAGATAATAATAAATATAAAATTCATAAAATAACAGATGAAAAATTATTAAATTATCTTAAATATATTGATAAAGAATTTAAATAAAAAAGAAGTCTAATGACTTCTTTTATAATGGAAATTGTTTTTTAAACATTAATACTGCAAATGCTAGTATTAATAAAGTATAAAATATTTTAATTAATATAGTTAAAAAGTTAACTATTTTTTCATTTTTAATATGTTTTTTTAAGAATTTAACAGGTTTTTTAATAAATGTAGTAGCAAATCCTTCATTATAAAATTGTTTTATAAATTCTTTCATTTAGCACCTGCCTTATTACTTAAATCATCTATAGTTACTTTACTTTGATGAGGTATAGGTTTCCATTCAACTTTTTTAAATACAGCAACATATGTAGTATATCTACCTATAATATCAAAAGTAGGCCATGTAAATGTAAATAATATTTTATTTAATAAAGACATTTTTTTAATTCTAGCATCTTCAATTATGAATAAATATATAGCCATTAACATATTAGAAAAATATGCTCCAAGTCTATATAATATTCTAAACCAAATAGTTATTAACATTCCTATAAATAATGCATTAATACCAGGGCCAAGACTTATTTTTATACTAAATAAATCTCTTAAAGCTTTTGCTAAATAATTTCCTCCAGAAAATATATTAACATTGTTAATTCCATTAGTATATGTATAGAATCCATAAATTATAACTGAAAATAATAACCATCTACATAAATTAATAAATGAAAGAGGTGTTAATTGAACTAATGTATCAAAAGAAGCAAATCTATGTCTTATTGATTCAACTACATCTAGCATAAAATCTTTAAATGTTCTATTTTTCTTTCTAGTATATTTATAGTTTGTCCAATTTGTTTTTAAAAATCTTTTACCAAAGAATATATTTATAAATAAATATGGTCCTGTTTCAACAAAAGCTTGTAAATGTCCTTTAGACCAACGTAATCTTTGCCTTAATGCTATTTTTAAACTTACAGGTTGTTCATCATAAAATTCTGCTTCATCTTGATATGTAATTTGATAACCTTGAGCAACAGCATCAGCAGTTAAAGCTCTATCTTCAGTTAAACTTGTATAATGCCAACCATTTTTTACTATTTCATTTGTAAATAAGAATCCTGTTCCTTGAATATTAGTTGCAAGTCTAAGAACACTTCTTGCTCTATGGTTAGTTCTAATAGATCTAATCCAGTGTAATGCATAGGTAGATGCTACCCAATTTTCATCAAAATTTTTAGTGTTTCTATATGAAGTAATAATCTTACATCCTGCATCAAAAGCATCATTCATTTTACTTAAATAATCACTTTTTAATAAATTATCAGCATCAAATATAAAAAATCCTTCAAAACTTTCAATACCGTAATCATTTTCTATATTTTTAAATAAAAATTGAAGTGCAAAACCTTTAGTTTTATGTTTATCATCAAATCTTTCATAGCATATAGCACCTTTACTTCTAGCTATTTCAGCAGTATTATCAGTACAATTATCTGCTACTACAAAGATTGTATATTTATCTTTAGGATAATCATTTTTATTTATACTATCTAATAAATTACCAATAACATACTTTTCATTTCTTGCTGCTATACATATACCATATTTATGATATTCTTTAGCAGGTTTAAATTTTCTAGTGAAAAACATTCCAATCACAAAATAAAAAGCTTTATGAATAACTATAACACTTAGAATTGTTCCAAGAACTGAATTAATCTTAGAACCTAGTGGATAAAAGCTACTAATTGAATCTATTATATTAAGAATCATTTTTTCACCTCGATATGATTATAACATAAAACAATGTTTAAATAAATTTCAAAATAGTATATAATGTAAAAAGGGAAGTGGTATTATGGGATTATTTAGTAGAAAGAAAGAACCAAAAGATAGTTTTTATAATGCAGATAATATAGAATATGAAAGAGAACAAGAAGAACTTAGTAAGGAAGAATTTCCTACAGTACCTATAGATGAACATGAAGAAGAAATAAAAAATCTATTAAAAGAACTTCAAAATCAAGAAGAAAACAATGAATAAAGTTGAAATTTACAAGTAAATATTGTATAATATGTCTTGTAACTGATTTAGGGGTATGGTGTCAATGGTAGCATGCCGGTCTCCAAAACCGTTTGTGAGGGTTCGAATCCTTCTACCCCTGCCATTTAGAATATTAAAACACTAACTTAATTGTTAGTGTTTTTTATTATATATTCAGCAACTAAATTA
>CAMJBC010000010.1 GCA_946403755.1 uncultured Mycoplasmatota bacterium
ACCCCCTGAAGAGAGCAATTTGTCTATTTTTTGTCTATTCGTATCGATATTTGAGTTAAATATGATAAAATTAATATAAGAGAGGTATTTTTATGTGCGGAATAGTTGGTTTTAATGGAAAGAATAAAGCTGTTGATATATTGTTAGATGGATTATCTAAATTAGAGTATAGGGGTTATGATTCTGTTGGAATAGCTATAAAGGAAAAAGATATAGAAATATATAAAGCTAAGGGGAAAATAGTTAATTTAAAAGAGAAAATTAAAGATAAAGAATTAAATGGTACTTGTGGTATTGGTCATACTAGATGGGCTACTCATGGTGAACCTAGTGAAAAAAATGCTCATCCACATATATCTAATGATGGTAATGTTACTCTTGTTCATAATGGTATTATTGAAAATTATCAAGAGTTAATTGAGAAATTACATAAGCATGGATATACTTTTTATAGTGATACTGATACTGAAGTACTTGCTAATTTAATTGATTATTATTATAAAAAGTATAAAATGGGTCCAATAGATGCGATTAATAGAACAATGGTTAGGGTAAGGGGATCTTATGCTATAGTTGTTATGTTTAAAGAATATCCTGATGAACTTTGGGTAGCCAAAAAGGATTCTCCTATGATAATAGGTGAATCTAAAGATGGAATGTATGCTGCATCTGATGTACCTGCAATACTTAAATATACTAATACTGTTTATTATATAAATGATATGGAAGCTGCATGTTTAAAGAAAAATAAAGTAGTATTCTATGATTTAAATGGTGATGTAATAAAGAAAGAATCTAAGAAAATAGATTGGGATATATCTTCTGCTGAAAAAGAAGGTTATGAACATTTTATGATTAAGGAGATTCATGAACAACCTGGAGTTATAGAAAAAACAATTCATTCATTTATTAATGATAATAAAATAGTTTTTAATAATATTGATAGAGATGAATTAAAAAAGATTGATGAAGTATATATAGTAGCATGTGGTTCTGCATATCATGTTGGAGTATGTGCTGGATATATAATTGAAGATTTATCAAGAGTAAGTGTTAAAGTAGATATAGCATCTGAATTTAGATATAGAAATCCTATATTTAGGAAAAATGAATTTGTAATTATAATTAGTCAATCTGGTGAAACAGCTGACTCTCTTGCTGCTTTAAGGGAAGCTAAAAAAATGGGTGCTAAAACACTTGCAGTAGTAAATGTAGTAGGTTCATCTATTGCTAGAGAAGCAGATTATGTATTATATACACTTGCAGGTCCTGAAATAGCAGTTGCTACTACAAAAGCATTTAGTACTCAGTTAATAGTAATGTATTTATTTGCTATTGAACTATCTAGAGCTAAAAAACAAATAAAAGCAACTGAATATAAAGAGTTAATTGAAGAAATAAAATTATTACCTGATAAGACTAAATATATACTTGATAATGAAGTTAAGAATATACAAAAAATTGGTGATAAATTATCTACTTTTCAAGATGCATTCTATATTGGACGTCGTCTTGATTATGCTATTGCACTTGAAGGTAGTTTAAAGCTAAAAGAAGTTAGTTATATTCATAGTGAAGCATATGCTGCTGGTGAATTAAAACATGGAACAATTAGTTTAATAGAAGAAAATACTCCTGTAATAGGAATAATTTCACAAGAAGACATATATGAAAAAACAATAAGTAATTTAGTTGAAGTTAAATCAAGAGGTGGATATATATTAACAATATCTCCTAAAAAAATAGATATAAGTAAAGTATCTAATTATGAAATACATATACCAGAAACTTATAAATATTTTTATCCATCATTAATAGTAATACCACTTCAATTACTTAGTTATTATATATCAGTATCTAGAGGAGTAGATGTTGATAAACCAAGAAATTTAGCAAAATCTGTTACTGTTGAATAGATGTAAATAAAAAAGATTCATAATTTTATGAATCTTTTTTATTTACTTTCAACTTGTGATATAATTTTAATTAGAGATAGGAGAATTAGTATGTTGTCTATATGTGATAATGCAGATGTTTTATCTACAATGAGAATTGTTAAGATATGTATACAAGTTATTAAGATAATTGTTCCAATTATTTTGATGATTACTATTGCTATGTCATATACTAAGGCAATAGCAAGTAATGATGAAAATGCTGTTAAAAAAGCACATCAATCTATGATTAAGAAAGCTATTGCTGCAGCTATTATTTTTTTAGTACCAACATTAGTAGGTATAATAGCCAAATTAACTGTTAATAATCTTGAATATATGAAATGTATAGCTAATGCTAATTCTGCTGGCATATCTGAAGTTAGATATAGTGAAGCTGTTGAATTAATTAGTGTAGCTAGAAAATCATTAAATGAATCTGATTATTTAAGAGCAAAATCTGCTGTTCTTGCTATAGAAGATGAATCTAAAAGAGCTTCTCTTACAAGAGATTTAAATGCTATAGCTAATTCTATTAATAATAAAAATGCGCAACAAAATAATAATACACAAAATAATCCGTCTAATACTCAAACAACTCCACAAAGTAATCCAAATAGTCAAAATACACCTGCTACTCAAGTACAACCTCAAGTACAAGGTGCATATAAATATTCAATATTTATGGGTGACTCAAGAACAAATGGTATGAAGAGTGTTACAAATTCATCAACTGATTTTATTATTGCTAAAGATGGTGCTAATTATACTCATTTAGATGGGCATATTAATCAAGCAAAACAAATATTAAATAAATATCCAGATACTAGTTTTAATATAGTATTAAGTTATGGTGTTAATATGCCTAGTGGTATTAATACTTATTGTAGTAAATATCAAAATTTTGTTAATAGTATTAATTCTAAACATAGAATATTTATTATATCTGTTAATCCTGTAGATGATAATAGAAGTCCATATGTTAAGAATAGTGATATAGCTTCTTTTAATAAAAAAATTAAAAGTTGTGTTTCTGGTAGTAATGTTCATTATTGTGATGTAAATAGTGCAGCATCTCTTTCAACATGGATTAGTTCTTATATTAGTGATGGTATTCATTATAATAGATCAGGATATAGTTTTATATATAATCAAATAAGTAAATGTATGGGTAAATAAAGGAGAATAAATATGTTATCAATATGTGATAGTGCAGATGTTTTATCTACTTTAAGAATTGTTAAAATAATTATTCAAATTATTAAAATAATTGTTCCAATTATATTAATAATTACAATGGCAATGTCTTATACAAAAGCAGTAGCAAGTAATGATAATGATGCTGTAAAAAAAGCACATCAATCTATGATTAAAAAGGGTATTGCTGCTGCAGTAATATTTTTGGTTCCAACTTTAGTAGGTATAATAGCTAAGTTAAGTGCTAATAATTATGATTATATGAAATGTATAGCTAATGCTAATTCTGATGGAATAGATAGAGCATATACTGATCAAGTAAGTACTTCTATAGATAATTTAAGTTCTAATATTACATCTAGTGAATATAATAGATTATTATCAGATATAAACAAAATAAAAAATCCTACTATTAGAAATCAGGAATTAAATAAATTAAATAGATATATGGTATATGCTGTAATAAATGATGGCCTTGCTAATTTAGTTAATAATAATACTGAAGAGAATAGAAAAAAAGTACAAGATGAAATAAATAAATTAAGTGATAGTGATCCTCAAAAGAAAGTATTTCAAGATAAATTAAATCAATATAGTTCTGGTAGTAAAAAACCTGGGGTTAATCTTGGTATAGCATCAGGTTATTATAAAGGACATAATGGTTCTCTTGATTATTATGTATATTTTCCACCAGAAGCTACTACTAATATGCCAGTAATATTATGGTTACATGGAGATAATCCTAGAATAGAATGGATTAAGAATAATCATGTTGGTGAAACTGCATATAAAGCAGGTGTACCAGCAATAATGATAGAACCTTATGGTGGGGCTGATTTTGGTCAAAGATCTAATCCTGGTTGGGCAGAAGGAGGTCTATTACCAAATTTAAAAAATATAGTTGAAGAAGTATGCAATAAATATAGTTGTGATAGATCTAATATTAATATTGGAGGTCACTCAAGAGGAGCAATAGGTACATGGTTAATGGTATCTAAATATCCTAATTATTTCCATGCTGCTGCTCCAGTTAGTTGTTGTGCTTATGGAGACTTTAAACCAAAAAGTTTTTCAGGTATGAAAGTATGGGCTTGGCGTGGTAGTAATAAAGGTGTAGGAGATGATAATGACAATATATATGGTTCTTGTATGCAAAGTAATGTAAATGCTGTAAAGCCATATGCTAAAGTTGTAAAGTATACTATTCAACCTAATACTACTCATGGTGAAGCAACTGATAAATTACAAAGAGACCCTGAGTTTGTCAAATTTATATTTTCTGATTAAAAAGAGAGATGTCTCTCTCTTTTTTATATGATATAATTTAATTAATAAATAATAGGAGGAAATATGGGAATATTAAGTAGTTTATTTGGAAGAAAAGAAATAGAGGATAATGTATCAAATACTCAAACATATGATACAAGTGACGGAAGTTTTCATTTTGTAGTAGATGATGTATTTACTATAATGGGTAGAGGTACAATTGTAACTGGTAAAGTTGACTCTGGAGAAATACGTGAAGGTGAAACAGTTTTAATAAATGGAAGTGTTAGCACTGTAATAACTGGAATAGAAAAATTTAGAATGCAAACAGATATGGCAAAAGCTGGAGAAAATTGTGGACTTCTTCTTAGAGGCATAGAAAGAGAACAAGTACATAAGGGCGATGTTTTAACTAAATAGGTGGTTATTATGAATGATAATAATATTGAAAATCAAAATAGTATTAGTACTGAACCAATAACTGAGAATATACAAAATAATGTACCAACTATTGATTCAAAAGAAGAAAGAAGAAAGCTAATACGAAAATACTCTAAATTTATGATGATTGGATTTATCATAATGTTTATTTTTGGTGTTATATCTTTTTTTACTAATCATGTATTGTTATATATGAGAATTGCTGTGATTATTGGAATTATATGTACTTCAGTTATAATGTTTAAAATGATTGATGCCACATTAAAAACTAAAGTCATTAATCCTAGAATGCAAAAAACATTAGCATTAGAAAAACTTTTTGCTATATTTATTATAGTTGTTGTTGTATATTGTGCGGCTAAACCTCTTTTTAAAGACTTAAAATCTACTGAAAATTCTATAAGTAATACAAATAGTGTAGAAAGCTATACCTCTTCTAATAGTGTTATACATAATAATAAAATTTGTTATTTTAGACAATCTAAATCTAGTAAATCTATTGATTTATATGTAAGAGATCCAATTAGTAATGAAAAAAGAGAGCAATGTAATGGTTTTGATAATGGTTATATAAATGGTGATCCTATTAATTATATTAAGGAAGATGAATTATATTATTCTGTTGATGGAAAATATAAAAAAGTTAATATAAATACTTGTAAAGTAACAGAATTAGGAAATGTATTTGAAAACAGATTAAATCCTCAAATTCATGTTGTAGGTGATTATTATTATAATGTTTTTAAAGATACAGAATTAACTTATGTAAAGAAGATAGATATAAAAACTAATGAAGTTGTAAAAGAAAATTCTGTGAATTCTATTATGCATAGCAGTTATATGGTAGATTATGATAATTTAGATATTTATAGTTTTTCTTATAGTACTTCTAATGAACCATTTATAAGAAGAAATGGAGTAGTTATTTATGATTCCCCATTTTATGAATTATTAGATGTAAATGAAAAATATATGTTAATATCAAAGAAAGAAAATAATGAATTTTGTGTATATAAAGTAAATACAAGTGGTAAAAAAATATCAGAAGAATCTATTGGATGTTATTCTGGAAGTCTTTTTGTAATAAAAAGTGATGATAACAGAAGATACTTTAATTCAAGACGATATATATATGAATACGATGCTGAATCAAATGAACTTAAACAAATATTAGATTTAAGTGGAGTAAGTGGTGGCACTACTAAAAGCGCATATAATATAAATGGCAAATTAGTATTTATTCTTATAGAAGTCAAAAATAATACATATGATTTAGATAAAGATTATAATTTTGTTGTATATGATACTGATACAAAGAAAAATCAAATATATACAGGTGTAACTTCATACAATATTGATAATGATAAATTAGCACTATCTGTGTATGGTAAAATTATTAATATAGAGTAATAAAAACTGCTTTTAGCAGTTTTTTTAATATGTTATAATATTAATAGGAGAATAGTTATGTTTAAAAGACTTTTTGAAATTAAATATAATAATAAATTATTTGCAGTTTTTGTTAATGATAAACATAGATATGCTTTTATGGAAATCAAAGACGGTGAATTAATTTATCCTGATTATGAAGACTTTAAGCATCTTTTTGAAGTATTTAATGTTAATAATGGTGTACTTACTTCTCCTATGATTGGTGAAAGATTAGATGAGAAAGTTAATTTTAAGGGAACATTATTATCTCTTATATATACAGTATCTTTAATGTTTCCCATTGGATTACATATTGATCATATAGTAGATGAAAATAATAAATCTATTACAATAAAATATCAAAATGAAGAGATTGAAAAAGATTATGTTAATCCTGAAAGTGTTAGAGCATTAAATGCATATTTAGGATTTAGAGATATAACTAAAGAAGAAGTTTTTAATGCAATAGATAACAATGAAAGTTTTAATGATAGACAAAGAGAAATAACTAAAGCTATTATAGAAGCAAAAATGGAAATAAATCCTAATATTGATTTAAGATTAATATATGAAAATGTTAAAGATATTAAGATTGAATATAGAACATCTGAAAAAATACTTAATGAATTAAAAGTACATGCATTAGGATGTTATTGTTCTTGGATAAATACAATTTATTTAACTTCTGATGATGATGTTTTATTTGGACATGAAATTAGTCATGCTATGCATAACTATTCTAGAAGAGTAAACAATAGAGAAGTATATGTAACAGCAGGTAGAAGTTCACTACAAGAGTGCATGACTAATAAAGAAGCTAATATGGGACTTGGTATTAAACAAGAAAAATTTGGTGAAGATGAGAGAACTCTTGATTTTCTTCTAGAACATGCAGATAAATTTGATTTTAGTGTATATGATGAGTATGGATTAAATCCTTTATTTGATGAATTAAAAAGTAAATATCCTGATGCTGATATCGAATATATTATAGATTTTTTCAATGGTGCTCATGACGCTGTTGTGAATGATATGAATTTTGATATAAGTATGTTTGATAATGAATATTTACTTGATCAATTCTTTAACATGTCAATTCAAAGTATAAATAAATCAAATGTATTTGATGAGTTAGATATTTTACTACAATTAATTGGTACAAATGAAGAATGTGCTAAAAAATATAGTGAAAAATATTATAAGTATTTAATTGATAATTCACTTATTAACATTGATTTTAATTTAGATACTATTGATTATATTGTGTATAAAGATAATAATGAATTATATTTGGGTACTAAGAATAATGAAGATAATTGTGTAAATATACCTTTAACTACTAAAAAGAAACTTATGATAATTAAAGACTATTGTGAAGGAATAGATATTTTTAGTAATGAATATGTCTCAAATTTAATTACAAGTTTTGATATTATAGATAATAATTATATTAAAGATAAATCATCTGAAGAAATTATAAAATCTTTTGAATTAATATTTGAAAAAACAATTGAAAATTGTTCTACTTTAGAAGAAATGCAAGAAGAGTATTTTCTATTTATTGATAGAACAGAAGAGTTAGATATAACAAATTCTAACTATAGAGATGCATTAATGCTTTTACATAACAATAATTATTTCTTTGATAAATATATACAAATATGCAAAGAAAAAGGATTAATTAATAATGAAACATTTATTAATAACATTGATTCTATAATAATACTAGATGGAAAATATTATTTAGTTAAGTCAATTGATTATACATATTTACCACGTAATACTCTTAAACGTTATGAATACGAATATACTATAGATTCTGAATTTAATGATAGCCTTACTAAAATAGTATATTACGATGAAAACTTTAATGAAAAAGAATTAATTATTAATAAAACTGTTTATTCTATAATTGATTTAAAAAATAAAGGTAAAATAAAATTTCTTATGTCTATAAATAATGGTAATAATAGTTTATCTCAAGAAACTATTAAACAAGTTATGGATGAAGTAGGTATTGAAGAGATTAGTTATTCTAAAGCATTTACTTTATCAAATGGTGAAGTAATATATGATGGAGAGTTGGATGATAGTGTCTTTATAGAATTTGGTAAAAATAAAGAAGGACAAATAACTTATCAAATTAGTAAAGATGATACTGTTATATATAAATCATGCGATGATTTTGAATCTTTAAGTTCAAAAATAAGTTATAAATTATTTTTAGATGTAGTACCTGGCGAAGATGATTATATGGATAGTTTGTTAACTAATGAAAATATATGTGAAGGATTATTCTTTTTAGAACCAATTATGAAAGAAGTAAAAGTTAATTGGATACCAGCTGAAAAGACTGTTGTACGTCATAATCAAGATGGAACAGAACAAGAATATACTTCATATTCTTATAGACGAGATGTTGATTTTATTAAACCAGTTTTAGTAAGCCTAGATGGTCAGTTATGTTATGCAAGAGATATAACTGTTACAAGTTCTCATAAAGATTCAAATCTTTATATTAATTATCCAGATGGTAGTAGAGATATAGTTATAGATTTAGCTAAAGATAATTTATTTGATTATGAAGAAGAATTTTATTTTGAATATCTAGAACACTATATAGATTTATTTGTATTACAACCTAATGAAAATGGTGTTATAGAATTAAGTAAAGAAGAATTACATAGATTAATCTTAGAAGATTTTACCGATATATATGATAATGAAATGAAAAGATAGGATAGTTTATGAATAGAATACTAAGTTTATTTGATTGCCCTTTAAAAGATGTTAAAAGGTTATTACCTGTTATTAAAAGACAGGGATTTAACACTGTACAAATATCACCTTTACAAAGAAATAAGGTTGATGACACAAATGGATGGTGGTTATTATATCAACCACTTGGATTTGAAATAGGCAATAGAATAGGTACTAAAGAAGAATTATATGATTTATGTTTAGAAGCTAAAAAATATGGTATTAATGTAGTAGTCGATGCTGTTATAAATCATGTTGCTAATAAAAGTGATAAAGAATTTTTAGTACCGCATCCTGATGCAGATAGGGAATTATTAAGTCATAGGGAGTGTTTTAAAAATCCAGTTCAAATAAATAATTGGGATGATAGATATCAAGTAATAAATTATTGTTTGGGATTACCTGGTCTTAATCCTAATAATCCAATTGTTCAAAGAAAAATAATAGATATGTTAAATGAATATATTGATTTAGGAATAAATGGATTTAGATTTGATGCTGCTAAAAGTATTGCTTTACCTGAAGAAGGATGTAGTTTCTTTCCAAATGTAACATATTCTTTAAAAAGATGGTTACCAATAATATATGGTGAAGTATTATTTGCAGATAATGAATTAATAGAAAAATATGCTAGATACATGAGAGTACTTACTAATAGTGATGCTCGTGATAGAAATAGTATTATTAAATTTGTTGAGAATAAAGATAGTTTTTTATCAAAAGATTTAGGATATACAAAAGATTGGCCTAAAGAAAAGGTAACAGGTATGTATATGGATCTAGCATCTCAATATCCAAATACTTTATATTATGCTAGAAATTATACTGATGATTGGTATGAATGGCAAAGTAGAGATGTAAAAGAAGCAAATTTAAGATTAGTAAAGAAATAATTCCTTGACAATTATTATTATTTATATATAATAAACATTAATTAAAGGGGGTTGCCCAATATTAATTTGCTATATAGAGGGCAAACTTTTTGTGGAGTTTTGTCCTCTTTTTTATAACGTACACAACATAGGAGTCTATGTTTAATAAATATTTTAATTAGTAGAAGGAGGGGTTTAAATGAAAAAAGTATCTTTAAAAAATGATATTGTTAAAAATTTAAAAACAAATCTTTCAAATAAAAAAATCAAAATTTCTTTTGGAAACAAAATAGGGTTGGGTTACGATGGTTGCGGAACCCATACTCACAAATAGTAATTAACTAAACAACTTCCTATGTTGTGTAATTTATTTAGGAGGTTGAAAAAATGAGAAGTCCATGGTTAAGCCGTGAATATGAAAAATCTAATGATGTAGTGGTTACTCAAGTAAAGGGTAAATATGAACTTAAGAACAAAAAAACTGGTTCTAGCATTCTTTTAGGAAAAAGAGAATATGATAAATATGAAAAGAATGCATTTAATGAAATAGAATGGGAAAAACTATTTCTTAGAGGATTAGCAGTAGATAAGAACTGTAAAGATTTAGTAATAGATGGTTCTTTTGATTTAGCTAGTAAGAAATTTATTAAATCTAAGAAAGTAGAAAGTTTTCCATTAAAAGTAGGAAGAAAAACATATAAGATTCTTATTAATCCTGATATGGGATCTTGGATGGCTCTTGATGAAAAAGAGTTTGAAAGATATGAATCTGATAAATTAACTCAAGATGAATGGTTAAGTTTATTTATTAGAGGTCTTGCTGAAGATGAAGATCATACTGAAGTTGATTTTGATTTTCCATTACCAGCAGATTATCCAAGTGTTATAGTTGTTAATATTACAACTGGATGTAATTTAAGATGTAAATATTGTTTTGCAGATTGTGGCCCATTTAAGGGTGAAGATATGACTGAAGAAGTTATGGATGCTACTATAGATAGTATGTTATCTATGCCACAAGTAAAAGTTATTACATTTGAATTCCAAGGTGGAGAAGCATCAACTAATGTTCCTGGAATGAGAAAGTTTATTGAAAAAGCTGAAGCTGCAAAATCTAAATATGATAAATTAGTAAAATATAGAACTGAAATAAATTGTGTAGCAGTTACTCAAGAATTAATAGATCTAGTTAAAGAATTCAATGTTAGTGTTGGAGTAAGTCTTGATGGTCCAAAAGAAATGACTGATCAAACTAGAGTAGATATTAATGGAGTAGGAGCTTATGATAGAATTGAACAAGGTATTAAGAAATTAAGAGATAGTGGTATTTATATTGATGGTGCTGTATGTACTATTGGTCAACATAATGTACATTATCCAAGACAATTAATGGAATACTTTGATTCAGTTGGTATGAATTTTAAACCAAGACCAGTAAATATTTTAGGTAGAGAAAAAGAAAATCATTTAACTACTAAACCTGGTGAATGGGCTGAGTGCTTTAAAGAAATGCATCAAATGAAAGATAAAGTTGATGTTGAGAATTTCTCAGTACATATTTTTGAAGAAAATGTATATACTCCAATTAGAGATTATATTTGTTTAAGATATCCATGTGGAGCTGCTAGAGAATTAGTATCAGTTAATCCAAATGGAGATGTATTCCCATGTGATGGTTTCAAAGGTGAACCTAAATTTGTTATGGGAAATGTTTTAAATGAAAAAATAGAAGATATGTTAAAGAAACCTGAAATAGTAGAATTAAGAAGTAGAACATATAAATCTATTGAAAAATGTAGTAAATGTATGTTTAGAGGTATGTGTTGTTCTTGTTGTTATTCTGCTTATGGTAAATTTGGATCTGTATATAGAGAGGACCCTCATTGTGTAGATAGAAGACAAATGTATATTTATTTAATGCAATCATGGCTTAAAGAAAATACAAAAGGAAAAGTAAATGAGTAGTAACCAGTTTATAGTTGAAGCTCAAGAAACTGGTAAAACAACATATTTATTTAATGAAATAGAAAGATTATTAAAAGAGGGTTCTGGTATTATAGTGATGGATTCAGCAACTGAACATGCTGATAAATCATTATTAAGAAAAGTTTCTAGTAAATATGATAATTCATGTGTTATAGATTTAAGAGATGAAAGACAAGTTGTATTAGGAAATATAGATATAAATGATTTTATAAATAATTATAAAAACTATTTTCCATTTAATGAAATAATGAATAATAGAGATAAAATCATTTGTTTTGACTTGTCTTATTTTCTAGAAAGAGGACATGATGAATATGATGAAACTGGTGATATGAACCTATATAGATATTATAGAGGCTTATATAATGCATTATCAGAGCAAATAGCATTAACAATAATATTAATGGAAAGGGAAAAATTAATTAGAAATTGTTTTGTTGTAATGGATGAAATAGAATTTCCTGTTACTGAATATACTATTGATCAGTTAGAAGATGGTATATCATTTTTAGCATCTGTTCATCCTGAAAATGCATTTGGAACTTTTTATGAAAGTTTTAGTAGATTAAAATTCCAAAAATATCAAATGAGAAAGGAGTAATAGTATGAGTATAACTAAGGAACAATTAGAAGAAGAAAGAAAACATCTACAAAGTATTCTTGATGTTATTAAAACTAAAATAGAGCATAGCGATTTATCTATTGAAGACAAGAAGAATGCTATTACTGAAATGAAAAGATATATTTGGGAAAATAATGCTATGTTAGATGAAGTTGAAATAGCAACAAGTAGATATAATGTTGAAACAAGTGTAGATCAAACTAATGATGATATTAGAAGACTTGAAAAATTAAGAAAATCTATGGCTAGTCCATATTTTGGTAGAGTAGATTTTGAAGATGATGAAGGTTATTTAGATAAATTATATATTGGACTTAATGGTATTCAACAAGGCACTAAGTTATATGTATTTGATTGGAGAAGTCCAGTAGCAAGTTTATTTTATAATTATGGAGTAGGTCCTTCATCTTATGAAGCACCTGTTGGCACTATAAATGGACAAACTGTTTTAAAAAGACAATATAAAATAAATAACGGTGTACTTGAAAGATGCTTTGAAAGTGATATGAATATTGATGATGAATATTTACAAGAATTATTATCATCTTCATCATCAGAAAAAATGACTAATATAGTTAATACTATTCAAAGAGAACAAAATGAAATAATTAGAAATTTAAAAGATAGATATTTAATTGTTCAAGGAATAGCAGGTTCAGGAAAAACAAGTGTTGCTCTTCATAGAATAGCTTATTTGTTATATAGAGAAAATCAATTACAATCAAGAAATGTATTAATTTTTTCACCAAATGATGTATTCTCAACATATATATCAAATGTACTTCCAGAACTAGGTGAAGATAATGTATTACAAACAACATTTAGTGATTTTGCTCGTTCTTATATAAAAGGATATGATTCTATAGAAAGTTTTACTTCTTTTATAGATAGATTTTATAGAGAAGAAAAAAGTGATAAAGAAAGTTTTAAAGTTACTAAACATAAATTATCAGATGAATTTAAATCTGAAATAGATTCATATATTGAAGGATTAAAAGAAAGAATAGCATTTGATAAAAGTATAGTTGTTAATGATAAAAGATTTAGTTCTGAAGAGTTAAATAATTTATTACATGGTTCATATTCAAAAACACCATTATTACATAGATTAGATTTAATAGCTGAACATATATGTGATTCTTGTAATATTAATTATGAAAGATATGGTGAAAATGTTAAATCAAAATTATTAACTGCTTTAGGAAGTAAAATAGATATAAGAAAGCTTTATGGAGAACTAATTGGTGATAAGAATTTCAAAAATAAAAAGACATTAAGATATGAAGATTTAATACCAATGATGTATTTATATTTTGAATTAAATGGATATCCTAAAGGTAAAGATATTAAACATGTTATTATAGATGAAGCGCAAGATTATACTTTATTACAATTTGAAATGTTAAGAAAAATATTTGGTAATGCATCATTTACAATACTGGGAGATACGCATCAAACAGTTAATCCATATTATATGTATGATAGTTTAAATAATGTAAATAGTGTATTTAATAATGAAGGTAAATATATTGAATTATTAAAATCATATCGTTCTAGTGAAGAAATAATAGATTATTCAAATAAAATACTAGGTATAAATAATGCATGCTCTATTAGAAAGAGTAATTCTATACCAGTATTATTAAGAGATACTACTAGTGAAAATGAAATAGAACAATTAGTTTCTGACATTAAATATATGAAACAACAAGGTATGAAAAAAGTTGCTATTATAACTAAGAATAATGCTGAAACCAAAAGATTATATGAAGCATTAAAACCATATTTTGATAGAATGGGTAAAGTAGAAGATTCAGGTAGAATTGTTAGAGGAGATGTAGTCGTAATGCCATCTTATATATCTAAAGGATTAGAATTTGATGGTGTAATTGTTTATACTGAAAGAAATCATAGATACAAAGAAAAAGATAAACATTTATTTTACGTTGTATGTACAAGAGCTCAACATAGTCTAGCAGTTTATAATCAAGAACCTGTATTAAAAAGGACATTATAATATGAAAAAAATATTATGTGGAAGTTCATGTGTTAAATATATTTTAGATAAGTATAATGTTGATTATAAAGATCTAAATATAAATATGAATTGGATATCTGAATTAGCTATATATTTAAAATCTAAGAATATAAATATTAATGTTAAATGTTATAAAAGTAATTTATATGATGATTATAAAAAATTAAAAGATTTATCTTTTGATGGATTTAAATATATAGATGAATTATTAAAACTAGGAGTATCTATTAAAGAAGAAAAACTAACTAAAAAAGAATTAATAAGTGAAATAGAAAATAATGAATATATTATTTTATGTGTAGAATCTTCTAAACTAAATAATGATAAAACTATGAATGGTGGTCACTATATAGTATTAAATGGTATTAAAGATAACAAAGTTAATGTTATAAATCCAATTAAGGATAAATATGAAAATAGATTAGAAGATTTAAATGATATAATTAATTATTGTAAAGATTATGGTTCATGGAGAATCTTAGTAAAGGAGAAATAATGATAAAAGTAATAGCATTTGATTTAGTTGGAGTTTTGGTTAATGAAAAAGATGTTGAATTAACAAAAGAAGAAGAAAAGTTAGAAAGAATGTTTGGACCAAATATTGATGATGCTGGATATATGCAAGAAGCTAGAAAAATATTTGATAAAGATTCTATACTAATGAGAACAACTGAAGATTTAATAGAAAAATTATATAAAGTTAGAACAGAAAATTTATTTAAAAATATTAAAGAAAAAAATAATGATGTTAGAATAATTATTGCTACTAATCATGTATCATTTGTAAGAGGATTTATTGGTGAAAACTTAGAAGCAGATTATTTAGATGATGTATTAATATCTGCTGAAATGCATAAGATAAAACCTAATAGTGATTTTTATGAACATATATTAAATAAATTTAATATTAAACCAGAAGAATTATTATTTGTAGATGATAATATAGAAAATGTAAAAGGAGCAGAAAAATTAGGTATCAAAACTATTAAAGTTAATAAAGATACTGACATTTTAAAAGAAGTAGAAAAATTTATATAGTAGGGGGATAATATGGGCAAGTTATTTGTCGTTGGAGTAGGTACAGGCAAATATGAAGATTTAACTATTAAAGCATACAATACTTTAGTAGAATCAGATCTAGTTTTTTGTGATGAAAAAATGTATCAATTATTATCTACATATTTAGATAAATCTAAATTAGTAAGTAATAGTTATAATGCTACTAGACAAAGATGCATTAATGCAGTAAATGCAGCCCATGATAAAAAAGTATCAATAGTTGGAAGTGGTGATACAGGTATATATGGTATTGCTCCAATAATACTTGAATTAAGTAGTGATACTGAAGTAGAAGTAATACCTGGTATGACATCATTTCTAAGTGCAGCAAGTACTCTTGGTTCTCCTTTAACAAAAGATTTTGCTGTTATATCATTAAGTGATAATTTTAATGAAAAAGATGCTACTAGAAATAGAGTAGAAGCAGTAGCTAAAAATAACTTTGCAATTGTATTTTATAGTCCATGTAATTCTACTCATGATAATTTAATAATGGCTAGAGATATATTATTACAATATAGAGATGCTAGTAATGCAGTTGGTATAGTTAAAAATTTAGGTAGTAGTGACCAACAAGTAATTATTACAAATATTAGAGATTTAAATATAGATGATGTTGATTCTTTAACAACAATAATTGTTGGAAGAGATGATACTAAAGAAAAGAATTTAAAATTAACAACTCCGTTATATTAAAAAGAAGGATTATTCATCCTTCTTTTTTAATACTCTTCCTTTTCCTTTTAAATCTAGTTTATCAACAACTGGTTTACCAAGTTTTTCAGATAATTCTTTTACCTTTAATAATTTACGATATATAGCATCTCTAGCTAGTGAGAATATAGTTCCTCCTTCAACTTCAGGTGGAGCATCTATTATATTTCCTTCGCTATCCATAAATTTATAAGATATTTTTATTTCTTCAATACATGTATGATCTAAATATTCTCTATATTGTTTTTCAGCATTATTTTTAACAGCAAATAATAACATAGCTAATTCCATTTGTTGAAGAATATCATATCTTATTGCTTCTAGTTTTTTAATTCTTAATAAACCTTTATAATTTATTATATTTCCATTATTATCAGAAAAAAACAACATTCCCAAGTAGCTTTTCAAGTATATCTTTTCTATGAGCATTATATACTTCAAATATTCTTCTTAATTCATCAGGATCTTCTACTACAACATTTCTATCTCTATCCATAATATCATATATCATTCTTAAATATCTTTGTTCAGATGATACAGAACTAATTGGGCTAAATTGATATATGGAAATAATTTCATATATTTGAGCTAATAATTCATTTTTAGTTTTATCATTCATAGAATTAGTAAAATTATTAATATTAAAATCATATTCATAGTGTTTAATAGTATTTCCATCTCTATAAGTTATATTTAAAACTCCTGTTGTAGGATCATAAGATAATGCTTCAACTAGACCAGTTTGAATTAATTGAGCAATTATAGTAAAGAAAGCATTAGTATTCATTAAAAATGGAGTAGCCATTCTTTGTTTGCCATCAGCAAGAGATTCATTTTTCATAATATCAAAATATAATTTAGATGAATTTCCAACAAATTTATTTACATTTAATTTGAATTTTACTTCTAATTCACGAAATTCATTATTAGTTAATTTTTTAACTGAATAATTTGTATAGTTTGCCATATATCCTCCTGTATGTATAAGTTAATATCATAAACTAAATGTTATTAAAAATCAATAATATATTGTATAATAAAAGTGGTGATTAATATGAAAAAAGAAGCTTTAAAAATAATAGAAGATTTAAAACAATATGATGAATTATATATAATTGGTCATAATAATACAGATTGTGATTCGTACTTTTCTAGTTATTTATTATATAAAGTTTTAAAATCATTTAATATCAATGTTCATTTTTGTATATTAGATGATTATAGTATTTTAGAAGATGATAAAAAAACAATAAATGATTTTAGTAAAGAAGAACCTGAAGTAGTAAAAAGAAGTGAAATAGGTAGTAAAAAATTCATATTAGTTGATCATAATGATCCATCACAATCATTAAATGAAGAAGGATTAAATATTGTACTTAGTATTGATCATCACATAGTAACAAATAAAGTTAAAAATACATATTCAATTGAATATACCAGTACTGGATTATATATATATGATTTATTCAAAGAATTATATGATTTTAGTCTAGAAGAAAGAGATTTAATAGCAATAACTGTAATGACTGATTCATGCTTCTTAACAACATCTAGATTCAAAGAAAGTGATAAAGTATTGTTTAATGAATTAAATACTAGTTTAGATGTTAACGAAACTAAAAAGAAATATTTTAGAATAACAGATTTTAGTTTAGATATGGATTTTAATATTACTAATAATCATAAAGTTTATCATGTAGATGATTTAGAAATAAATAGAGTAATGATAAAAGGTTATACAGAAGAAAAGAAATATATGGATGAATATGTTAAAAGAAGTAATGAAATATATTCAAATAATTTATTTATATTTAATGATTTTGAAAAATTAGAGACATTTGTTTATTATAAAGGAGATTTATTAAAAACATATGATCATATAGTTACTAGTAGTATGTTAATAACAAAAGATTTAATTAATGAAATTAAAACTTATGGTTTATAATATAAGTGTATATTAGAAAGGAATATGTATGGATAAGATTAAAAAATTAATTAGTGAAAAAGAAGTAAAAGAAAGGGTAAATATTCTTGCTAAAGAATTATATAGTGAATATGGAAATAGTGAATTAGTATTTATATGTACATTAAAAGGAGCTGTATTCTTTGCATGTGATTTACTTAAAAAATATAAAGGTGATGCTAGATTAGAATTCTTAAGAGTATCTAGTTATAAAGGAACAAAATCTTCTGGAAAGATAGAATTAAATCTTTCAATATCAAAAGAAAATATTGAAAATCAAAATGTAATTATTTTAGAAGATATAGTTGATACAGGACATACTTTAAAATTCTTAAAACAATATATAACAGATATGAATCCTAAATCATTAAAAATATGTACTTTATTAGATAAAAAAATGAGAAGAGAAGTTGAAATAGAAGCAGATTATTCTTGTTTTGAAATAGAAGATTTATTTGTAGTAGGTTATGGACTAGACTATGATCAAAAATATAGAAATCTTCCATATATAGGTGTAATAGAAAAATAAAAAGGATTAAATAATTAATCCTTTTTTGTATCCCTAAATAAAATATTATTAAAGTTATTACAGTAAAATTGCTGTTAATTCAAAACCACTTGTCATATTAATCGCCTAGATAATTATACCATAACTTGATTTATTTATTAAAATGTGCTATAATATGCGAGTTTTTAAGGGGAAGTATTATGGAAGATGATGTATTATTTACTATTGCTTGGGCTAGAATGCCATTACCTAGAGAAGAATTATCTATGATAGATAGAGCTCATAGAACTCGTCCATATTTATTATGCCTTGATAAAGGCAACTATTATTATGCATTTCCATGTACTTCACATGTTTATGATAATAATATTAGATATGAGAATGAAAAAGTAATTATACATAGTCGTAAAAGCACATTAATTAAATTAGGAGAATTAGTTAAATTGCCAAAAAGTAATTTAGAAAGTTCTGAAATACCTGTTGGACCTGATTATGAAAATGAAATAATTAAAAAAATATCTGCTAATAGTTTTTATAAAGATTATCCAAATGATTTTATGGATTTTATAGATGAACAACCATATTATTGTGAAATAGGGGATATTATTGAAAGAGAAGGAGATTTATTTATTATCATAGGTGATAGAGATAAAAAATACTTCTCAGTATATCCAGTTTATACATTTCCAGTACAAGGTTCAGTAGAAATTAGATTAGATGGTTTAAAATTCTATGTAGATGTATTTAGTTCACAAAAAATAAGAAAAGATGATGATTTTAGATATTTTTCACAACTTAATTTAGAAAATATTGGCCATAAAAAAGGTTTATTAAAATATTTTTTACAAGCTCCTGTTGTTCAAGAAGAAAAAGATTATTCACAATTTGGTCAATTAGAACCAGGTATGATTATTTCATATGATTCTCAAGGATATACAAATAGATTAATTGTTTTAGAAAATAATGGAAGTGATTTAGAAGTACTTGCTGGTGATGAAGATCAAATATACCATTCTTTTCAACCAATGAATTTACCATCTGATATAAGTTTTTATTATGAAATAGTTGGTACTTTAGGAGATGAAAGATTAGAACAATTAACTGAACTTAAACATGAAAAATTGTATGATGATTTAGTATTAAGAAGAGATATGTAATAATATAAAATAAAAAAGCTGTAGTAACTACAGCTTTTTATTTTGATTAATTATATTATAAAGTATGTTTTTCTTCTAGAGTATTTAAATAATTTGCTAAAGCTTCTAAACTATCGAATACTGGAGTACCATCACTAATTAAATCCCTTGATATTTTAGCAACTGTTTTAGCATCATGTTTTTCAAATGCTTTACCAGCTCTTTCAGGTAAGAAACAAGCAACAACTTTTCCTGGTCTTAATAAACTAGTTCTTCCAACCTCGAAAGAAGCATATTGCCCGAAGCTTTCTGGTGTAAAGCAGAATAGAATTAAATCATCATTTTCTTTGTGATAATCTTCTTCTGCTTGTGCTTTTTCATCCCAATGTTCTACAACTGGATTAAAAGCACTAATTTTTGATTGATCTAACATAGGAATTAATTCATCTCTCCATGTAGAATTAGCACAAGTCCCTCCTAAAAATATTGTACGCATATATTAATCATTCCCCCTATCTTAATTTCAATATATTTTTATTTTTTTCACTAGATTTATTTGTTTTTAAGTGTAAATGACTTGATAATTGTCTTAATTTTTCTAATCTAGCTTCTTTTTTTTGCTTTATTAAATCACGTTTAATTTTTAAATCCATATAATGTTTAAGCATAGTTTCTAAATATTCTATGTTAAAGTATACTGGTAATGGATAAGCATAACCACCATTGTAATAGTGTTCTCCATATTCTAAAGACTTACTATCAACATCGTAGTATGCACATGATGAACTATAGTCTAACATATCTTGCTGTTCATAAGTTGAACCTTCTAAAACATATCCTCTAGCTTTTACTTGCGCAATAGCACTTTTGTAAGTAAGTATTCTGTCAGCTAACTCTTCATCAGATAAAATTTCTCTTTTCATTCTAAACCTCCTTCCTTTGTAGAAGTCAGGCATGAAAAAACAAGACTTCTACATTTTGTAAAAGTCTTGTTCTAATCTACATCCGAATATCATAAGATACTGTGCTGACGGATTATAGTACATCTTTCGATGGAACTACTCCCTTTCTTTTTAACGGTGCATATTATAGCATAAAACTCACTTTTTTTCAAGTGATACTAGTGAAAATAATATAAAATATGATATAATTTATTATGATAGGTGATTAAAATGAATGATAACAACAATAATGTAGAAGAAAAGAAAAAAGAAGGTAGTGTACTTGGAACTATTCTTGGTTTCATATTTATAGGAATGCTAGTATGTGGTTTCTTATTTATGGGTGATGTAGTAGAATTCATAAATGAAAAATTACCAGATGTTGGTCATGCCACTGGAATAGATAGAGATGATACAAATCCATATGATTCTACTAAATATTTTGTAATTGATGGATATTATACAAAACAAGGTGCTAATGGAGATACATTATCATTAATATTAAGATCAGATAATACATTTGCTTTAGATGATAGTAGTGATAATTGTTATAATCCTTTAGTCGGAACATATGAAAAAATAGATAATTATTCAGTTACTCTTACAGGAAAAACATATTATGGATGTGATTCATGTTATTATAAAAATGGAGCTAATATAAGAAAAGTAAATATAAGAGTAGAAGAGGGTAAGGCTATATTTAATGGTGAATATATTAAAGAAAATATAGTAGAAGAACAAAAAAATATTAATAGATATATAGTTGAACCAGAAAATGGAACAATACCAAGTGGTAATAATGAAACTTGGTTATATTGTGAAGAAGAATAAAAAAAGAGATTTAAATCTCTTTTTTATTTGAATATATTAAATTTATTTAGTTGTTCTTCGAGTAAATCAGAAGAAACAGATAGTTTATCTTGAATATTTTGTATTTGATCTAACTTTTCTTTATATTCAGATAATGTTAAATATACTTTATAACAAACAACAGCTAATGCAATAGTAATAACTAGTTTAAAACCCAGTGAAATTCTACTCATTAATTTTCGTCTTCTTTCAACTTTTTCTAAAGCAGCTAATCTTTTTTCTAAATCTAATATTTTTTCTTCATTACTCATATTTATCATCTCTTTCTATATTAATTATATTATAAATGAAGAAGAAAACATAGTTTTTTTGATATTGTCAACTTTAGATTGTTGACAATATAGGTAAGATGTGCTATTATGAGGGTGAATTTGAAGATGAAAGGAGTGAGAATAATGGTAAGTGAAACAAATTCAATAAAATTTAAATTTAACGAAAATGTACAGGTGACTTGTGAGGTATTCTCACTTGGTCTTTAACTTTTAATTGAAATTAAAGAATAAGGAAGTCATGTGTATGGCTTCCTTTTATTTGTAAGAAAGAGGTGGTTATATGCAAAAGTTAAAAAATTTTAAATTAATTCTTTATTATTTAAGAAATGATAAATTTAAAATGTTCTTGTATGTTATCTTAGTATTATTTACGTATATACCAGCCTTATTTTCAGCATATTTTTGGGGTAAAGCATTAGAACAATTACTAGCTAAATCAGTAGAAGGCTTTGTCCTATATCTAGGCATATGGATTGCTGTATATATAGTATGTTTTACTATAGTGCAATACTTTAAAGACAAATTATATAATTATTTAGAAATTAAATTTACTGAAAATGTAACAATTGATTTATATAAAAAGATTGATAAACTACCAGCTATTGCTTTTGAAGATATTGGGGTTGGAGAATATATAAATCGTCTACACAATGATACAGATAGAGTAATGTCATTACTTAGTAGTTTAATTAAATTAATATGTAAATCTTTAGTAGTTATATTTGTTGTAATTGTGTGTTTTAATATATCACTATTATTAGGAACAGAAATTGTTGTATTCGCAGTAGTGATGGGAATTATATCTTGGTATTTCTTCCCTAAGATTAAAAAGACACAAGAAAATATTAAAAAGGAATCAGATTTATGTATTAAAAAAGCTACAGAGAATATTACAGGTATAAGAGAAATAAAAGCATTAGGTATTAAGAATATTATAGAGAAAGATATTATAAGTGTTATTAAAAACTTATTTAAGCAAAATAAAGATATTAAATCTTATGAAATAGTATATTATGCTTTAAATAACTTAACATATTTTATCTTAGAGGTTATTATTCTTTATACAGCAGGTAAATTCTTTATAGAAGGAAAAATTGTATATGCATTATTTACAGTAATACAAACATTTATATGGAGAATAGATGATGTTGTTGAATCAATTTCTGATTTCGGAGTTAATTTCAATAAAATATCTGTTTCTTTAAAACGTATAGATGAATTATTAAATAATAGATTATATGAAGATGAAAAGTTCGGAAATAGAGTTTTGAATAAAACAAAGGGAATAATTGAATTTAAAAACGTTAAATTTAAATATAGAGAAGATGAAGATTATACTTTAAAAGGTTTAGATTTAAAAATTGAACCTAATAAAAAAGTAGCAATTGTTGGTAAAAGTGGTAATGGTAAATCAACAATATTTAATTTATTATTAAGATATTTTGATACTAAAGAAGGAGAAATATTAATTGATGGTATTAACATTAAAGATTTAACAGAAGATTCATTAAGAAAAAATATTTCTATTATTAGACAATCTCCATTCTTATTTAATGTATCTATATTTGATAATTTTAAATATGTAAAAGAAAATGTAACATTAGATGAAGTAAGAAAAGTTTGTAAAGAAGCGTATATTGATGAATATATTATGTCTTTACCAAACAAATATGACACAATAATAGGAGAAGGTGGAGTTAATTTATCTGGTGGTCAAAAACAAAGAATTGCTATTGCTAGAACACTTTTATTAAATACTAAAATTATATTATTTGATGAAGCAACTAGTGCTCTTGATAATGAATCACAAGAGTATATTAAAAAAACAATAGATTCTTTAGTAAAAGATCATACTATAGTAATAGTTGCTCACAGATTATCAACAATTGTTGATGCTGATATTATTAATATTATTGATAAAGGTAAATTATCTTCTTATGGAAAACATAATTACTTACTAAAACATTCCAAAGTATATAAGAGTTTATACAAAAATGAATCTTTAAATTAAATAAAAAGTAACTAAGTTACTTTTTATTTTTTTATGATATAATTATCATAGAATGGAGTATGTATGAGAGACAAGGATTATGCAATTACAAGAGCACAAAAATTTGCCCATGATACATTAAATGATAAACCTATTTTGGGTAATGTAGGTGATTTTATTCTTTTAGCAATATCTAGATTTTTATTATTAAAAGAACGTATCGTAATAAAAGATTTTAATAGCAAAGTCTTATTTTTTAATGTGGTAAATGACATGAAATATTTTTATGCTATAAGATTACTAGTAGATGCAGTAGAAAAAAGAAATCCTATTATAGCTGAACCTGGTCTTAGTGTTAGCTTAATTCCTAAATCTTATAATGATAATCCAGAAAATGATTTTATAAAAGAATATATTTTAAAGTTTCATAAAATAAGAGATTCTTTAGCTCATGGTCATTATGATATAGATTATACTAATGGAATAATAATGATTAGAAATACTAGAAAGAAAACAGTTAATGGAAAAGAACAAACTGAGTATAGTGTTGATTGTGATTTAAGATTAGCTGATTTTGAAGCATTTAATACTTTTTATGATAGGCCAAATATTTCTTATGATGAAGCAACTAAAAAAATAAATCAAGATAGAGAAAGATATAAACTTAGTCCACTTAATAATAGAGGAGTAAGAAATATTAAGAAATATAGATATTTTCAATGTTTATATAAGTTTGATTTAAAACATGCTCGTATTATAGTTAGAATGTCTCCAATTATGTCTGATTCTTTAGATAGTCCTGATTTAAAAAATAATCCATTACAATTAGCAGCAAATGATAATATAAAAATATCATCAGTATATAATTATCTACAAACATTTTTTTCAAATAGAATTGAAACTGTTTTAGGTGATACTGATGAATCAAAAAATATAGCAATTGGTTCTTTTAGAATGTCAAAAGCAAAATATTCATTTAAGAATAATGAAGATTTTAATAGAAAAGTAGATTTAATAGTTGAAGAATTAAAATCTCGTGCTAAAGCTTATAAAAAAAGTATGGAGTTATATAGTGAAAACTCTCATGCAGGTGTACTAATTCATATAAATGAAAAAACTGAAAAATTTTATGAAAGTATGTTACATCATTTTTCAGATATTAATAAAATTATTATTGGATCAATTAGAAATGGAATAGAACATGGAAATGTAGATTGTCATGATAGAGAAATGGTTATATTTAATGATGGTAGTTCTAAACAAGTAATAGATGATAAACAATTAACAACTGATAATACAGGTAGTTTATTTGCTATGTCAGCAGACCCTCAATACTTATGTGATGTTGTAGATGGTTTATATGAATTAACAAAATTAAATCCTGATATGGAAAAAATACCATCACTTGGTTTTCATGAAATGTTAGAAGAATTAGAATATATATTAAAAATATCTGGTAAAAATAAAGAATTTATAGAATTTATGCAAGTATATAGAGAAGCAATGGCTTTATATAATACAGCTATTAAAGAAAAACAAACTGATTTAGTTACTGTTCTAAAAAATGTAGCTAATCAAAAGTCTAGATAATAAATTAAATAAATGGTATAATTTTTATATGATAGAAAGAATAGGTGACTAATATGTATTATTATTTTAATTATTCTTTTTTAGAAGATAAATTAATTAGCCATTATAAAACTAAAACATTAATTCAAGCAATTGATTGCTTTGGAAAAGAAATGCATAGTAATATTTATAGAATAAGAGATATTATATTAAACAAATTGGTTTATTTTAATAGTAATGAAGTAATGAAAGGCATAGAATTATTGAATCTAAATTCAGATGAAACAATTAAGTGTTTCTTTAATGTTGAAGCTTCATTTGAAGATAAAAAAGATTTAATAAAATATATAAAAGAAAAGAAAAATAAATAGCAAGTTATCTTGCTTTTTTTCTTGAAAACTCATATAATTATTAATATAGGAAAATAGGCAGAAAGGGAAGTGAAATGATGTACCATAGAATCTTTTCAAGTATAGGATTTCCATTGTGCTCATTATTTTTTGTTATCTTTATTGTATTAATGTATTTAAACAAAAAAAGATACAAAAATATTGAAAATACAATATTTATATCATTATTAACACTTTCTTTTTGTTGTATATTTTCAGAATTTTTATACGTTTATTTTTTAAGTTCAGAGACTGCTAGTGAAATAGTAAGAATAGTTTCTTGTAAAATGTTTTTAATATTCATGATTACATGGATAATGGCTTTTTGTTTATATTTGTTAGCTTTATTAACAAAGAATCAAGATCCAGATATTAAAAGAACTAAAAGAAGAAAGATATTTCCAGTCGCACTGTTATTAGAAATAATATCAGTTATTTTAGTGTGCTTCTTAAGTATAGATACTACATCTAGTAGTAATAATGTATATAACTTTGCTGGTGATGCTACATTAGTTGCTTATGTATTAGGTGGCTTTGATATTTTACTTGCATTATATACTATAGCATTTAGACCAGATTTAGTTAAAAAGGGTCAAAGAATGATAATGGGGTTAGCTATACTTTTTGTAGCAGTAACATTATTATTACAATTCTTATTTCCTGCATTAGACTATAATATTCAAAACTTTCAATTTACTTTACTTTTACTAGCACTTTATTTGACATTAGAAAATCAAGATAACAAATTATTAACAGAACATGAAGAACAAAAAGCTCAAGCAGAAGAAGCTAATAAAGAACAAACAGAATTCTTAACAAGTATGTCACATGAAATAAGAACACCAATGAATACAATAATTGGATTTAGTGATGCTTTAATAAGAGAAGGCGCTACTAATGAAGAAGTTGTAAGAAGAGATGTTAAAAATATTCATAGTGCTGCTATTACATTATTAGATTTAATAAATAATATTCTAGATTTATCAAGAATGGAATCAGAACAAGAAAAAATAATTGAAAAAGAATTCAATACACAAGATGTTGCTATTGAATTAGATACAAGTGTTAAAAATAAAATTGAAAATAAAGATATTGAATATAGTATAACTATTGATCCTAATTTACCTCAAACTATGAAAGGTGATTATGTAAAAGTAAATAAAATAGTTTGTAATTTAGTAGGTAATATTATTAACTATACTAATGATGGTAGTATTGCTATAAGAATAGGATTTGTAAAAACAGATGGTAGTGACTGTAGTTTATATTTTGAAGTATCAAGTAATGGTAGTGAGATACCTCAAGATGAATATGAAAAATATTATTTAAATGAGGAAGAAAATAATAAAATAAATACTTATGCTTTAGAATTACATGTTGCTAGATTATATGCCCAAATGCTTGATTCTAAAGTTGAAACAGTTAAAGCAGATAGATTCAATATTGGATATAAAGTAGAAATACCATTACAAATAATTAATCCAACTCCAATAGGAGATATATCTGGATTGTTAGCTAAAGATGAAGAAATAAAGGATGTAACTTTTGAAAATAAAAAAGCATTAATAGTAGATGATAATACTATTAATATTAAATTAATAGAAAGATTCTTAACTGAATTAAAATTCAATGTAGAATCTGTTACAAGTGGAAATGAATGTATAGAAAAAATTAAAACAAATGATTATGACATCATATTTTTAGATCATATGATGCCTATTAAAGATGGAATTCAAACATTAAGCGAAATGAGAGATTTAAAAGCTAATATGCCACCAGTAATAGCATTAACAGCTAATTCATATGCTGGTGTAAAAGAATTCTATGTAAATAACGGTTTTAAAGATTATATAGCAAAACCAGTTAATAGAGGAGATTTAATAAATTTAATAAGTAAATATTTATAAGAAAGGAGGAAAACTATGGTACCTAAAGTAATATTAACAATTGGTAGTTTATTATTCTTGTCATTGTTATTAGTAACATATTATTCAAAGAAGTTTAAACTTAAATTGAATAATAGAATATATAGATATTTGATAGTTCTATCAATTATATTATTAGTAACAGAATTTGCTTATGCAGTTGCGTTCGAAGTAATGAGTAATAAATTTTTATTTGTTGTATTATGGAGATTACACTGGATATCAGCGATTGTATTATTCTTGTTCATGTATTATTATGTTCTTACTACTATAAAAGATTATCCATATAAAGAACTAGGTGAATTTATTAAAGGTGTAAAAAGTTGTAAATACTATTCATTATTTACTCTTGTATGTATCATAGTATTTATATTCCTTCCTTTTACAGATATGACAATTGATACATTTAGTTTTATACCTGGTACTGCTGCATATTTCTGTGTAGGATATTTTTCAGTAACAATGGCTATTATTATTGTAGAAGTACAAAAGACAGGTAAAGTTCCAGCAGGAGCTAAATTAGCATTCCTTGGTTCAATAGTATCAATGGTATTAGTTACAATACTTCAACTATTATATCCAGAAATATCATTCTTTGATTTATTAGATACACTTGTAATTTTCTTCTTTTATTTCTTAATTGAAAATCCAGATTTAAGATTAATTGAAGAAATAGATGAACTTAAACTTACTGTTGAAAGAAGTAGTAAAGCTAAAAGTGATTTCTTATCTAATATGTCACATGAAATTAGAAGCCCAATGAATGCTATTATTGGATTTAGTGAAACAATAATAGCTGATAAAACATTTGATAGTAATAAAGTATTAAATGATATTAATCATATAAAATCATCTAGTAAAAACTTACTTGATATTATTGATAATATTTTAGATATTTCTAAGATTGAAACTGGAACAGATACTATTGAAAGTAAGAATTATTCATTAAAAGAATTATTAATAGATTGGACTGGAATAGTTGAAACAAGATTAGAAGGTAAAAAGATTAAATTTATTCTTGAAGCAGAACAAAATCTTCCTTCTAAGTATGTAGGAGATTCTACTAAGATATTCCAAATAGTATTAAATATTCTAACTAATGCAGTTAAATATACTGAAGTAGGTAGAATTAAAATGATACTTATAGGTGAAAGATTAAGTGATTCAGTTGTTAAATTAAAATTTAAAGTTTCTGATACAGGTTTTGGAATTAAGAAAGAAGATTATGGTAAAGTATTCCAAAAATTCTCTAGACTAGATCAAGCTAAAACAAATGAAATAGAAGGTACTGGTTTAGGACTTGTATTATCTAAAAGATATACTGAATTAATGGGTGGAAAGATTTGGTTTGAAAGTGAGTATGGTGCTGGAACAACATTTTATTTAGAAATACCACAAAGAGTACTTGATAATACACCTATAGGAAATATTAATGAAAGTATTGAAGAGTCTAATAATCGTCAATTATTAGATTGCACTGGTACTAAAGTATTAGTTGTTGATGATGATGAATTAAATCAAAAAGTTACAAAGAGATTACTAAGTGCATATAATATTACAGTAGAAACAATTAGTGATCCAGAAGAATGTATATACAAGATTAAAGCTGGCGAACAATATGACTTAATATTCTTAGATCATATTATGCATAATATGAGTGGTGTAGAATTATTAAAAGTATTAAAAGGTTTACCAGGTTATAAAATTCCTCCAGTTGTAATGCTTACTGCTAATGCTATTACTGGTGTTAGAGAACAATATTTAAAAGAAGGTTTTGATGAATATTTATCTAAACCAATTGATATAAATGAATTAGATAAAGTAGTAAATGTATTTTTAAAAAAATAGTATTTACAAATAAATAATTGTTTGTTATAATCGATTTTAACAAGCAGAATTTGACACATATTGATTTTTGAAAATTTATTTCATAATTATTATGTGTTTTTTTGTTTGTTAAAAGAAAGGAGTGAAGAATGTCGTACATCAATGTTGATGGCATAAGCAAAACCTTTAAAGTTGCTAAAAGGAATAGTGGATTAAAAGCAGCTTTGAAGTCTTTTTTCAAAAGAGAATATGTATCTATTGACGCTGTCAAAGATATATCATTTCAAATTGAAAAAGGTGAAATTGTTGGTTATATTGGTCCAAATGGTGCTGGAAAAAGTACAACTATTAAAATGTTAAGTGGGATTTTATTACCAACCGCTGGAAGCATAAAAGTTAATAATCTTGATCCTTTTAAGGACAGAAAAAAATATGTTTCTAAAATAGGTGTTGTTTTTGGGCAACGTAGTCAGTTAGCTTGGGACATACCTGCGGAAGATACCTTTGATTTACTAAAAGATATTTATCGATTAGAAGACAAAGAGTATCAAAAAACTAAACAAGAGTTAATAGAGTTACTAAATATTTCACAAATAATTAAGAAACCCGTTAGATCTCTTAGTTTAGGAGAAAGAATGAGGTGTGAGATAGCAGCATCGTTATTACATAGGCCAAACATCTTATTTTTAGATGAACCTACAATAGGTTTAGATGCTGTAAGTAAAAAAGTAATTAGGGACTTTATTCTTAAACTTAATAAAGAAAGAAAAGTTACAGTTATTTTAACTACACATGATATGCAAGATATTGCTTCTCTTGCTAAAAGAATTATTCTTATTGGCAAAGGGCAAATTTTATACGACGGATCACTTGAAAAATTAAAATCCAAATATGGTAGTTTTAAGAGTGTAATTGTTAACACAAAGCAAACCATTAAGGAAATTAAAATGAAAGGAGTTATTAGTAAAAAGAAAATCGATGGTGGATATAATTTCATTATTGATTCTAATTTGATAACAGTTTCTAAATTTATTAATCATCTAACTAGTAAATACCAAGTAGAAGATATAGATATAGAAAATGAACAAATAGATGATGTAATCTTAAAATTATATCAATATTATCAGATATGAAAGCTTACTTAAATTATTTTAAGTTAAGATTAATAACAAATTTACAATATAGAAGTGCAGCTTTAGCTGGTATATCTACTCAATTATTTTTTGGATTTTTATATATTATGCTATATTTAGCAATATATGAATCTAACAAAGGAGTTAATGCTCCGATGGATTGGAATAGTTTAGTAACATATATGTGGTTACAACAAGCATTCTTTGCAATTACATATCCTTTTTTAAAAGATAATGAATTGTTAAATATGATTAAAAATGGAAATCTAGCTTACGAATTAGTAAGACCACAGAGTTTCTATTTTAAATTTTATATGAAAATGCTTGCTGAAAGAATAACTGCAACATTTCTTAGAAGTATGCCAATTATTATAATTGGATTGTTATTACCTTATCCTTATAAATTATGTTTACCTCCAACATTAGGAAATTTCTTATTGTTTGTAGGAGCATTAATAGTAGCTTGTTTACTAGTAACAGCATTATCTTTAATAGTACACATAATTACTATGTTTACAATGGACGTTAGAGGAATATCAAGTGCATATTCAATGATAGCAGAAGTATTCATGGGAATAGTTATTCCAATACCTTTCTTCCCATTATGGATGAAAAAAGTAGCTGATGTATTACCATTTAGATATATAGGAGATTTCCCTTATAGAGTCTACTCTGGAAGCATAAGTATACTTGAAGGAAAAACACTTATTATAAGTAGTTTAATTTGGATGATGATTTCAATTATATGTGGATATTTATTATCAAAATATGCTCTTAAAAAGGCGGTAATTCAAGGTGGTTAAACTTTATATTGAAAGTTTTAAAAACAATATAAAAAGTCAACTTGAATATAAATCATCTTTTATAATGAACTCTATAAGTCAATTGTTTGTATTCTTTACATATTATTTCATAATAATTGCTTTATTTAGCAAGTTTGATAATATTAAAGGTTATAATGTTTACGAAGTATTGCTTTGCTTTTCTATTATTCATTTTGGATTTGCATTTAATGAAACATTCTTTAGAGGAATAGACAAGTTTGATGATCTTATCATAGGTGGAGACCTAGATAGATTTTTGGTTAGACCTCAAGGAATATTATTTCAAACTTTATGCAGAGAAATTGATTTTATAAAAGTATTTAGAATACTCCAATCATTAATTGTAATGGTAATAGCACTTATAAACCTAGATATTGTCTGGAATATAAGTAAAGTTGTAGTACTATTATTAATGTTAATATCTTCAGTTTTAATATTCTTTGGAATTTTTGTGTTAACAGCATCTTATTGTTTTATTACTGTACAAGGATTAGAAGTTAGGAACTTATTTACCGATGGAGGAAAGAATTTAGCTCAATATCCAATTTCTATTTATAGAAAAGGAGTGGTAGCATTCTTTACATTTATAATTCCATATGGATTTATAAATTACTATCCATTACTTTATTTTATTGATAGAACTGATAATATATTATATATGTTATCACCACTATTAGTATTCGTATTTTTGATACCATGCTTATTATCATTTAAAATAGGTTTAAAACACTATAATAGTGTAGGTTCTTAATAAAAAA
>CAMJBC010000011.1 GCA_946403755.1 uncultured Mycoplasmatota bacterium
TTGATGATTATCTAGCAAAACCAATAAATACTCATGAATTAGATAGAGTAGTAAATAGATTCTTTAAAAAATAAATGTATTAAATTACATTTATTTTTTTATGTCTTAAAGTTGAAAAAAATAGTTAAAAATTATATAATTATTATGTATAGGATAGAGGAGTAATTATGGCAGATATTCTTAGTTATACTTCATTAAATAGAAGAAGAATTAATAATATTGTTACAGAAGTAAATATGCTAGAAAAAGAAGTTTCTAGTTATTCTAATGCACAATTATCTTCTATGACTAATAAATTAAGAGCAGAATTAAGAAATGGTAAAACTATAAATGATATTATGCCTATGGCACTAGCAGTATGTAGAGAGGCTATAAAAAGAAGTCTTGGTATGAGACCATATGATACTCAAATAATGGCTGCTGCTGCAATGGGAGAAAATGTTATAGCTGAAATGAAGACTGGTGAAGGAAAAACATTAGTTCAAATATTATCTGCTTATTTACATGCTTTAGAATCAACTAAAGATTTAGATAAATCTAATTGGGGTAGCATTCATATACTAACAGCTAATGAATATTTAGCTGATAGAGATAAAAAACAAAATGAAAAAGTATTTAATTTACTTGGACTTAGTTGTGGTTTTGCAGAAGATGAATCTAATTCATTAAGTGAAGGATATTGGAGAAGAAAAAACGCCGCTTATAAATGTGATATAGTTTATGCTACTGCTAAAACAGTTGCTTTTGATTATTTAGATGATCATCAAGCAAAAGACCCAAAATTTAGATATATTACTAGAAGAATGGATCATGCTATTATTGATGAAGCAGATGATATATTACTTGATCAATCCTCTTCACCACTTATATTATCTGGTACTTTACCTGGTTTGGATGTAAAAGATAGAACTAATTTATCTAGATGGGCATTTAATTTCGTAAATGGTACTGGTGGAGTCAGAAAAAAACCTCTAACTTGTAAAGTTTGTGATCAATATGATAAAGATGCAAGTACTACTTATTATGAAGATTGCATAGTATTTAAAGATAGAATGATGGTTGTTTTATCTGATAGATTATATGATGAATTATATGCTGATATAAATACTAGTGATTTAAGAAGTCAAGAAGCAATGTTTGAAAGAGAAAATGCTATTATGAATGCCATAGCAGCTAAATTTCTTTTTCAAAGAAATAAACAATATACTTTAGTTGAAGTAGGTAGAAGTGATGATAATAAAAGAATATTTGAGGTTGTTTTAATTAGTGATACTTCAGGTAGAACAATGCCTCAAACTAAATATAGAAATGGTTATCAAGAAGCAATTGAGGCTCGTGAAGAGTATCTTTCTGGTGGAAAATATTTAATAAGTCATGAAGAGCCAACTGTAGATAGATGTACTATTACATATCCAGCATTTGCAGAATTATATCAAACTGGTGTAAGTGGTATGACTGGTACTAGTGATGAAGAAGATTTTAAAGATATCTATAATATGGAAACATATAAAGTACCCCCACGTAAAACAGATAGAAGAGTAGATCAAGATTATGATTTATATCCTACAAAAGAAACTAAATATAAAGCTATAGTTAGTGATGTACTTAACAAACATAAAACAGGAAGACCAATTTTAATAGGAACAACCTCAATTACTGAAAGTGATGAAATATGTGCTTATTTAGAAAGAGCAGGAATTAAATTTCAAAGATTAGATGCTGTTAATGATGAAGATGAATCAAATAAAATAGCCTTAGCTGGTCAAAAAGGTATGGTAACAGTCGCAGCTAAAATGGCTGGTCGTGGTACGGACATTAGATTAGGTGAAGGAGTAAATGAATTAGGTGGTTTATATATTATAGGTACATCTAAAAACAAGAGTAAAAGAATAGATAGACAATTAATGGGTAGATGTGCAAGACAAGGTCAAAATGGTGAAACTAAATTTTATCAATCACTTGAAGATGAATTAGTATTATTAAGATATGGTGATTATAAATTAACTGCTATTAAGAATCATTATTTATCATTAGGTGGAAAGATTGAAAGTAAATTTGTTAGAAGAATAGTAGATAAATGTCAATCAAGAGAAGAAGGATTAGCTAAAGAACAAAGAAGACTAGAACAAGAAATTGAAAATAAAATATTTAGAATTCATAGAGAAAAATTCTTTGAACAAAGAAATCAAATTTTAGAAGCAACTCCACAACAATTAGTTCATATAATTGTACAAGTAATTAAAAGTTATAGTTCATATGCTGTAGATACTCCAGGTGAAATAAGTAGATTAAAAGGATTAGTTGATATTGATAAATGTTATTCTGAAGATAATCTTGCATATAAACAAAATATAGTAAATGCATTATTTTATAAATTTAAAACATCTAGGGGGTCAGTAAATGCAGACAAATATATAGCAGATATTAGAAGTAAATTATTAGATGTTTTAGATACATATTGGATATCACATTTAATTAATTTAGAAGAAATGAGAAATACTATAATTCATACTGGATATGGTGGAGAAGATGTATTAAAAAGATTTGAAAAAGACGCTAATGAATTATTTATATCTATGAATGATGATATTCAAAATGAAATAATTGCATATTCAATAAATCCTAATTTAAAATTTGGAGAATATGTAATTAAATCATATGATGGGGAGGTAAGAAATCATGAAATTCATTATTAATGTATTAAGATTTATAATTGCTTTTTATTTAGCAGCTCTTGCTATAGTAACAATGATATTTTATTCAAATAAAAAATATAATAGTGGTTATCCTGATGTTAGAGGATATTCATATTATGTAATTGAAGATGATAAATTAGAATCAGTTGATATGCCAAGAGATACATTTGTTGTTTTAAAAACAGAGAAAATTAATTATACTGCTAAAGAAGGAGATTATGTTTTCTTTAAAGATGGGCAAGTATTTAGATTTATGCAAGTAAAACAAGAAAATGCAAGTGATACAGAATTAGATTCTTATTTAGTAGGATATCCTGATTCTGATGAATCAGAATATATGAAAGTTAAAAAAATGGATGTAATTGCTAAATACTATTATCATCATCCAACATTAACTTTATGTTATAAAATATTTACTAATTGGATAGCAATATTAATAATGCTATTATTCTTAATATTGTCACCAAGTTTAACATACAAAAGATTTGAATTATAATAGTCATTATATTATAATTAATATAGCATAGGAGGACCTAATATGAATAAAAAAGGGTTTACTTTAATAGAATTATTAATAGTTTTGGCAATTGTTGCAGTTGCAAGTGCAGGAAGTATATTAGTTTTTGATAGAGCTGATGCTGAAAGCAGTAAAAAGAAATTAAAAGAAACATATGTTAGAATTCAAAGAGCAGCAACAATTTATTTAGAAATGAATGATTCTTGGAGAAATCAATTTAATGAAAGAGGATATGCATATCTAAAAATAAATGAATTACAAAATGAAAATTTCATTGAGCAAAATTTAGTTGATGATACTTCTTTTGAAAGCATAGATAGTAATAATTTAATATTAATATATATAAATAAAAAAACAATTAATTCTACTGAAATAGAATATGTTGATTCATGTATTATAGCAAATGATAACTCTAGTGCATGTATTGCTAATTCTTCAGGAGATAGTTGTAATTGTTGTTTAGGAAGATTAAATACAAATGGAAATAATCCAAGATGTGAGTAGTTAAGGAGAATATATGGCAAGTATAGATTACGATGGAATTAGAACAAATAAATATAATAGTTATCCAAATAAGGTAATTAGAATTAATGGATATGATTATATAATTCAATGCCCAGGAAAAATAGATGCAAATACAGTTTTTTATGTTGCTGGTCGTGGTTCTGGTAGTATTCATGATACAGATTCTATGTTTAAAGCAGCAAAAGGTAAAAATGTTATTGTAATAGCACCGGTTCATGAAAATGGTGATAGTTTTCCAAACTCAGTACGTGTTATAGAATTACTATCTAAAAATTTTGGTATAGAGCCAAGAGCTACTTTTAGTGGGCATAGTAATTCAGGTCCATTAGCTCTTAAAATGGCTGTTAGATATATTGATAAATTTGATTCCCCAACAGTTATAGTATTAAATGATCCATATAACTGTGGAGGTGACAATATTGATTATAGTAAATTAAAAGGTAGTTTTATTCTAGCAAATGGTCCTAAAGGTGCAAGCTGCATTGATGGATTTATGGGTAGACTTAAAAAAGCTGCCTCAGCAGGCGCAAAAGTGTTGATTTATAGATATAATGGTACTCACGGAGATGCTGATGAAGTAGCTGCATCTTTAGGTACTTATGACATGGATAATCTACGTTTATTAGATAAAGGTTCATTTGTAGATTACGCAGGTTATAAAAAAACTAGTAGTTATACATTTCAATGGATAGATAGTAAGGGTAAAGTACATAATTTTAAAAATGCTGAAGAAGCACAAAAATATATGGATGAAGCCCTTACTGAAATAACAGGTACATTATATGAAAAATGTCCAACTTTAGCAGAATTTTCAGAAAGATATAATGGTGCAACTGGAACACTAGCATCTAACTTAGTATTTGTAAATAACTGTATGAACAATTTAAAAAATAATGTTAAAAGTCATACAGATATTAACTATACAAAAGGTTCAGATAATGAAGCTGGAATAGTTGGAGCAATGTACTCAGCAACAAATTATTATGGTGCTGTTACAAATGTATTATATGGAAATATAAGTGCAGAAGCAGATGCGGTATATGCAATAGCAAATGCAATATATCAAATGGATGGATGCGCTGCTGTAATAGCTGAAGGTAGCTTAACAGATGGAATAAAGAAAATGTTTGATCCATCAAATCCAACAGTGGCTGCTAATTTAGAAGCATTAAAGAAGACTTCAGGAGAACTTGTTGATACAGCCAAAAATGCTGTAACTGCAGGTGGAAGATATGATGAATTAACAAATTTACTTACTGGAAGTGTAACAGCTGGTAATGTAGGAAAGATAAGCATATCTTCATTAGAAAGCGCAGTTAACGCAGTAGTGCCATCATTAAATGAGGAAGTAAGCAAAGCTCAAGGATTAAAATCTAGTGTTGATGAATTTATGACTGGAATTGGCTCTTCAAGTATATTACAAGGTGGAGTATGGGATGCTGTTAAATCTAACATGGAAGCATACCAAAATTTACTTGATTGTAATATGAAGGCAGCTAATTTCATATCAGATACAATAAAGACTGCTATGGGAGTTGTAGTTGATTATATAAATGGATCATCAGAAGCAATAAGTGCAGTAGCAGGAACAGATTATAGTAGTTTAGTAACAGCAGGAGAGTTAGATGATTCAAAATTACCAGAGATTACAACAACATTAGAGGAAATAGCTAAACAGATAGAATCTTTAAAGACAACTATAAAAGATATGGAAGATGCAAAAGAACAAGTTTGTTCAACACCAGTAGGAACAGAAGCCCCAGCATGTGAGTGGGTAGCAAAATATAGTGCATCAGATATTCAACCTTATAGAGATTCACTTACAAAATATGAAACAGCACAAACAGCATTAAATACATATGCAACTAGACTTGAAGGATTAGCACCAATAGTTGAAAATGCACAAAAGATGATAAATGATGCAATAAGTCAAGTTAAAAGCATGTATGAAAATCCAGTTACTGATACTCAAGGTAACCAAAGATTTAATGCAGACTTTAAGTTAGATATGAGTGCATATGGATTTGAGAAAGATGCAAGTTATTATAAGCAACTAATAAATGATTATTATGATAAATTAAATCCACCTAAAAATATAGAGGAAACTCCGGCAGATGAAGAACCAGGCGATGATGATGACGATGATACTTATACTGGACCAATTGGAGGACCAGATGTACCAGTAATTCCAACAGAGGCTCCAACTGAAGCTACAACTGAAACAACAGAGCCACCATCAGAGGAAACAGAACCACCATCAGAGCCACCTGAGCCAGAAACAACTCCAACAGAACCTCCAAGTGAAGCATCAACAGAAACAACAGAACCACAAACAGAAGCACCAACAGGAGAAAATGAAACAGAACCTGGTGGAGGTGGTGGAAGTGAACATAAACCAAAACCACCATCAGAAGAAAAACCAACAGCACCATCTGAAGTGCTTACAGAAATGCCAACAGAAGAAATATTTACTGAAGTTGAAACATTACCTGAAGAAATGCCAACAGAAGGTGGATATGAAGAAGATACAATTCCTGAGATAATAGAAATAACTGAACCAGAAACAATTCCTGAGATTGAACCAGAGCCATCTAAAGGTAATGGTATTAAAACAATGGGAATAGCAGCTGGAGTAGGTTTAGCTGTCGGAGCAGCAGCTCTAGGAGCACATACTATCATGAAGAGTAAAGAAGAAGATGATGATGAGTATGATTATGGTTATGATAAATAGGTATACAAATGTATACCTTTTTATTTTTAAAAAAATATGTTATAATATACAAGATTTGAAAAGAGGTGAATACCATGGATAAAATTGTTATTAAAAATGCTAGAGAAAACAATTTAAAAGGAATTGATATTGAATTACCTAAAAATAAATTAATTGTTATGACTGGAGTTTCTGGTAGTGGTAAATCATCTCTTGCTTTTGATACTATTTATGCAGAAGGTCAAAGAAGATATGTTGATTCATTATCAGCATATGCAAGACAATTTCTAGGAGGCACTACAAAGCCTTTAGTTGATTCAATTGAAGGGCTTAGTCCATCTATATCAATTGATCAAAAATCAACTAATAATAACCCTAGAAGTACTGTAGGAACAGTTACTGAAATATATGATTTTTTAAGACTTTTATATGCTCGAATTGGTATTCCTTATTGTCCTAATCATCATAAACCAATAAGTAGTCAAACTATAGAAGAAATGACTATTCAAATTATGAGATTAGAAGATGGTACTAAAATAAGAGTATTAAGTCCAATTGTATATGGTGAAAAAGGTACTCATAAAGATTTACTTGATAATTTAAGAAGTGAAGGATTTACAAGATTAGTTGTAGATAATGAAAATAAAGATTTAGATGAAGAAATAGTACTAGAAAAGAATAAAAAACATAATATTGAAATTGTTATAGATAGATTAATTATTAAAGAAGATGTAAGAAGTAGATTATTTGAAGCTATAGAACTTGCATGTAAAAAAGCTAATGGTAAAGTAGTTATAGATGTAATTGGTGGAGATAAAATAGTTATGAGTGAAAAATACGCTTGTCCTGATTGCGATTTTTCTTTACCAGAATTAGAACCAAGATTATTTTCATTTAATGCACCATATGGAGCATGTCCAGAATGTAATGGACTTGGTATTAAAATGAAAGTATCTGAAGATTTAGTAATGCCAAATAAAGATTTATCTATTAATGAAGGAGCTATTAAAGTACTTAGTGGTGAATCTAATATCATGAATACTGAAATAGAGACATGTGCTAAATATTATGGTGTTGATTTAAATAAACCTATCAAGAATTTAGATAGAGATAAATTAGACAAAATATTATATGGTAGTGATGTACCATTAGAATTTAATTATATTTCTCGTAATGGAAATACAAGAACTAAAACAGATTATTATGAAGGAATTATAACTAATTTAGAAAGAAGATATTTAGAAACAACAGCAACTTGGATTAGAGAATGGATAGAAGGATATATGATTGAACAAGAATGTCCATTATGTCACGGTTCAAGATTAAAAGATGATATTTTAAGTGTACTAGTTGGTAAAAAGAATATATATCAAATGACTCAAATGTCTATAAAAGATTTATATGATTTCTTATCTAATTTAAAACTTAATGAAGAACAAACTAAAATAAGTGAATTATTAATAAAAGAAATAATAAATAGATTAGAATTTTTAAATAATGTAGGTCTTGGATATATAACTCTTGATAGAGCAGCCTCTACTCTAAGTGGTGGAGAAGCTCAAAGAATTAGACTTGCTACACAAATAGGATCTAAATTAACTGGTGTTATTTATGTACTTGATGAACCAAGTATAGGTCTTCATCAAAGAGATAATGATAAATTAATTAATTCATTAAAAGAAATGAGAGATTTAGGTAATACTTTAATAGTTGTTGAACACGATATAGATACTATGAAAGCAGCAGATTACTTAGTTGACATTGGACCTGGTGCTGGAAACGATGGTGGATATGTAGTAGCAGCTGGTACACCAGAAGAAGTAATGAAAAATAAAAATTCTTTAACAGGTAAATATTTAACAGGTGAATTAAAAATAGAAGTTCCTAAGAAAAGAAGAAAAGGAAATGGATTATTTTTAGAAGTTAAAGGTGCTAAAGAACATAATTTAAAAAATATAAATGTTAAATTCCCATTAGGAAAATTTGTATGTGTTACTGGAGTATCTGGTAGTGGTAAATCTACATTAGTAAATGATATTTTATATAATGCATTAGCTAAAAAAGTATATAAATCTAAAGTAGTAGTAGGAGATTGTAAAGAAGTTAAAGGATTAGAAAATATTGATAAAGTAGTTCATATTACTCAAGATCCAATTGGTAGAACTCCAAGAAGTAATCCAGCAACATATGTTGGAGTATTTGATGATATTAGAGATTTATTTGCTGAATTAAAAGAATCTAAAATAAAAGGTTATGGAAAAAATAGATTTTCATTTAACGTAAAAGGTGGAAGATGTGAAGCTTGTTGGGGTGATGGAGTTAAAAGAATAGAAATGAACTTCTTACCAGATGTATATGTACCTTGTGAAGTATGTCATGGTACTAGATACAATAGTGAAACTCTTCAAATTAAATTCAAAGATAAAAATATAAATGATGTTTTAAATATGAGAGTATCTGAAGCATTAGAATTCTTCGAAAATCATAAAAAGATTAAAAACAAATTACAAATAATGAGTGATGTAGGTTTAGGATATATTGAACTTGGTCAATCAGCCCCAACACTAAGTGGTGGAGAAGCAGGAAGAGTAAAACTAGCAAAAGAATTACAAAAGAAACCTACAGGTAAATCAGTATTTATACTTGATGAACCAACTACAGGATTACATAGTGATGATATTAAAAAATTATTAGTTATTTTAAATAGAATAGTTGATAATGGAGATACAGTTATTGTTATTGAACATAATTTAGATGTTATTAAAGTAGCAGATTATATTATTGACTTAGGTCCTGAAGGAGGAGAAGCTGGTGGTAATGTTATTGCTACTGGTACTCCAGAAGAAGTAGCTAAGTGTAAAGAATCATACACAGGTGAATATTTAAAAGACGTTTTAAAATAAAAGAGTTTTTATAACTCTTTTTTTATGATATAATTATTATGAGAATAAAGGTGATAATATGGAAGAAGCATTAAAAAAATTTATTGCTGGTGCTAATGATTTTGTAATTGATTTAGTTATAGCATTAATTATAATAATAGTTGGTTTTAAAATAGTATCTATTATTATTGGTAGTATGAAAAAACCACATAAATATGGTAAATTAGATCCAACAGTTAAATCATTTTTAATTAGTTTTTTAAATATTGCACTTAAATTATTAGTATTAGTAATAGCATTACAAGTACTTGGTGTATCTTCTGCATCAATAGTTACTGTACTTGGATCTTGTGCTCTTGCTATTGGTCTTGGTTTACAAGGTGGTTTATCTAATATAGCAGGAAGTATTATGATACTTATATTTAAACCATTTAAAGTAGGAGATTTTATCTCTACTAATGGTTTTGAAGGAACAGTTAAAAGTATTTCAATATTCTATACTAAGATAATTACACCTGATAATAAAACAGTTCAATTACCAAACGGTATATTATCAAATAATAATATAATTAATTATAATGTTAATGGTAAAAGAAGAATTGATTTAAATATAACAGTTGATTATAAAAGTAATATAAATCAAGTTAAGAAAGTAATAAATGGTGTAATTAAAAGACATTCTAAAATACTTCAAGATGAAAAGAATCTTGTTAGATTATTATCACATGCTGAATCAAGTTTAGTATTTGCTGTTAAAGCATGGGTTGTTCCTGAAGATTATTGGGATGTATATTATGATTTAATGGAACAAATTAAAGAAGAATTAGATAAGAATCATATTAATATTCCATTTAATCAATTAGATGTTCATATTAAGAAATAGGAGTAATAATGTATATAGATAAAATAATCAAAAGAGAATTACTTACTTTTGTAGTTTCTATAATAGCAATTATAATTGTTATTATAGGTATTTCTTATGCATTATTTTTCTCTATAGATGAAGGAAATGAAGATACTATTAGTGTTGGAGATTTAGAGATAACTTTTTGTAGTGATAAAAGTTGTAATACAACATATGATAATATAGGACAAATAATTGGTACTAAAAAAGTTAATAATGTAACAGTACCATCTAAAATATATCCATATTCTACGTATTATGATGCTCTTAAAAGCACACCATATATCTTCAATGTTAAAAATACGGGCAATTTAGATTCTTATATTTCTATTAAATTAGTAGAAGATAAAGATTATATATTAAATGATAATTATTCTCATTTTATTAGTATATTAGATTTATATTCTAATCATTTAATTGTGGCTATTGTAGATTGTTCTAAAGAAATAGAAAGAGAATCTGTTAATGTATATAAATATAGCGAATTAGATAATTATACAATTATGTCTTCCGAGTATTTACAACCTAATGAAGATAAGACATATTGTTTATGGACATGGCTAGATGAAACAACACCTAATGATGCTCAAAATACATATTTTGTAGCTAATTTAGATTTTGAAGCAGAATATAAACCCAAATAGTTAAGGAGGTATTATTATGGGAGAAATAATTTATTTTCAAAAAGAATTAGAAAAAAGAGGAGAAGTTCCAACTAATCCAACACAAGTTGTTGGAGAACCAAAAGTGATTGGTTTTGAACAAGCTAAAATTGATATGGAAAGAGAAGCTTGGGAAAAGAGAAAAGCAGAAATGTTAGCTAATTGGGATTATCTAACTCATGATGAACAAAGAAAATTTGAATATGAAATGGAAGTATGGGAACAAACACATCGTCCTTTAACTCCTGAAGAAGAATTTTATTTAAATAATCAACCAAGTCGTAAAAAATAAGAACTATTAAAAGTTCTTTTTTTGTGATACAATTTAATCTATGGAAAGAGATAAAATCAAAAATTTTTGTATTATAGCTCATATAGATCATGGAAAGAGTACTCTTGCTGATAGAATACTTGATATTTGTGGTGCTGTATCTGAAAGAGAAAGAAAAGAACAAATATTAGATTCTATGGATTTAGAAAGAGAAAGAGGTATAACTATTAAATTAAATGCAGTTGAACTTCATTATAAAGGTTATACTCTTCATTTAATAGATACTCCTGGTCATGTAGATTTTAGTTATGAAGTTAGTAGAAGTTTAGCAGCTTGTGAAGGTGCTATTTTAGTTGTGGATGCAACTCAAGGTATTGAAGCTCAAACTCTTGCTAATTTATATCTTGCATTAGATGCTAATCTTAAAATAATACCAGTTATTAATAAAATAGATTTACCTAATGCTAATGTAGAAAAAGTAACTAAAGAACTTGTAGATACAATTGGTTTTGATGAAAATGAAATAATAGCTTGTTCTGGTAAAACAGGAGAAGGTGTAGATAAATTATTAGATGCTTTAATTGAAAGAATACCTAGTCCTAAAAGTGATTCTAATAAATTAAGAGCATTAATATTTGATAGTTATTTTGATCCATATAAAGGTGTAGTTATATTAATTAGAGTAGTTGATGGAAAAGTTAAAGTAGGGGATAAAATTAGATTTATAAATTCTAATGCTGTTTATGAAGTACTTGAACTTGGAAAACATACACCTCATGAAATAAAGAAAAATGAATTAACTGCTGGAGAAGTAGGATTCTTAAGTGCATCTATTAAAAGTATTACTGAAGTAGAAGTGGGAGATACTATTTGTATAGATGGTGAACAAGTAGAAAGTTTACCTGGATATAAACCTATGAAACCAATGGTATTCTCTGGAATATATCCTGTAGATAGTTCAAAATATAATCAATTAAAAGAAGCATTATTAAAACTAAAATTATCTGATGCATCTTTAATATTTGAACCTGAAACAAGTGTTGCTCTTGGTTTTGGATTTAGATGTGGTTTTTTAGGACTTCTTCATATGGAAATTATAGAAGAGAGAATTGAAAGAGAATTTGATATAGATATTATTGCTACTAGTCCTAGTGTTATTTATGAAGTTGTTTTAAGTGATGGATCTAGTGTTAATATAGATAGTCCATCTAAAATGCCTGAGCCAACTAAAATATCTAAAATATTAGAACCTTATGTAAGAGCAAATATTTATGTACCTGGCGAGTTTGTTGGTTCTATAATGGAATTATGTCAAGATAAAAGAGGAATATATAAAAATATGAGTTATCTTGATGAAACAAGAGTTAATATTACTTATGAATTACCACTAAGTGAAATAGTTTATGATTTTTTTGATAAATTAAAAAGTTTTACTAAAGGTTATGCATCATTTGACTATGATTTTATAGGTAATAGAGAGAGTAAACTTGTTAAAATGGATATATTACTTAATGGTGAAATAGTTGATGCATTAAGTGTAATAGTACATAAAGATGCTGCTTATAAACGTGGTAGTGTAATATGTAAGAATTTAAAGAAAATAATACCTAGACAAATGTTTCAAGTTCCTATACAAGCTGCTATTGGTTCTAAAATAATAGCAAGAGAAGATATTTCTGCAATGAAAAAGAATGTTTTAGCTAAATGTTATGGTGGAGATGTTTCTCGTAAAAGGAAACTATTAGAAAAACAAAAAGAAGGTAAAAAAAGAATGAAACAGGTAGGAAGTGTATCTATTCCTCAAGAGGCATTCTTAACTATTTTAAGTACAGATCAAATGGAATAAATAAAGTTTTAAAACTTTATTTATTTTTTTGTAAAAATATGTTTTTATTTTTAAAATAATATGCTATAATTTTATATAGAATAAGAAGGTATGCGATGGCAAAAGAGAATAAACCAAAAATTACTCAAGCTGATAAAGATAAAACATCTAATGATTTTGTCGCTTTATTTAAATATTTTGGCCTAGGCATTATAGGATGCTTTGATTTTTTGATTGATATAATTATCAATTTTGTCACTTATTTTGGCCTTGGTATTTCTAAACTTGCTAAAGTGTTCAAAAAAGGTGGTTTATTTGTTTGGAATCATGGTGGTAAAGGAGTATACAATGAAATTGCAGCTGTTGTTATTGCTGCTGTAGATGGATTTGTTGCTATATTTGCCATTATTTTTGTTGTTATTCCTGGTTTATTAAAACCTAAAGCTAAGCCTCAATTAACTGATGCTGCTAATAAACTAGCAGCTGCTAAGAAATCAGCAGGTACTACAAGAATCAAGAAAACTAAACTTGATCCAGGTTATAAACCAAATGCGTTTGAACAAATATTTGAATACTTAAAAGAAAAATATGAAAAGATACCATTTGTTCAAAAACAAAAGATAGAAAAAGAAAAGAATTTAAAACCTGTTACAATTGATAAAAATAATCCTAATGATGTATATAGATATCAAACTAAACAAACATTTAGATATTTGGTTAGAACTCCAGAAGGTAAATTAATTACTGGATATTTCCCAGCATTTTCTAAAATGGAAGTTTATTCATACTTACTTGATCAAAATATGATTATCTATGAAATCTATACAAGTAAATTAATAAATTTCTTACATACAGAATCAAATGCTATGAAAAACAAGATGGCTACAAAAGATCTTGTATTCTGGCTAACACAATTATCTACATATATTAAAGCAGGTATTCCACTTATGGATGCTGTTAGAGTTCTTGCAAAACAAGATAAAAGAAAGAAATATCAATCATTATATGATTCACTTATATATGAACTTACAATGGGAGCTACTTTCTCAGACGCATTAGATAGACAAGGAAAGTCATTCCCATCATTACTTGTAAACATGGTTAGAGCATCAGAATTATCTGGTACTATTGAACAAACCCTTGATGAGATGGGTGATTATTATCAAGAAATGGAAGATAATAGAAAAGATGTTATTAGTGCTATTGCTTATCCATGTGTAGTTCTTGTATTTGCAGTTGGAATTATGGCTTTCATGTTAGTATACATAGTTCCTAAATTTGCAGATGTTTATGATTCAATGGGTTCTGAAATCAACCCAATTACACAGTTCTGTTTAGATTTATCTGATTTCTTATCAAATAACTGGTACTTTATAATTGGTGGTATAGTTTTAGTAGTAATTGCTTATGCAATTGCATTTAAGAAAGTTAAAGCATTTAGAGAAATGATGCAAGCATTATTCTTAAGATTACCAGTTGTAAGTAGAGTTCTTATATCTAAAGAAATTAATATGTTCTCAAGAACATTTGCTACATTACAACATAATAACGTATTAATAGCAGATTCAATCGATGTCCTTGCTAAAATTACTGAAAATGAATTATATAAGAAGTTAATGGTAGATACAATTAACAATCTTGTTAAAGGTAATAAGATGAGTGAATCATTCAAAGATAATTGGATTATTCCTGATATTGCATACTTTATGATTGTTACTGGTGAATCTACTGGTGAACTAGCAGAAATGCTAGATAGAGTAGCCGATTATTATAGAAAAGAACAAAAGAATGCTGTTGGAGGAATTAAAACATTCGTTGAACCAGCTTTGATCGTATTCTTAGCTGTTGCTGTAGGTTTCATTTTAATCGCAGTATTAGTTCCAATGTTCGATATGTACTCTACAGTTATGTAGAAAGTAGGGGGAGTTATGGAAGCAATCATATATATATGGCTTGCAGCTCTTGGTGCAATCTTTGGAAGTTTCCTAGGCTGCATGGGCTACAGGATTCCTAATAAAATAAAAACTACTTACCCAAGTAGTTTTTGCTCTAATTGTAAGAAACCATTAAAATGGTATATGAATATACCTGTGTTTTCTTATATCTTTTTGCATGGCAAATGTGCTTATTGTAAATCTAAAATAGGAGTTATATATTTTATATGTGAATTAATTGGATTAGTATTATTTCCAATGAATTATTATCTATTTAAATTTGATATGAACTTCTTTCTAGCTACAATATTTGATTGTTTATTAATAGTAACAATAGTAAGTGATTTCTTATATTATTATATTAGTGATAGAGTATTAATAATATCTGGATTATTAATATTAATAGTTTTATATGCTTTTGAAGGACCAACAGAAATGTTATATTCTTTAGCATATGCTCTTGTATTATTTTTAGTTATGTTAGGACTTAAATTTCTTGGTAATTCTATGTTTGGTAGAGAGTCTCTTGGAGATGGGGATATTAAATTAATGGCTGTTATAGGTCTTGCTCTTGGAATATTTAATAGTTTTGTTACATTATTCTTTGCATCAGTAATAGCATTAGTATTTTCTTTAATTACTATTAAAAAACATAAAGATGGAGTTATTCCATTTGGACCATTTATTATATTTGGAGCAATGTTATTAATATATTTTGGTAGTGTTATTACACCATATTTAACGGAGTTATTTTCACTATGAAAGATTTTATAACTAATAGAGATAATTTAAGTGATTCTGATATTACTGAAGAAGTATTAAGAGTTAAACTTTTAATAATAAATTCTAATAATGAAATATTACTTGGGTATTCAAATCATGAATATCAATTTCCTGGTGGACATGTAGAAGAAAATGAATCTTTAAAAGAAGCATGTATAAGAGAATTAAAAGAAGAAACTGGTATTGAATTAGATATAGATAATGATTATTTTGCTAGATCAATAGGGTATTTTAAAGATTGGCCAAGTGTAGGTAAAAATAGAAAAACTATAAATTATTATTATGAAATTAAAACTGATTTAAAACCTAATTTAGATAATACTAATTATACTCAAAGTGAAAAAGAAGGTAATTTTGAATTAAGATATATTAATTTAGATAGAGTAGAAGAAGAGTTAAAAGATAATGTATCTAAATATGGTGATAATAAAGGTATAGCAAGAGAAATGTTAGCTATATTTAAAATTTATAAAGAAAAATAAAAGACGTCATTAAAAGTGACGTCTTTCTCTTACTAATTTTCTTACATCATAGTTAATTATTTGATCTGCTTTAAATTTGCTTGTAATTATACACAAATAGCATAAATAGTAAAGTTTAATAAAAATATTGGTTTACAAACTATTTTTTTGGTGTTATAATGAGTGCATTGTGAAAACAAATGAGGAAGACGTTATATAACGGGAGTTTTTAGAGAGTTAACATTTTGGTGAAAGTTAATAAACAAAGTTATATATGAATCACTTCTGATGTTGCTTATGGATAAGATAAGCACGCTAATTGCGTTAAAATAATAAAGTAAAAAGAGGGATGGTACCGTCATTTTTTGACTCCTTGTACTATCCTTTTTATTTTGGAGGGAAGAATTATGAAGAAATTTAAAGAATTAAGTAAAGAACCAGTTGATGTAGTTGAATCTAATATGATTGATTATTGGAAAAAACATAAGGTTTTTGAAAAATCAATAGATAACAGAGATATAAAAGATACCTTTGTATTTTATGATGGACCAGCTACTGCTAATGGACATCCAGGATTACATCATATGGTTGCTAAATTCTTAAAAGATACTTTTACTAAGTACCATGTTATGAAAGGACAAAGAGTAATTAGAAAAGTAGGTTGGGATACTCATGGTTTACCAGTTGAACTTGAAGTAGAAAAAGAATTAGGATTTAAAAATAAAGGTGATATTGAAAAATATGGAATTGAGCCATTTAATGCTAAATGTAAAGAATCAGTTAGAAGAAATGAAAAAACATTTACTGAATTAACTGATAAAATGGGTCAATTTATTGATACAGAACATCCATATGTTACATATGATAATAATTATATTGAAACTGAATGGTGGATCTTAAAGAAATTCTTTGATGAAGGATTATTCTATGAAGGAAGTAAAATATTACCATTCTGTACAAGATGTGGAACTGGACTTGCTAGTCATGAAGTAGCTCAAGGATATGAAGAAATTGAAGTAGAAACAGTTATTGTTCCTATGAAATTAAAGGATAGAGATGCATATTTCTTAGTATGGACAACTACACCTTGGACATTACTTGCTAATGTAGCACTTTGTGTTAATCCTAAATATGATTATGTAGAAGTTAAATCTAAAGGTTATACATTTATTCTATGCAAAACTTTATTACACCAAGTATTAGGTGATGAAGTAGAAATAATTAAAGAATATAAAGGTACTGATTTAGAAGGAATGGAATATGACCAATTATTACCATTCTTAAGTGTTAAGAAAAAAGGATTCTTTGTATGTTGTGATGAATATGTAACTGATAGCGATGGTACTGGAATCGTTCATATAGCTCCTGCTTTTGGTGCTGATGATGCTGAAGTTGGTAAAAAGTATAATTTACCATATTTAAATCCAGTAGGAGAAGATGGATGTTATACAGAAGGTCCATGGAAAGGTATGTATATATTTGATGCTGATAAAGAAGTTATCAAATGGTTAAAAGAAAATGATAAATTATTTAAAAAGCAAAAAATGGTACACAACTATCCACATTGTTGGAGATGTCATACACCACTTCTATATTATTCAAAACCATCTTATTATTTAGAAATAACTAAGATTAAAGATAAAATTGTTGAAGCTAATAAAACAGTTAATTGGTTCCCAAGTTATGTTGGAGAAAAGAGATTTGGTAATTGGCTTGAAGAATTAAAAGATTGGGCTTTATCTAGACAAAGATATTGGGGAACACCACTTCCATTATGGATTTGTGATTGTGGTCATCAAGAAATGATTGGTTCTAGAGAAGAACTAGCAGAAAAATCAATTGAAAAAGTAGATCCAAAAACTATAGATTTACATAGACCATTTGTTGATGATATTCATTTAACTTGTCCTCATTGTGGTGGCAAGATGACTAGAACAACAGATGTAATAGATTGTTGGTTTGATAGTGGAGCTATGCCATTTAGTCAATATCATTATCCATTTGAAAATAAAGAATTATGGGAAAATCAATTTCCAGCAGACTTTATTTGTGAAGGAATTGATCAAACTAGAGGTTGGTTCTATTCATTAATGGTAATTTCTGTATTCGTAACTGGTAAGAGTCCATATAAGAATGTTTTAGTAAACGATTTATTACTTGATAAAGATGGAAAGAAAATGAGTAAATCTAAAGGTAATATCGTTGAACCATTTACTACTATGAAAACATATGGTGCTGATGGAGTTAGATGGTATTTACCATATGTAAGTCCAGTATGGACACCACTAAAATTTGATGTTGAAGGAATTAAAGATATTAATTCTAAATTCTTTAATACACTTAAAAATACATATACATTCTTTGAGATGTATGCTAATACTGATGAAGTAGATCCAAGAACATTTGATGTAGATTATAAAGATTTAGAAGATATAGATAAATGGTTATTATCTAAATATAATAATTTAGTTAAAGATGTAACTGAAGTAATGGATGTATATGATGTAAATAAAGCAGTTCATTTAATTCAATACTTTGTATGTGAAGAATTATCTAACTGGTATATTAGACGTAATAGAAGAAGATTCTGGGGTAGTAAGTTAGATACATCTAAAAAAGCTGTATATAAGACAACTTATAATGTACTTGTTGGATTATGTAAATTAATTGCTCCAATTAGTCCATTTGTAGCTGATGAAATCTATATTAATCTAACTGGAGAAGAAAGTGTTCATTTAGCTGATTATCCTGTATGTGATAAGAAGTTAATAAATGCTAAATTAGAAGAAAAAATGGATTTAGTAATAGAATTAATTAGTACAGCTAGAAATATCAGAGAGGAAGCTAAAATTAAGGTTAGACAACCAATTAGTGAAGTAATATTTGAAGATAAATATAAAACTACTATAAAAGAATTTGAATCATTAATTTGTGAAGAATTAAATGCTAAAAAAGTAGTATGGGCTAAAGATATGGGAGAATATCTAACTGTAGGATATAAACCAAACTTTAAAGAAGTTGGTAAGACTTTAGGAAGTAATATATCTAAGTTCCAAGAATATTTAAAAAATATTACAGAAGAAGATGCTAAGTTACTAGAAGCAGGTGAATTAAAACTTGATTTTGATGGTATTACTCATACAATAGATAATACTTATGTATTAAAAGATATTCAATCTAAGGATGGATATGCAGCTGTTATGTTAAATTATAAGAAAGTTGCTATTAATACAGTATTAACTCAAGATTTAATTAATGAAGGACTTGCTCGTGAAATAGTATCTAAGATTCAAAACTTAAGAAAAACAAGTAATTTTGATATAGCAGATAGAATAGAAATTGAATATAGTGCTGATAAAGAAGTAAAAGATGCATTAAAACAATTTAAAAAATATGTTATGGATGAAGTACTTGCTACTAAATTAACTGAAAGTGAAGTTAAAGGTGAAGAATTAAAAATTAATGACTATACTATGGTTGTTAAATTAAAACAAGTAAAATAGAGGCTTTATTGACTTAAAGTCTCTTTTTTGTTATAATATGCAGTACTAAAAAAGAGGTGTGATATGATTAAAAAAGTTAAAAGAGGAGAAAAATTAATACATGTTAAAAGTGTAGAAGATTTTATGAAAATATCTGAAATAGATAGAAAGGTATTTCATACTGTAACATTAGTTATTGACAATGATATTGATTTTTCAAATGTAAAGATGTCTCCAATTGATGCAAGTGGATTAAATATTGTAATTAGAGGTGCTGATAAAAGAGAAGGAAGAAGACAAGTATTAAGTAATATTACTATTGATAATGGTAATAATCTTGAAACTGGTTTATTTTCAAAAGTTAGAAATCTTTCAGTAATAAATGTTAACTTAGCTAATGCAAATATCAAAGGTGGATCATGTACTGGAACATTAGCAGGATCTGTTATTGAAAATGCTATAGTTAAAAGCTGTGGTTTTACTGGTAGAGTAGAAGCAGAAGCATATAGTGGTGCTTTATTTGGAACAGTACAAGATTTAGAAATAGAAGATTTAATTTGCTTAGGTTCAGTTAAAGCAAAAGATTTTGTAGGTGGAGTTGCTGGTGTAGTTAATTCTGTTAAAGTATCTAACTCTCATATTTCTACTGAAGTACATAGTAGAGGTAGATCAATAGGTGATATATGTGGATATAATTCAGAAGAGCAAAGCAAAATTATTAATGATATGTTAGCAAGAACTATGCCATATATGTTAGATAAGGGTACTCCAGAAGAACAAGAATTAGTAAGATTAATTACTGGTAGATAAAAAAATTAAAAAGGGGGTTAATTATGAGTGATTGTTTTCGTTTGCTAGAGAATTATCCATTATATTCTGAATTAATGGATAATAGATATACTAGAAGTAATATTGATATACATGACTTAGAATTATTAGAATCATTCATAATTAATAATCGTAGAGATAAGAGGTGTATTGATATTATTAAAAAGTACACCTCTTTTCTTTATGAAAAATTTAAAGAAAATCCATATATTTTATTTGATAGTAGAATAATTAGATATCCTGCATTAAATCACTTTTTTGATAGAAATCAATTATTAGAAATAACTAAGTTTAGAAAAAGAATTCATTTAGAATATTTAAGTATAATAAATAATATTAAAAAAGGACAAACTATTAGCGAAAAGTATCTAAGATATGCGATTAGTTTAATTGGTTTAAATGATGAGGTAACTGAAAAAACTTATAAATTTTTAGTAAATAATTATAACAAGAATCATTCTTATTTTGCTGATGAATTCATTATTAAATATACAGCATACTTATCTGGAAAAGAACTAGGTATATCTTATGATAATATATATTATACTGATTTTGATTTTGTAAGATCTAAGATGTTAGATAGTTCGGGTCTTTATAATATCGTAGACAAATATATTTTTATAAATACAGATAGAGATAACAAAGGTTTAATTGGTTTAATAGAGACAGTAGCTCATGAGATGAAACATAGGAAACAACATTTGGATTATTTAAATGATCAAATAGGCAGTCAATATATGAATTGGTTACTTGGTAGACTATTTGATGAGTATGCAAGTGAAAATCCGTTAAATTATTTTCATTCAGAATCTGAGTTAGACGCTAATAATTATGGATGGGATTTAACTACTAGAATTATAGCTATGTATTTTGATAGCAAAAGACATTTAAAAGAAACATTAAGCAATAAAAATGAATATTTATTCTCTGAAGCTATTAATTGTAAAGTAGGTAAAGATGTATTTGATGTAATAGAAAGTGATAATTATAATGTTAAAAAATTAGATGAAATTATGTCTAAACATCCAGAAATTATGAAAAAATGTGATTTCTTAGAAAATATATATGATATAAATGGTAAAAGACATGATTTTAGAACATTAATATATAATGAATATTTATTATCTTTAAGAGATTCTAAAAAATATAGAAAAGTTAAAGAAGCATTTAAAATGTTTTATTTAAGTAATATTAGCAATGGAATTGATATTGAAATAGAATATTTTGACGAAGGATTTCAAAGAATCATTATAAATAAATTATTAGATTTAGTAATAGGAGAAATAGAGGATATTTTAAATATAAGAACATTACTTAAATTAAATGGTAGTGGCTATAATGGAAATGCAGATAAGAAAGTTAAAGTTAAAACAAAAAGAATAAAAACTATATTAAGAAGATTGAATAGAAGTATTCCACTTATTAGTAAATTTAATGATAAATTAATAAATAGTAAAATTGAAAAATTATCAGTTTTAATTGGTAGAATAAAATTTGATATAGGAGTTAATTTTATTGGTGAGTTATTTTATCTAAAAAATACACGCGAGATTAGACAAAGCGGGTATAAATTACAAAGAGCAATTAAATAAAACCCTTTATTTAAGCCAAAAATCAAGCAGTAAATGCTTGATTTTATTTTCTTTAAAAAGTAGTGTAAAGCAAACAAATTGGGGTTGTTAATATTTTTTGCCTTAAATACTGGGCTAAATGTTTTTTAAATCAAAAATTCAAAAAAGTCAAGATGTAAAATTTTGTGAATTTTAAAAAAATGTTTCAAAAAAACATTTACAAAATATTTAGGTGTGATAAGATTGTATTAGATTAGAAAACGGCTAATCGAAGGTGAGGAATATTAATTTTATGGAAAGGGATTTTTTTGACGATATCATTGTCGTTAAACGTAGTGGTCAAAGAGTCAATTTCAATGATGTTAAGATAGCTATTGCTATTAAAAAGAGTTTTGACAGCGTTTACGAAGAATATGATGAAAAAGAAGTAAATAAAGTTAAGGAGAAAGTACTTGATTATATCAAGAAAGAATACAAAGATAGAAAAACTATTGGCGTTGAAGACGTTAGTGACGCTATCGAAGAAGTATTAAAGAAACTTAAATATAATGAAGTATATGAATCTTTTAAAGGATACAGAGAAAGAAGAACAGCTTCTAGAGAAGCATTTGTTGTTAAACAACAACATAAGTTTGTTAAATCAATAGAGGCATTAGGACTTAAATCTGCTACAGAAGAAAATGCTAAAAGAGAAAATGCTAATGTTGATGGAGATGGACCAATGGGAACTATGCTTCACTTTGGATCTACTGTATCTAGAGAATTTGCAAAAGCATATTTAATGGATTCAAAATATGCTAAAGCTCATGATGAAGGATATATTCATATTCATGATTTAGACTTCTGGGCTATGGGAACAACAACTTGTACTCAAATAGATTTAAATAAACTTTTTAAAAATGGTTTTTCAACAGGACATGGTTTTTTAAGAACACCAAATTCAATAGCATCTTATGCTGCTTTAGCTGCAATTGCTATTCAAGCTAATCAAAATGAACAACATGGTGGTCAAAGTATACCAGCATTTGATTATTATATGGCACCTGGTGTATTAAAAACATTCAAAAAAGAATTTAAACAAGAATTAAAAGAATTACTAGAATTTGAAGGATTCTTTGAATTAGTTAAATTTGATAAAGTAATTGAAATAATAGATAAATTAGAAAGTATAGAATTCGATTTAAATATATTTGATGAATTTACTTCTAAGAGCAAAAAGTTAGCTGATATATTTAGTACAGCATATGATAATGCTATTAAGAAAACTGATAGAGCTACTTTCCAAGCTATGGAAGCTTTTATACATAATTTAAATACTATGCACAGTAGAGCAGGAGCTCAAGTTCCATTTAGTTCAGTAAACTTTGGAACTGATACTAGTCCTGAAGGTAGAATGGTTATTAAAAACTATTTACTTGCTACTGATGAAGGTTTAGGACATGGGGAAACACCTATATTCCCAATTTCAATTTTTAAAGTAAAAGAAGGAGTTAATTATTTTAAAGAAGATCCAAGTTATGATTTATTTAGATTAGCTTGTAGAGTTTCTGCTAAAAGATTATTCCCTAACTTTTCATTTATAGATTCAAGCTTTAATAAACCATTCTATGTAGAAGGAGATTATACTACAGAAGTTGGTTACATGGGTTGTAGAACAAGAGTTTTAGCTAACGTATGTGGACCAGCTGTTACTCCTGGTAGAGGTAATTTAAGTTTTACTTCAATTAACTTACCTAGAATTGCTATTAAACATGGTATTGCTTTAGGCGAAAGAACTAAAGCTGATATGAAAGGTTTCTATAAAGAGTTAGATGAAACTATGGAATTAGTTAAAGGACAATTACTTCAAAGATTTGAATGTCAATGTTCTAAAACTAGAGCAAACTTTAAATTCTTACTAGGTTCACATGTATGGATTAATAGTGAGAATATGGATGATACTACAAGACTTAGAACTGTACTTAAACATGGTACATTATCAATTGGATTCATAGGACTTGCAGAAACATTAAAAGCCTTAATTGGTGAACATCATGGAGAAAGTGATGCAGCACAAAAATTAGGTTTAGAAATAGTTGAACATATGAGAAAGAATTGTGATGAATATACTAAAGAATATAATCTTAACTTTACTTGCTTAGCTACACCTGCTGAAGGATTATCTGGTAGATTTGTTGCTATTGATAGATCAATATATGGAAAA
>CAMJBC010000012.1 GCA_946403755.1 uncultured Mycoplasmatota bacterium
TTCCTAATAAAAGAAAATATTATATAGAAAATTTATATGATCATTATAAACATACTATGTATATTGAACCATTAGATGAAACTAGAAAAATAATAGAAGAAAAATGTCCAGAGTATTTAGAAGAATTTGATAAATTACATAAAAGAACATCAGCACATATGTTTAATATGTTTATTATGAAAAAAGATGTATTAAATGATTATTGTGAATGGTTATTTGACATATTATTTGAATTAGAAAAAAGAATGAAAGATAAAGAATATGATAGTTTTCATTCTAGATTCTATGGAAGAGTATCAGAATTATTATTAGATGTATATTTAAACACTAATAATTTAAAATATAAAGAAGTAAAATTTATGGATATGGAAAGCATAAATTGGTGGAAGAAAGGAACTAGTTTTCTTAAAGCTAAGTTATTAGGCAAGAAATATGAAAAAAGTTTCTAACAAAAAAATGTATTGGTTGTAATTACATACATCAAGGAAGCTTTTTTGAAAGTAAGTTAGTTATTATGTTAAACCAATATCGCTGAAGATATTGAGATATTTATTGAAAGGATCGTTATGAAAAAAGAAAAAACAAATAAAAAAGTATTATCTATAAGCGTAGCTGCTTATAACTTAGAAAACTTAATTGAGCAAAATTTAAAATCATGGCTTAATAAAGAAGTCATGAACAAAATTGAGGTTTTAGTAGTTGATGATGGTTCAAAGGATAAAACACCGGATATTGTTGCTAGATATGAAAAAAAATATCCTGGTATAATTAAATTAATTAAACAAAAAAATGCTGGGCCAGGGTCTACAGTTAACACTGGAATTAAAAATGCAACAGGTGAATTTTTTAGAATGGTTGATGGAGATGATTGGGTAGAAACAGAAAATCTTACCAATTATATTGAACATTTAGAAAAAAGCAAAGCAGATATGATTTTAACTGATTATGAGGTGTATGATAACTCTAATGGAAAAATTTGTGAAACAGTGACAATTGATATTGAACCATATAGAATTTATGATTTTGATGATATCGCAAATATTATTCATCCACAAATGCATGCTGTTACATATAGAACTAATATTTTGAAGAATAATAATATAGTTTTAGATAATGGTTTTTATACTGATACAGAATATTTGTTATTGCCTTTAAAATTCATAAATAAAGTTGAATATTATAACATTAATATATATGTATATAGAGTGGGTCAAGCAACCCAAAGTGTCAGCATCCCAAGTATGCAAAAAAACATAGGAATGCATAGTATTGTTTTAGATAGACTATTAGAGCATTATAATGATATCAGTAGTGAATTGTCAGACGCTAAAAAACAATATTTAACAAAAATGTTAGTTTGGATTGCTGATGCACATTTAGGAACTTTATTAACTTTTAAAATGAATAAAGAACAGGTTAATAAAATTAAATCATTTAATAAAGAATTACAAGAAAAAAATGTTGATGTTTATAATGAATATAAAAAAACCAAAAAGATGAAAATGCTACTAGGTAGTAATTATTTATTATGTGGGTTAGCTTCAAAATTATATATAAGAAAAATAACAAAATAGAATCACTACTATAAAGCAATTAAAAAAGATATGCTATTAAGGAGGTAAACCATGAATTTTATTAAGGAAATAATAAAAAAAATAATAGGTATTAAAAACACAAAGCGTATAAATTATTCTATGTCAATAAAAAATAAAAATGTTTGTAAATACAGTTTTGCAACAATATTTTTTAAATCAAGAATATATACATCATATAATAAATTATTTAATAATGTTGAATTAAAAAATGAATACAAATCATTTTTTTATTCAATTGATTATTATAAAACTCTTTTATATGATGGAGATATTATTGCTAATCTAATGCTTGATTATAATAAAGTATTAGATAATTCTTTATCTGATTACAAAGCGTCATTAGGAAAAAGTGAATACCATAAAGATTTATTAAATTTAATAAATTCAGTGGAACTATTAATAGATAGGGAAGTCAATTTATGTAATGATAAAAAAATCAAAGATAGTTTAGAAGGATTAAAAACAAGAAAAGCTGTTTCATTTTTTGAAGCTCTTCAAAGAATTCTTTTTGTTAATCAATTAATGTGGCAAACAGGGCATTATTTAAATGGTTTAGGTAGACTTGATGTAATATTAGATAAGTATTATAAAAAAGATTTAAAGGAAAAGAAAATTACAAAAGAAGAAGTATATAAATTATTAAAAGAATTTTTGACAGTATTGCACAAAGACTATTATTTTAAAAGCAATTCTTTATCTGGAGATACAGGTCAAATAATTATTTTGGGTGGAACAGATAAAGATGGCAATTATTTTTGTAATGATTTAACATATATGTTTATAGATTTAATGAAAGATTTAAATGAACCAGATCCAAAAGTATTATTAAGAGTTAGTTCTAAAACCCCAAGAGATTTAATTGAAAAATCTATTGATTGCATATCTACTGGAATAGGATGCCCTTTATTTGCAAATGATGATATAGTACTTGATAAATTAATAAAGTTTGGGTTTGATAAAAAAGATGTATATGATTATGGTACTGCAGCATGTTGGGAACCATTTATTACTGGCAAATCATTTGACCAAAATAATTTAAAAACAATTAATTTTGCTAAACCATTAGATGATCTATTAACCACTGAAGATTTAGATGATATTAAGAATTTTGATGATTTTGTTAAAAAATATAAAGAGCATTTAGACAATTATTTAAATGATTTTCTAAATGAAATTAATAATAGAAAGTTTGGTAAAGATTTATTATTATCTTTATTTACTGATAATTGTATTAAAGAAAATAAAGATATATCTAATGGTGGAGCTAAATATAATAATTATGGATTTACAGGTGTAGGATTATCAAATACAGTTAATTCTCTTTTTGCAGTAAAATATTATGTTTATGATAAGAAAAAATACTCATTAACTGAATTTAATAGTATAAGATTAAACAATTATGAAGATAATGATAATTTAGTAAATAAAATTAAAAATGATATTGAATATAAGTATGGTAGCGATAATGATAAAGTAATAGAATTATCAAATGATATTATTAAACACGTAAGCAAAGTTTTTAATAAAAACAAAAATCCATTGGGAGGAAAATATAAATTTGGTCTTAGTGCACCATCCTATATTATGGAGTCTAAAGATTTTCCTGCTACATTTGATGGTAGAAAAAATAGTGAACCATTTGGTGTTCATATCTCTAGTGATTCTTCAAATGGATATACTGAATTAATAAATTTTGCAGCTAAGTTAGATTACAATGATAATAGATTTAATGGAAATGTAGTTGATTTCTTTGTATCTCCAAATTTTATTAAAGATAATTTTGATAAATTTGTTGATTTTATTATCCTAAGTATAAAAGTAGGATTTTTTGAAATGCAAATGAATGTTGTAAGTAGCAAAACATTAATTGAAGCTAGAAAAAATCCTGATAAATTTCCAAATCTTATTGTTAGAGTATGGGGCTTTAGCGCATATTTTAAAGATTTACCTGATGAATATAAAGACTATTTAATAGAAAGGGCATTAAAAAGTGAAAGTAATAGTAAGTAGTATTCAAAGATTTTGCTTACATGATGGCCCTGGAATAAGAACAACAGTCTTTTTTAAAGGCTGTAGTTTAAAATGCCCTTGGTGTTCAAACCCGGAGAATATTAGTTTTAATATTGAAGAGTATAAAGAAAATGATGAAACAAAATATTTTGGATATGAGATATCTTTGGAAAAACTTGAAGAAGAAATATTAAAAGATAAAAAATTCTATGATAATGTTGGAGGAGTAACTTTTTCTGGTGGAGAATGTTTATTACAATTTAAAAATATAGAACCGTTGCTTAAAAAATTAAAAGAAAAAAATGTTGATATTTGTATCGAAAGTGCACTTAATGTTAATAGTGAGTTAGTGGATATTGCTCTTAAATATGTTGATCACTATTATGTAGATATTAAAATATTGGATTCAAATACTCAAAAATTAATAGGGGCAAATAAGGATATATATTATAATAATGTGGAAAAATTGTTAAATAATAATGTGGATGTTATTTTTAGAATGCCTCTTGTAAAAGGATATACTTATACAAAACAAAATATAAAAGAATTATTAGTTTTTATTGAAAAGTATAAAATTAAAAAAGTTGAATTATTTAGAATTCATAATTTGGGAGAATTTAAATATAAACTTCTAAATAAAGAAGTTACTAAATTTGAGAGTATTTCAGATGAAGAAATTGTTGATTTAAAAAATAAAATAGAAAAGTTAAATGTAGATGTTAAGATTATTAAATAATATTGATAACTATCAATATTATTTTTTTATGATTATATGTTATAATAATTTTACAAGTGAAGGGTTTTATTTATGGAGAAAATAGATTTTGTAATAACTTGGGTAGATTGTAATGATTCTAAATGGAAAAGCGAAAGGGATAAGTACGCCCAAAAAGATGTTGATAAAGATACAAATCTATTTAAAACTTGGATAAATTGTGAGAGTAGATATAGAGATTGGGATACTTTAAAATACTGGTTTAGAGGTGCTGAAAAATATGCACCATGGGTTAATAAAATATATTTTATTACTTATGGTCATTTACCAAAATGGTTAAATACTAAGAATTCAAAATTAGTAATTGTTAATCATGAAGATTTTATCCCCAAAGAATATCTTCCGACATTTAATTCTAATGCTATTGAATTAAACATACACAGGATTAAAAATTTATCGGAAAGATTTGTTTACTTTAATGATGATGTTTTTTTGATTAAGAGTGTTAAACCAGTAGATTTTTTCAAAAAAGGCAAGCCAGTAGAATTGGCAGCGTTAGATGCTGTTGAATTGGAATACGATAAAACACACGCTGCCATTAACAATATTAAGATAATTAATAAATACTTTAATAAAAATGAAGTTATTAAAAAGAATTTTTTCAAGTGGTTTAATATTAAATATGGAAAGCATTTAATTCAAACAATATTATTAATGCCTTGGCGAAAGTTTAAAGGCATTGATGAAACTCATATTTGCTGTCCTTATAAGAAAGAATATTTCAACAAAGTGTGGACCTTAGAAAAAGATATTTGTAATAAAACCTGCTCTAATAAATTTAGAACTATCAGCGATGTAAATCACTGGTTAGTTAGAGATTTTCAAATAGCTAGCGGTGAATTTTATCCTAGAAGAAAATCTTTTGGCAAAAACTACATTAGAAAAATAGATAATGAAATAATTCAAACAATTGTTAAACAAAAAAATAAGTGTGTTTGTATAAATGATGTTGAATGCACTTATGATGAATATATTAAACAAAAGAAGATGTTGCATGATGCATTTGAAAAGATTTTGCCACAAAAATCTAGTTTTGAGAGGTGATAATATGAAAAAGATATTAACAATTTCAATAGCGGCATATAATGTTGAAAAATTTTTAGAAAAGACTTTGAATTCTTTGTTAATAGATAACAAAGATTATTTAGAGGTAATAATAGTTAATGATGGTTCTAAAGATAATACATTATCTATAGCTAATGAGTATGTAAAAAAATATCCAAAAACATTTAAAGTGATTGATAAGAAAAATGGAGGATATGGTTCTACTATAAACGCTAGTATAAAAAAAGCTGCTGGAAAATATTATAAACAACTTGATGGTGATGATTGGTATGATACTAAGAATTTAAATAAATTTATTGAAAAACTAAAAGATATAGATTCAGATATAATATATACACCATATACAGCTTTTTATGAAAAAGATAGCCATACTGTAGTTAATAAGAGTAAAATTGATAAATATAAAAATAAAACATTGGACATTGAAGATGTGATAGGTAGTTGTGATATATTACATATGCATTCCCTAGCATATAGAACAGAATTATTAAAGAACAATAATATTAAGATTGAGGAAAAATGCTTTTATACTGATACTCAATATATTTTGTTACCATTATTATATGCGGAAACAATTCACGTTATGGATTTACCTGTATATGTATATAGATTGGGAAGAAATGAACAATCCATAGGAATAATAGGTAGAAAAAAACATTGGCTTGATCATAAAAAAATATCATATAGATTAATGGATTTATATAAGAATAATGCTGATAGTTTAACTCCAAACAAAAAATTATTCTTTGAAAAGTATCTTACAAATGTTTTTAGAAGTGGTATTGCGAATTATTTATATACCCAAAAACCAACAAAAGAGCAATTTAATATGATTAAGCAGTATGATTTAGATGTAAAAAATATAAGTGAAAATATTTATAATCAAATGGTTATCAAAGCTAGGAGTATTCAAGTAATAAGAAATGATAATTATTTATTATATGTAATTGTATATATATTAAAAAATATCTTGTGGAAAATGGGTAGATGAGAATATATGTATAAAAAAAGTATTAAAGAAAATTCGAAATATCTATTGCCTTTTGTAGAAGGGATTAAATATTATGGTTCTGATGAAATTGAACAAGGTATAGCAACTATGATTTTGTTAAACAAGCATGGTGATGCTTTAACTTGCAAACACGTTGCAGAAAAGATTATTGCAAATGATATGTTGGGTAAAAGATATTCTGAAATTATTAATAAGTTAAAACACAATAACAAAGAAAAAATAGAAAAAGAGTATAATCTACAAGATGATAGTGTTGTATTAAGTCATATTAATTTACCTGCTAATGTTGATAAAATTATATTTCATAATTATCTTGATCTTGCAGTTATAAGATTTAGAGATTTAGATGTAAAATTTGATAACTATCCTGTATTTAGTAAAGAATTGCCAGAACAAGGTCAAAGTGTTTGCAAACTAGGTTTTGCTTTTCCAGAATATGATTTATTTGAATATTCTAAAGAATTAGATAATATTGTGATTAAAAAGAATACTATTTCAAATTTTCCAGTATTTCCAATCGATGGAATAGTAACCAGATTAGAAATGGGTGAAAATAGAAAAGTATCTATGTTTGAAACTAGTAGTCCTGGTTTAAGAGGTCAAAGTGGGGGACCAATATTTAGTCCAGAAGGGTTAATATATGGAATACAAGCTGTTACTAAACATTTAGATTTAAACTTTGATGTTAATCAAACTGTTAAACGTGGATATGAAGAAAAACAAGTTAATTTTACTCCATTTATAAATCTTGGAGTAGGAGTAGCCTCTACTGAAATAATTAAGTTTTTAGAAGATAATAATATTGAATTTAATTGCAAATAAAAAACTCATCATTTGATGAGTTTTTATATTACTTATCTTCTAGAACATGTTTATGGAATAGGGCTGCTAATGCACCACCAATTAGTGGAGCAATTATAAATACCCAAACTTGTCTAGTAGCAAGTCCACCTTGTAGTATAGCTGGTGCTAAACTTCTTGCTGGATTTACTGATGTACCAGTTAGACCAATTCCAAATAAATGAACTAATACTAATGATAAACCAATAACAATTCCTGTAACATGTCCATTTTCTTTTTTGCTTGTTACTCCAAGAATAGCAAGAACAAAGAAGAATGTTAATACTACTTCTACTACAATAGCTAAAAATGCAGATTCATTAAATCCATTAGCTCCTAGTTTTGAAAAATCACCAAGAACATATCCTAGCATAGCAGAACCAGCAAATGCTCCTAGAACTTGAGCTATAACATAACCTACAAAATCTTCAGCAGTCATTTTTTTGTTTAATAGCATGGCAAGTGATACTGCAGGATTAATATGACACCCTGAAACATTACCAATTGAATATGCCATAGCAACAATAACTAAACCAAAAGCAAGAGCAGTAGCAATTACTCCAGCAGGTGTATCACAACCAACTGTTACAGCAACTCCACAAGCAAAAAATGTTAAAGCAAAAGTTCCTACAAATTCACAAATGTATTTTTTCATATATCCTCCTTGATTTAATTATAAAAAAAGGGAGATTATTTGTCAAAAGTTTGATATAATAAATTTAAGCAAAAAACCATAAAACAATTGCTTTTTATAATGCAATGGGTTATAATATGGGCGTTTTTAGGGGAGATTTTATGAAAAAATATGATTATTTAGTTGTAGGCTCTGGTTTATTTGGGGCTACTTTTGCTAACATCGCAAAAAATAATGGACAAAGTGTGTTAGTAATTGAAAAAAGAAATCACATTGGTGGAAATGTTTATACTGAAAAAGTTGAAGGTATAAATGTTCATAAATATGGAGCACATATTTTTCATACTGATTATAAAGATGTATGGGATTATGTTAATTCATTTGTTGAATTTAATAGATACACTAATTCACCAATAGCTAAAATAGGTGATGAAGTATATAACATGCCATTTAATATGAATACTTTCTCAAAAATGTGGAATGATGTTTTTGCACCAGAAGATGCATTAAGACATATAAATGAAGAAAGAAAAGAAATAAAAGGTGAACCAAAGAATTTAGAAGAACAAGCAATTTCATTAGTAGGTAGAACTATATATGAAAAATTAATCAAAGGTTATACTGAAAAACAATGGAATAGAGATTGTAAAGATCTTCCATCTTTTATTATTAAAAGATTACCAGTAAGACTTACATATGATAATAATTATTTTAATGATAGATATCAAGGTATCCCTATGGGTGGATATACACTTCTTGTTGAAAAAATGCTAGAAGGAATTGAAGTACAATTAAATACTGATTATTTAAGTGATAAAAAATATTTTGATTCTTTAGCTAAGACAGTTGTATATACTGGACCAATAGATGAATACTTTGATTATTCACTTGGAGAATTAGAGTGGAGAAGTTTAAAGTTTGATAACAAAATTTATTTCACTGAAAACTTCCAAGGAAATGCAGTAGTTAATTATACTGGACACGAAGTAGATTATACAAGAACAATAGAACATAAGCATTTCGAATTTGTAACCGGTAATAAAATTACAATTGTTACTTATGAGTATCCAAGTGATTATGAAAAAGGCATGGAAAAATACTATACAGTAAATGATGATAAGAATAATAAATTAGCAGAAAAATATAGAGAATTAGCTTCTAAAGAAAAAAATGTAATATTTGGCGGAAGACTAGCAGAATACAAATATTATGATATGGATGATGTAATTAAAAGAGCTATGGAAGAAGCAAGTGGGTTGAATTAATATATTTTAAATGTTATAATTTTCTAGCAAGGTGTGATATGAAAAAGAAAGTACATAAGAAGTCAGTCAAAATTAATTATTTTTATAATATGATATATCAAGTGCTACTTTTAGTTATGCCTTTAATAACAGCACCATATGTTGCTCGTGTATTAGGAGCCGAAGGTGTTGGAATTACTGGATATACAATATCAATTGTTTCATATTTTATCCTATTTGGATCTCTTGGCATTTCTGTTTATGGCCAAAGAGAAATAGCTTTTTATCAAGATGATGCAAAAGAAAAAGGTAAAATATTTTTTGAATTGGTAGCACTTAAAATAATAGCTATGACAATAGCTATGGTTTTGTTTTGGCTATTATTTGCTAGAACTGGTGACTATGCAATGTATTATAAGATATTAATTATAGAAATGGTTGCTAATGTTTTTGATATTACATGGTTCTATCAAGGAATAGAAAGGTTTAAGAAAACAGCACTAAGAAATGGAATAGTCAAAATACTTAGTGTTATAGCTATATTTGTTTTTGTTAAACATTCAAGCGATATAAATAAGTTTTTATATATACATTGTTTTAATGCTTTGCTTAGTAATTTATCACTGTGGATTAACATAAAAAAATATTTAGATTTTCCAGATAAACTTAATATATTTAGGCATTTTAAGAAAACTATTTTTTTATTTATACCTCAAATAGCTATTCAAGTATATACTGTCTTGGATAAAACTATGATAGGTGCTATCTTACATAATATGACTCAGGTTGGATATTATGAAGAAACGCAGAAAATAGTTAAATTTTCTTTGATAATTGTTACTTCTATGGGGACTGCTATGCTTCCTAGAATAGCAAATTGCTTTGCAACAAATGATCATGAGAGAATAAAAGAATACATTTATAAGGCGTTTAATTTTGCATTACTTATGTCAATACCTATGACCTTGGGCATGATAGCAATAGCATCTAAATTTGTACCATCATTTTTTGGTGAAGAATTTGCTCCTGCTGCACCTTTGATGTCAATAATGAGCGTGATAACAATAATTATTAGTTTGAATAATGTTTTAGGTATCCAGTATTTGTTACCAACTAGAAAAGAAAAATATTTTACAATAGCTGTTATATGTGGTGCTGTGACCAATTTTGTTTTAAATTATTTTTTAATTCAAAAATTTCAAGCTGTTGGAGCAGCAATAGCTACTGTAATTGCAGAAACTGTTGTAACAGCAGTAGAATTCTATTTTGTTAGAAAAGAATTTAAATTTAGAGAAGTTTTAAAATTATCACCAAAGTATTTTATAGCTGGAACAGTTATGTTTATAATTGTTAGTTTATTAATAAATACAACAATTTTTTCTAGAAGCATAACTATTGTATTATCTTCTGGAATTGGTGCTTTAGTATATGGTGGTATGTTACTACTATTAAAAGATGAATTTTTATTAAATACTATTAAGAGCGTTAAAAAAATGGTATTTAAAAAATGAAAAAAATAATCTTTTTGATATTAGTTATTCTATGGATGGGTGTTATATTCTATTTTAGTAGTATGAGCTCATCTAAATCTGATGGTCAAAGCAATGGTTTTATTCATAGAACTGTTATAAAAGTAGTTAAAGTTTTTAAATCTGATTTAACTGATTCAGATGAAGCATTAATAACTAAATATGTTGTTTATCCTATTAGAAAATATGCTCATATATTTGAATATTTTGTTTTATATATTTTAGTATTTTTATTTATTAATTGTTATGATTTGGATTTGAAAAGAAAAATCATATATTCTATGATTGTGTGTGTTTTGTATGCATGTAGTGATGAAATTCATCAAATGCTTGTTCCTGGGAGAGATGGTAGTATAAGGGATGTATTTGTTGATTCATTTGGATCATCTATAGGATTATTAATATGTTATATAATAGGTTTTAAGTATAAAAAGTGTAAATAAAGTCAAATTTATTTACTTTTTTTTGTCTTTATTATAAAATTATTATATATGATACAAGGAGGTATATATTATGAATAAAGAAGGAAGATTTCAAAATGTATTAATCATTTTATTAGCAGTTGCTGTAGTAGGTATGTCAATAGGTTTTGCCGCAATACAATCTCAATTAACTATCAATGGTAATGCTACTTTCAAAGCAGCTAAATGGGAAGTTATTTGGGATAATGGTTCTATACATGAAACTGAAGTAAATGGAACTAATTTAGGTACTGTTACAGTAAATAATAATAACTTAAATGTTGATTATACTGTTACATTAAAACCTAATACTGCATATAGTTTTACTGTAGATATTGTTAATAATGGTACATTCCCAGCTAAATTAACAGGTATTGCATTTACTGGTAAGTCTCCAGCTCAAATTTCATCAACATATGGAACTAAAATAGGTTATACATTTAAGTATGGCACTACAACTTATACTCAAGATGTTTCACCAAATACTATAATTCAACCTAATGGTAAAGAAACAGTTACAGTTAGTTTAACTTATCCACTTCCTGGAGAAGTAAATCAATTACTTGGCGATGAAGATGTTCATGAAACATTGGGTGTTCAATTTAACTTTGTACCAGTTGTAGAATAATTTTAGGAAAACAATATTATGAAAAACACAAATAAGATATATGCTTTAGTATCTCTAATAGTAGGTTTTTCTATATTAAAATTTTTAGTATTAGATAATAAATATACTGTAACTATTAGTAGTTATATACTTACAATTTTTTGGATATTATTGTGTTTTTTATCATTAATTATGCTTAAATATCCAAAAGATAGTTCTTTATATAAGAAAAATGCAGATAAGATGGTAATCATTTCTTTAATGGTTACCATCTTGGTTGCTTATCTTTTGGGTTTTTTTGTTGGATTTACAAAAAATGGTTACATTACAAGTGCTAGTGTATTTTTTAGATATGCTATACCTGTACTTTTAATAAAAACAAGTAGAGAAGTAATTAGATATATTGTTGCTAAGAATAGTACATATAAAAGAAAGCCTTTAATTATTTTTACATTAATAGTTATTGTGTTTGAAATATTATGTGCTGCTAAGACAGCAGTATTAATAGATACTGAATACGTTTTCTATTTTATAAGTATGACTGTGTTACCTTGCATAGCTGAAAACTTATTATGTAGTTTTTTAGCATACAATTTTGGTTTAGAAACATTACTATTGTATGTAATACCATATAGTTTACATACATATGTATTACCATATATTCCAGATCTTGGTAATTTTATAAATTCAGTTGTATTTCTTATGTTACCATTTATGATATACATATTAACTGTTAGAATAGTTAGATATCAAAATAAAGAAAAAATAAGCTTAAATCAAAATACTAGAAATTTATTTGCTTTACCTATAATAGTATTTTTATCAGTATTAGCATTATTAGTATCTGGACTTCTTAGATACAGATTAATTGCTATTGCTAGTGATTCTATGAATCCTGTATTTTATAGAGGAGATGGAATTATATATAAAAATATTAAGTATGTAGATAAGATAGAAGTTGGAGATATTATTGCTTTTCAAAATTCAGGTAGAATAATTACCCATAGAGTTTTAGGAATAGTTGAAACTCCAGAAAAAATAATTTATAAAACAAAAGGGGATAATAATAACGTAAAAGATGACTATGATGTAAATGATAAAGATGTCATAGGAGTTGTAGAATATGTCATTAAATACATAGGTTATCCAACTGTATGGTTTAGTGAAAATATTAAAAGAATAAAAGGATAGGAGTGTGATAAAAATGCATAATAGCGGAAAATATGTAATAAGATATTTATTATTTACTATGCTAGCATGCATTTTTGTTGTACTTGGAGCTTTTTTCTATAAGAAAACTAAAGCTGAAACAATAATAAATAAAGTAGAATATGCTGAAAAAAGTTCTGTTGATTATAGAGTTTATTTAAAAGAAAATAAATTCTTTGATGAAAAGTATTTAACTAAAGATAATATTATAAATGAAAAGAAATTATTAGTAGCAGAATTAATTGATAAAATATCTATTAATTATAATTATGTATTAAGCTTTAGTGAAAAAGTTAATGGAAATTATACTTATTATATTAAGGCAATAGTTGAATCTAATGAAAGTGCTGGTTCTAAAAACTATTGGTCTAAAGAATACATGTTAACTGATAAAAAAACAAAGGATATTAAAGACACAGATAGTGTTATTATTTTAGATGATGTTAATGTACAATATGAAAAATATAATAAGATATTAAATGACTGGAAAAATGTTGCTGGTGTTTCCATGGATGGAAAATTAAAAGTAATTTTAGTTTTTGAAAGTACTATTAGTGCTCCAAATTTGGAAAAGAAATATCAAATAAATAATTCTGATATAAAACTAGAATTGCCTTTAAGTAAAGCAGCAACAGAAATTACAATAAATGAGAATGCAAGTGATAATACTAAAACTATAGAAGAAAAAGTAGTAAATAGTGATTCTAAATATTTAAAATATAGAATAGGAGTTGTATTCTCTGGTTTATTATCTATAATTTGTGTAATAATGATTTTAGTTACAAGAAGTAGTCAAAAGAATGATAATAAATATTATACAGAATTAAAGAAAATATTAAGTACTTATGATGGAATAATAGTTAATGTTAGTTCACTACCAGATTTAGATAAATTTAATGTTATTAAAGTTAGATCTTTCGAAGAGTTATTAGATGCTCATAGTGAAGTTAGATTACCAATTAATTATTATCCACAAAAACGTAAAGCTACATTTATATTAGTTAATGATACTATGTTATGGATGTATACTTTAAGAAATAATGATTAATATGAAAAAAGTAAAAGAGAGAAAAAGTAAAATTAGTAAATATACTTTAGCAATAGTTATTGTTACAATAACTATTTTTTGCATTGAGACAGTAGGTTATGCCGCTATATCTAGTTTAATTAGAATAAATGGAGATGTTACTTGGAAACCAGATGGTAAATTAGAAATAACTAGAGTAAATAGAACAACTCTAACAAGAGCAACTGAAAACTCATCACCTAGTTTTGAAGGCACACATATTACTTTTGCTTTAACATTTACACCAAATAATAACAATCAATCTAGAGTTGTTTATAATGTAACACTTACTAATAATAGTTCATTTACTCATTCATTTACTAACTCAGATATTGAATCTAATTATACTAATACAAATAGATATACTGTTAATGTTCAAGTTACTGGTTTAACAGCAGGACAAAGAATAGCTCCTGGTGAAGAAGTTACATTTACTGTAACATTAACATGTTCTAGAAGAAATAATGGACAAGGTAATAACTCTGTTGGAACAACTACAGTTACTATTAATACTAATGCACTTTCTAATGGTAAATTAGTAGCAAATTTAGATAATAATACTGGTAGTTTATTAAATAATAATAGAGCTCATTTTATTATAAATGCTATGAACACAAGACCTTATGCTCAAACATTAGAATTATCAACTACTGGAGATAAAGTTGAAATAGTAGATGCAAATGGCAATCCACTTAATAATCTAAGTATTAATGAAAGTGAAACTAAAACATTAGATTTTTATATTCAAGCAAAAAATACAGCTATGTTTGGCGCTAGTCCATATAGTGCCGGAATTATGCTTACATCTAGTGATGGAACTATTATTAGTTTAGGAAATGTATCTTTAACAGTACCAATAAGTGGCGATGTTCCAAAAGATGAAGATGCACCAATTATTTCTAATGTTACAGTTGCTAAAAATAGTACAGATGGTAGTGTAACAGTTAGTTATAATAGTAGTGATGCTTCAGCAATATCAACATATTATATTCAAGCATGTAAAGAAAATAATGGAAGTTATACATGTGCAAGTGCAGTGACATCAAATAGTAAATCTTATACATATACAGGACTGGAATATGGAACATATAAATTTAGAGTATATGCAGAAGATGAATGGGGAAATAAAGCAACAACTAATGAAATAAATAATGCTACTACAAGCAGTGGTCATGCTAGTGAGTCAACTCCTGCTTTTTATAGATGGAAAGTAACAATAACATTTTCTTTAGAAAATATGTATTATGACGGAAATAACGCTCAAGGAACAGTAGATGTAGATTACATGCAAGATTATAGTTTCACATTAACACCTATTGCTCAAAACTATGAGTTGCCAAATGCAATTACTATATCAACATCTGATGGTAATTTAACAGCAGGTACAGGATATACATATACTCAAAATAGTGGAGCTGTCACAATATATGGTTCATATGTTACTGAAAACTTAACAGTAACAGGAACAGCAACGCAAAGTGGTAATATATGTTTAGTTGAAGGAACTAAAATTAAATTATATGATGGATCATATAAAAATATAGAAGATATAAATTATGATGATTTATTAAGTGTGTGGTCTTATGATACAGGAAGTATTACATATGAATATCCTGTATGGATTGAAAGATGGAATGAAACAACATCATATCAAAAAACTACATTTTCTGATGGAACAGTATTAAATACTGTTGGACTTCATCAAGTATTTAGTTTAGATGAAAATAAATTTGTTAATATTATTGATAATAATGGATATATTAAAGTAGGTACTAGAGTAGCTAAAGAAGTAAATGGTAAAATAGTTCCTGTTAAAGTTACTAAAGTTGAAACAATAAATAAAAAAGTTAAACATTATTTTGTTGGTTCTGCAATATACTATAATGTAATATCTGAAGATATTATTACAACAGCAGATCAAGTATATGAAGGAATGACATTATCAAATATGTATCCTTTTGATAACAATATTAAATGGAAACCTATTAGAAAAGAAATAATTAGTCAAAAAGATGCATTGTTTGAATATGATAATTTTAGAATGATACCATATTATTTATTCTATGGAGTACGTGCTCCTGAAGTTAGATTATTTGTTAATTCTGGACTTGTTAATATTGATGAACTTATGATTTATTTAAACAAAATATTATTAAATCCTAATAGAATAATTAGTCCAATAACAGATAGAGAAGGCAATAGATTATGGATGGTTACTACTAGTGATGATGTAAGTAAACATTTGTATCATGAGGGAGATATTTATGTATTAAAACAACCTAAAAATAAAAAGAATTTTGTAGGATGGTTTAATACAGTGGATAATAAAATATATAAACCTGGAGATAAATATAAAGTTATATTAGGTACTCATTTTATAGCAAAATATAAATAAAGATAATACAAAAGTATTATCTTTTTTAATGTAAAATATTAGTTAAATTCATGTAAATGTATGATAATTAGGTATTATTAATGATAAAATAATTAGTATGAATAGTATTATGTCTAAAATTAATAAAAAATCAAAGGATATTATCGAAGATAATAATTTTTTGTTTGCAGCTTTTGAGAATAGAATGCTTACAAGAATAGTACATATCTTTGAGAAAAGACATATTCCGATTAATAAGGAAATGTTAAAAAAGAAACTTGAAGAAAATTTGATTAATAATTTAATGGATCAAAATGTTTTTATAATAGAAAAATATTTGAAGTTAATCTCTCAATATGAGAAAATAATATGGAATTATGTTGAAACAAAAGCAGATAATAATATTATTAAGACATCTACTATGAGTTTTGTTAAAAGATTACAAGAAAAGAATAAAAATTATGTTACAGTAAATATATGTAATAATTTTAAAGAATATATTAGTTCTATAATAATGGTATATGATAATTTTGAATTAAATAGTGAAGTTTATACTAGAATAGAAGCTGATACATTTGAAATAGTTAATGAATTTAATAAAAATAATTATAATTTTGTGATAGAATCAATAAATGAAGTAATTAAAAATATTATTGCTAAAATGTGAGGTGTTAATCATGAGTGTATATGAAATGGCTTTAAGATTTAAAAGAGAGCATAGTGGTACTATTGCTTTTAGAATAAAAAAACATTCAGAAGTAATAGAAAAACATTTAAATCCTGGTGAAAAAGTTTTATATGTTTTTTGTGGTCAAAAAAATGAACAATCATATATATTTATTAATTCTTGTGTAATAGCATTAACTAATAAAAGAATTATAATTGGTCAAAAAAGATTATTATGGGGTTATTTCTTTACAACAATAACACCAGATTTATATAGTGATTTAAAAGTAAGAAAAGGTTTAATTTGGAGTGATATAGAAATAGATACTATTCATGAGAATGTTTATTTAACTAATATTAGTCCAGAAGGAGCTATTGAAGTTGAAACAAATATTACTGAATTTATGATGAAAGAAAAGAAAAAATATCATACTAATGATGTAAAAACAAAGGAGAGAGGAAATGCAAAAAAGTTTAAAGATATTTAGTATTATTATTTCCTTTTTCTTATTTATAGGTATTATTAATGCTGAAGAAATAAACTTAGATTTAAAAAGTGAAAGATATATTTTATATAATTTAAAAGATGATAATGTTTTACTTTCAAAAGGTGAAAATGAAGAAGTAAGTGTAGCTAGCTTAGTTAAAATAATGAGTACTATTGTTAGTATAGAAAATAATAAAGATTTTGATAGTAAAATAACTATAACTGAAGATATGGTTAAAGGTATAGCATCTGATGTATATAAATTAGGTCTTAAAAAAGGAACTAAAGTTACATATGATGACTTATTATATGGAAGTATTTTAGCTAGTGGTGCTGATAGTATTCAAGCTTTATCTATTTATTCTTGTGGTAGTATTGAAAATACAGTTAAATTAATGAATGATAAAGCTAAAGAATTAGGTCTTAAAAATACTAATTTTACTAACGTAGTTGGACTATATGATGAAAATAATTATAGTAGTGCATATGATATGGCTCAAATATTAAAATATGCATTAAAGAATGAAACATTTAAAAAAGTATTTACTACTAAATCATATACAATGTCATATGATAAAAAGAAAACTGTAAATAGTACTCTTGTAGGTTTTAATAAAAAAGCTAAACAAGATGTATCATTTATAACAGGTAGTAAAACAGGTCATATAAAAGCAGCTGGTTATTGTTTAGCATCAACAGCAACAATAAATGATATAGATTATTTATTAATAACATTAAATGCCTTTAATGATTCAACTGCTCATATTAAAGATAGTATTAAAATATATAAATATTTTGGAGATAATTATGGATATAAAACTATTTTTAATGAAGGTGATGAAGTAACTAGATTAAAAACAATTAATGCAGTAAAAGATGAATATATTGTAAAAGCACCTTATACAAAAGAAGTATATTTACCAAATAGTTATGATCCTTCAAAATTAGAATTTTTCTATAATGGTAAAAATGAATTATCTTCTCTAAATTGGAAAGGTAGTACAGTAGGAACTATTACAGCTAAGTATGAAAATAAAGATTTAGATACATTTAATGTAGTATTAAGTGAGAATATAGAATTTAGTTTAGATAAGTATTTAGCACACTATGGATATTACATTTTAGCATTTATTTTTGTAGTATGTGTTGGTACTGTTGGAATAATGGTTCATAGGAGAATAAAAGCACAATTATAATGTGCTTTTTTTATTTCTTAAAACAGTGGTTTTAATTGACTTGAAAACTATAAAATTATATAATTATTATGTATAGTAGGTGAGGATATGAATATAAAGAAAACTATGATAATTATGACAATTACAGTAGTTGTATTAACTTTACTAACTACTGTTTTAATGCTTTCAACAAGTGGTACTGCTCCAATTAAATTATATTGGGCTGTTGATTGTAATCCTGAAGAAACAGATTGTAATTTAAAAATAAGTGGTATTAACTTTATTGGAGAAGCAGAAGAATCAAATGAAAGCAATGAAACTCTTCCTGTAAACAACTTCACTGATAGTGGAAGTGTAACAGTTGATGAACAAATGGCAATAGACAAACCTACTAAAGTCGCTTGGTATAAACATAGAAATAAAATAACATCAGTAACTCTTGGTGCTGATGGAGATGTAATAGTACCTGCTAATATGTATGCATGGTTCTATGGAATGGAAAAATTAGAAAATATAGATTTTTCATATGTAGATTCATCATCAATAACAGACGCATCTTATTTATTTTATGGTTGTAGTAGTATTAGAACATTGGATTTAAGTCCACTTAGAGTTCTACCAGGTATATCTGGAGTTAGTGATAATGTTTATACATACACATATATTGATGAAATAACTACATCAACAATTAATTATTTAAGATTTGAATATGGATTCTGGGAAAGAACAGATACTAGTGAAGTAAACTATGCAAATGAAGTTCCTACAGGAAAAAATGCAACATATAGAAATGTTACTCCAAAATTCTATTATCATATAGAAGATGGAACTTTAAATATAACAAGCGAAGCAAAAAATGGTTATGAATGGAACTATGAAGGTGCTGCTAATACATGGTTTGATAGATATACAGGAGAATTAAAACAAAATGTAGAGCATGTAGTAGTAAAAAATTATTCACCTAAAACTATGTATAGATTATTTGCTGATTTAACAACAGTAACAAGTATAAAATTTGAAAGAGATAATGGTAATTTAACAGTAGATACTTCACATGTTGTTGATATGACTGAATTATTTTACAATTGTAAAAAATTAACTACTTTAAATTTAACTGATATAAGTTCACAAAATTCAGTATATCCATCTAAGAGTGAATCAAATTTATTTATTAATTGTATATCATTAAAATCAATCACTATAAATGAAAATTTTGGATATGCACTTATTGAAGGTGTATGGTTAGATAGTGGTAATAATACATATGCAAATGGTGCTATTCCAACTAATGTTAATGAAACATATACAAGAAGAGCTATTTATTGGGCAATTGATAACAATGATAAATTAACTATTTCTAATAATTATGTTTCTGGTAAACATTCTGGTGCATATGACTATTTAGAAACAAAACCTGGAACAGTTTCTGCAGTACCATGGAAGAGTTATTCTTCAACTGTTACATCTATTAAATTAGGCGGACAAGGAGATTATATTCAACCTATTAATATGAAAGAATGGTTTAAAAACTTTAATCAAGTTGAAAGTATAGATCTTACGTATTTAGATGCAAGCAATATAGATAGTATGGAATCAACATTTGCTGGAATGACAAAATTAAAATCAATAGATTTAAGTAATTTAAATTTTGAAAATTTAGAAATAGCAGATTTAATGTTTTATAATTGTACTTCTTTAGAAGAAGTTAATCTTGGAGAATTTAATCCCCCAAATATATTTAGTGTAGCTTTAATGTTTGCTGGTTGTTCTTCATTAGAAGAAATAGATTTATCTTCATTCGTAGGAGAATACTTAGAAACAATAACTTCATTCTTTGATGGATGTACATCACTAAAAAGATTAATAATTCCTAACATAACATTTAGCCCAGATAACTTCTATATTGAAGAAGATTATGCAGATGTATTCCTTGATTGTTATAATTTATCACAAATAACAATAGGGCCAAATAACGTTGGATTTATAAGAACATTTTTGGGTAATCCAAGTGCTGAACATATAGAAGGCGCTGATGGTAAGTGGCATGATTATAGTGAAAATCCACCTAAGACATATGATGTAAGTAATCTTCCAGATGATAAAATTGGTACATATTATGCTACTAGTCCTGTTGAATTAATTATTTATGATTCAGAAACAAATAGTATATTAAAACAAGGTAAATATGCTTATGGAAGTAAAATAAAATTAAATGTTAATAGTACTAAACCAAATGAAGTAACTCCTATAACAACAAAATTTGTTACTTCATCTGAGCAAGTTATAGATGATGTTGTTACTAATAAAACAGTGACATATGTATTGTCTGGTTATACTGATAATACAAATAATTATGAGTACGGAAGTAGCATAACACTTAAAAATGATACTACACTGTATACAGTCTACTCTGTAGATGTTACCTCATATGAAACAATAACATTACCAGAGGCAACAAGATTTGGATATATATTCAAGGTATGGTCAAAAGAACCAAATCAAACTACAGGAATGAAAGCTGGCTTTGCATATGCTGCTGAGACAAATGAAACTTTATATGCAGTATGGGAAGAAATTAAACATGAATATATAAAGAACCCAACAGAATTTAAAATAGGTAAAACTAAATCATTAGTATTCCAAATTGATGCTGATTTAGAATTATTTAGAGATTTATATATTATTGGTAATGGAAATACAACTAAGTTAATTAGAGATACTCATTATACAGCTACTTCAGGTAGTACAGTTATTACATTTACTGAAGCAGGAATTAACTATTTAGAAACTTTAGAACCAGCTGAGTATACAATAAGCGCTGAGTTTGCTGATACTGTTAGTGGTACTACTACAAAATTAAGAATTAAAGATAAAAATAATTTATTAATAATTCATTATAGATATAGTGGTTCAAGAAGTGAAGAAGAGGTATTCCCTGATTATTCTGGTGAGTTAGAAAATGGTCAAGAATATAGTATTCCATCGCAAGCTAAAGAATACTATAGATGTGATAAAGAAGTTGTTAGTGGAACAATGGGTAAAAATGATATTGTAGTAACAGTAACATATACTCCAATAAATGATAAAGATAAAAATGATACTGCTGATGAAGAAGATCCAGTACCAGAACAAACACCAAGTGAAAATAATAACAACAATACAAATAATAACACTAACAATAATACAAATAATAATACGAATAATAATACGAATAACAACACTAATAATGAAGCAAGTCCAAAGACTAGAGATAATATACTAACTTACATAATTTTAGAAATTGTTTCATTAGTTGCGGCAGTAGTAATATTTATTAGAATAAAAGCACAATAGTGCTTTTTTCTTTTGTAAAAAAAGTTTTAAAGGTTGACTTTAAAGCTATAAAATTTTACAATATTATTGGACGCGAGAAGACGTTCAGAAAGACAATGGAGGAAGATTATGAATGATGTAGTATTCTCCATTTTGCTTGTAGTCGTTGGATTATTTGTGGGTGCTACAATAGTAATGGTATATAATAAATTGAAAGTTAGCGCTGCACAAAAAGAGGCTGATAAATTAATTGCTAATGCCAAAAGAGAAGCTGAAAAAGCTAAAAGAGATGGCATTTTAGAATTAAAAGAAGAAAGTTATAAGTTAAAAAATCAAACTGATCAAGAAATCAGGGAAAAGAAAAAAGAACTTAATGAGCTTAACCAAAGAATCGATAATCGTGAAAAGAGTCTAGATAAGAGAGATGAATTATTAACAGATAGAGAAAGAAATCTAGACAAAAAAGATAAAGATTTATTAGCAAAACAAAAAGAAATTCAAGAAAAAGATGCAAAAATGGAGAGCATAATAAAAGAGCAAATAGCTCTTTTAGAAAAAATCTCTGGTTTTTCTAAGGAAAAAGCTAGAGAA
>CAMJBC010000013.1 GCA_946403755.1 uncultured Mycoplasmatota bacterium
GTATGTTTATAATGATCATATAAATTTTCTATATAATATTTTCTTTTATTAGGAAGAATTATATCATTATCTTTAAATAGTTCTTTAGCTTGTTTTAATGTTAATACATGGTTGAATTTTTCTTCAGTAGTTTTACCTATTTTTTTATCAATTGTTAAATGTCTTCTGTAATGAACTAATCCTATATAATCTGATTTTAAATTTTTCCATGCCCAATATAACCCTGTTAATTCACAAAAAAAGGGGTTTTTCTTTGATATATTTTTCCCATCATTATCCTTTTGATAACCTATATCATCTTTTCCTTCAGCACCTACATGTAAAGGTAAATATAGTTTATCTTTAGGCATTTGATACTTTTTATGAGCAGCTATTATAATTTTAATATTTTCCATAATCATTCTCCTTACATATTATAAATCATACGACTATTTAAAAACATGATTTATATATTGTGTTAATAGTTATTATGATTTTATTTTAATAACGTGCCTTTTCATATTAACAACTAAAGTGTATTTTTGATAGAACTTTGTAGTTGATAATAAAAATATAAATCCAAGGCAATTAATAAACCAATTATAATCTCCCAATCTCATAGATTGAGTTAAGTACAACCATAACATAAATAACATAAAAATATCTTTTCTTTTAACTGCGTTAGCAAAAATACAAAGTAACATTATTAAATAAATCAACAAGCCAATTATTCCAAACTCAGAGAAAACTCTAAGAAATATTGAGCATGCATCTGTATAATTAATTCTTATATAAGCTGTTGGATAAATTCTGCTCATATATTTATCATAAAAGCTTAGATGAGAGAATATTCCTGTTCCAAGAACATATCCATCTTTCAATTTTTCAATAGCAATATTATAGTTTGAAATAACAGCAAAGCCAGTTAGATTATCTTGCTGCTTTTGAAGTTCTAATTTTTTTTGCAATTCCACATTGTCAAGATCATTATCCTGTTCAGACTCATTTTTAATTACATCAACAACTCCATAATTATTATCATAAATTGACTTAACTTTATCATCCATTACTTCAATAGAATTAGAATCAGACAAAAACAAGAAAAAGACAATTGATATTGATAACATTAGTATTGTTGAATATGCAATACCCTTTTTGTTAATGTTTTTATTTTTTCTAATAAGAAATAAAGAAAAATAATACAAAACGATAAATAAAGCAATAGTAAGATATGTAACAAAAGACTTCGAATATAAACTAACAATCAATATCAATGATGCTAGTAGATAATACCTAATGTTTCCTTTTTCTGTCCAAATATAATATAAGCAAACAAATAATCCACCACCTAATACTGAACAAAGATGAGCTGGTTCACTATATATAGATGTTATTCTACCTTCAGCTAAGTAAAAACTATGTTGCGTTATGCTATTATAAATAATTTTTAAGTCTAAATTGTAAGCTACATACTGGATTACTGCAAACAGTGATAGAATAGTAGCAACAAATAAAATTATATTAAAAATTCTTTTTCTTAATTCTTCAGTTGAATTAATACTTTGCAAATAAAGTATAAAAGTTGTAACTTCAACTATAAAAAAAACTGATGGTACTATATAGCTTTTATTAAATCCTATAATAAAAGAGTAAGCATACATTATTACTAGCAATATAATTGGTAAAAAACCAACTTTAATTTCTTTCTTATTTATTAAATAATAAAATGATAATAGTATAAATAATAATACTACAACATACTTATAACAAGGTGTTCCAAATAACAAAAAACTCGTGTCCTGCACTAATAAACCAGTACACAATATTAAATCAATTACATAGTCAAAATATTTTGAATTAGTAATTTTTGCTATTTTCTTCTTCATTTTTTCTCCTATTCTAATATGTAATAAATTCATTACTTATTTATTATATCATTATATATTTTTATAACATTACCATTTTGTTTTTGATTATCAAAATTATCTAATGCAAAATGATAACCATTATTAATAATCTTATCATTATTTTGATTAATACAATTAATTATTATTTCTGCCAAAGTATTATAATCACCAATATTATATAAGAATCCATTTTTATTATTCTGAACAATATCTTTAATAGCTCCATCATTTGCTGCTATAACTAATTGACTAGAAACCATGGCCTCAATTAATACTCTGCCCAAGCCCTCATTTGAAGAGCAAACCAAAGCAATGTCATTTTCTTTTCTTAACTTTTTTAAATCATTAGTAAAATTTAAAAAATTTACATATGGGTTCAATTTATAATCATCAATCAATTTATTAATTTTTTTATAATACCTTTTATCTACTATGGCTCCAACAAATGTTAATTTAACATCACATTTAAATTTGTTTACAATCAAATTTAAAGTTTCAATTGCTTCATGCTGACCTTTTTGATTGCAAATTCTTCCAACAAATAAAACTTTGTTATTTATTTTGCCTCTTTTTATATTCTCTTTATAAGCTTTTATATCTATCCCATCATTTATTACAATTATATTTTTAACAAATTTATCATATCTTTCTTTTACAAAATTAGAAATTGCAATACAACAATAGCTTTCATTCATTAAACTATATAATTTTTTGTAATTAATTAATCTTATTTCCAGTCCATCCTCTATTCTCTCTCTTATATGGCATATATATGGTATATTACATTTTTTTGCAGCTTCCATACCAATAGTTGATATTACACTGTTGCTATGTAAAATATCCACCTTTTCTTGCTTCAAATACTTAATTAGATGATACACTGCAATTTTATTAACAATTATTTTAATTAATAATTTAATTAAGTTTTTATTAAAGCAATCTGTCCCATGATTAATGATAATATATTGTACATGCATTTTGTTTAAAATTTTTTCTAAAGGTGTAAACTTTTTACCCAAGATAACTCGAACATCTATATTATTAGACAGCGAAACTTTAATCAAATCAAGTAATGATTGAGCGCCGCCTTCAAGATCAGTTGTTGCCAAATAATAGCATACTTTCATATGATTCTCCTTGTTTTTATCTTTTATCAAATTTTAATATAAATTTATAAATCTTTAAATAATTTAATTTTATTTTAAAGACTTGTTTCAAAAAACCTATTTTCCATCGTGAATTTGAAAAGTCCTTATAAAACTGCTTTGGGCTTGCTAAATATTTAATAAAATTATGTTTTTCAATAAATCCATTTTCTTCATTTTCAACATAAGATATTTTACCAAATAATTTTATATCACAGATTCTCGGATGATTTCCAAGCATTTCCATGTTTGCATAGTTTTCAATAAAATTTGTAGAAATACACATAAATTCATTATCAATATTATAATCATTAACAAAATCTAATGCGCCTTTTTGAATATCACTAAAAACTTTCATTTTATCTTTAGTATATTCATAATTACCCAGCACAGGAGTTACTTCGCCTTTATTATTTTTAGCATATGATATTGTTGTTCCATGCTGAGCAAGGAAAAAACTTTCAAATAAATTTAGAAATCCCCTTATATCATTATACTCTTTTGAATTTGTTGTTGATAAGTAATCTTCCACTTTATTCTTAATTCTTTTCGACAGTTTAGATCGATTCAACCCCAAATATAAGCCTAGAATTGATACATCAATTTTATTTGATGCACATATTTCGTCCAACATTTCTTGCATGGTCCCTCTCCACCCAACATCTGAAACGATAACATTGCCATAAAATTTTTGTTGTTTTAAATACATTAATAAATCACTAGTTTTCTTTTTATTAATAATATTTATATCTTTACGTATCTCATCAAAAAAGTTGGCAAAATCTTTTAATGAAAAAATATTATCATCTTTTAAATAACCATATTTTTCTATCAAAACATTATAGTTTGCAATAGGCAAATTTACATTTTCAAAAAAACTAAATAATGTTACAAATCTAGGTAATCTTAAAATAGCTAATGCTTCATCTAAATCTTTTACTCTTGCTAAAGCTATACATCTAGAACTTTTTCTAGATAAGTATAAATAATGCGTATCAAAACCTTTATCATTAATAATTTCAAATGCTGACTTTATTAAATTTCCTTCTCTAGCTAAAAAATAAACCTTATTTATTTTTTTGCTTTTTGATAAATTGCTTAACCAGACACAGTATCCATTTAATATTGGGCCTAAACACTCATAACCAATATTATAGTATATGTTATTATCTAAACTTATTTTGTTATTTAAATAATTACATAACATTCTATACTCTTTATTTGAATCAATCAATTTCTTATTTGTATAATTTGTTTTTTCTATAACAGATGGTATTTTTATTGCTTTTATTAGTTTTAAGCTTGGAATAATAAAATCATTTCTAAGTGAATCACCAATATGAACAACATTTTTCTTTTTAATACCTACTTTCTGTATCGCATAATCATATAGTTTTCCATATCTCTTATTCTTTTTCTCGCAACCAGAAATAAAAATATAATTATATGTTTTTATTCCACATTTTTTTAACATTGATTCTATTGTAGCTTTGGGTAAATACATATCTGAAATTAAAATAATTTTTTTGTGATTTTTAACACAGTATTCATAAATATACCTCATATCAATATTTTGAACACATAAATTATATTCACACTCTGTTTCAATTTTTTTCATAACTTCTATATCAATGTTTTTTATTCTAGGGGATAATTCATTATATATATCGTCTAAAGTTACTTCACCATACTCATGTTTTTTTCTAGCATCTATTTCAGAAACAATTCTGATGTTTTTAAAGCCTCTAATCTTTTCATTTGTTTTTTGATTATATTTTTTTTCCGCAATATCAAAAACGTCGGTTGGAGAACAAACATTTCTTCTAATCAAAGTGTTAAATATGTCAAAAGAAACGCAGTCTTTTTTGTTTACTACTTTAATAATTTTCTTAACATTTATTTTTTTCATATAAAATCCTTATTTTCTCATTAAAAAAATTAACCATTACAATTGGTTATTTTAATTATTATTTAGCTCCCCTTCCATGTAAAACAACACCAAATGTTTTAAAAAATATGTGCAAATCCATTTTAAAGCCTTGATGATTAGAATAATATTGTTCTAATTCTAATCTTCTTTTAAATGAAACATCATTTCTACCACTTACTTGCCAATATCCTGTTAAACCTGGTTTTGTTTTTACAATGTCATTATAAAAATGACCCATGTCTTTCTTTTCTCTAGGTAAATATGGCCTATTACCAATTATTGACATATCACCAAGAAAAATATTAATTAGTTGTGGTAGTTCATCTATAGAATATCTTCTTATAAATCTACCTACTTTTGTAATTCTAGGATCATCATTTAATTTTTTATTAACTTCATATTCTTTTTTTAATTTTTTATCTTCTTTTAATATTCTTTTTAATTCTTCATCAGCATTAACTACCATACTTCTAAATTTATATAATTTAAAATTAATCCCATCTTTACCTATTCTTTCGTGAGTATATATTATTTTATGAAAATCCCCGGTTAAAAAACTTGCAAACCTAACAAACAAATAAATTGGAATTAAGAAAACCATTCCAATTAAAGATACAATTATATCAAATAGTCTTTTTATAGCAAAATAAAAAATTTGAGACAATGAAAAACTGCTTACTTTTGATTGTACATTTTCTATATTTTTTCCGTTCATATCAAATACCCCTCTTAGGTAAACTTATTATATATAATATTTTGCTTTATGTAAAGGATAAAAACCTAAATTTAACGCTTATTTATGCCTAATTATTAATTTTTTATATATTCTATAGGTGGATTGAACTTAAATCCATCTTTTACACCTTTAGAAATAACTTTTAGTTTTTTAGATTTATAGTTTTTTGATTTAAAAATTACCCTTAAAGATAAGACAATTATTACTGCTAACATATAGAATTTTCTTAATATATTATTGTGTTTAGCTATATACATTTCATTTCTAAATAAATAATAATATCTATCAATTCTTTCATCATCTTTTGCTATATTAGGTCCAATATTTGATTTTGTTTTATGTATTACTTCACTATCTTTTACTAAATAACAATTATATTTTTTTTGTATTCTATTTGAATATTCTACATCATCTGACCAAATGAAGAATTCTTTTATAGGTAATCCTACTTCTTTTATTACAGAAGTTTTTACAAAGAAAGATACAAATGATGCAAATCTAATTCTAGGCAGTTTTTTATCTTTTTGATTAGGTAATAATTTTTGTCTGTTCATTAAACAAATTGATCCATCTGTCCATAGTGTTCTACTAGATAAGAAACCATAATTACCTTTTAAATATTCATCTGCTTTTAATAGTTTTGTTAATGAATCTTTCTTTACTATTGTGTCATCATCCATTAGCCAAATATAATCGTAACCTAGTTCTACACCTTTTTTCATTCCATAGTTGAATCCACCTGCTCCACCTATATTAGAACCAGTGTTTTCATAAATTACCCTTTTATTTTTTACATATTTATTTATATATTCTTTTGTTCCATCTGTACTTGCATTATCGACTATTAAAACATCTAAAAAATTACATTCTTGATTTAGTAATGCTTCTATACATTCTGAAAGTAATTCTTTCCTATTATAAGTTACTACTACTACAAGTATTTTTTTATTAGATGTTTTCTTCATAATACTATTATATCATATATAAAAATAAAAAATAGATTGCTTTACGCAATCTATTTTATAGAAATACTTTTTGATTTATTAAAGAAGTTAACATATGTTCTACCATCATTGATATTTACTTCTGTACCATCAGTATATTTATATACTGTTTGTGCAGTTTTCTCTGATTTTGACCATGTTATTTCTCTAGCATATCCGTTTGTGATATACCAACCTTTTCCACTACCTTTAACATTTGTTATATCTAAATAATTAGTACCAGCTGCATCTTTATATCCCTTTGTAGAACCAATTCCTACAAATTCTACTAGGATATTTTTAGCAGTGAAAATTTCTCCACTTAAATAATCTTTATGATCTTTTCCATTATAATGTCTTTCATATAAACCTGTTTCTGCATTATAAGTATATTTTAATTTATAACTTCCTGAATAATTCATATCAATTGTAGTTGCTGGTTTAGCACCACTCATTGTTGATAAATCAATATTTTCATAAGAATATTTAAATGGTGGTTTAACATCAGTTGTTAATCTCCATTTTTTATTTTTAGCAAATGATTGTAATTTTACTAAACTTGTATATCCAGTATGTTCTGTTGCTAAACCAAATGGATTCTTTCTAAAGAATGGTCCACCATTAGAGTTAGCATCTATATGATTTATTTTTGTACTTGAAATTACATCTGATCCTGGATGGTTAGAACCCCAGTGAACATAAATAGCATCATGTTCTAATGCATAATATGGGTGATATTGTCTTGCACTTCTAACTGTACCTATTTGTGCTGTTTCTTTGTCTTTAAAGAATGCTAAACTTCTTGACATACCACCTTCAATTGGGAATTCATAAACTGCATATGCATCATTTAAACCAGTTTGAGCTTTAATAGCGCCTGGTTGATTATTAATCATGATAGCAAATGGTCTTGTATTTGAATTTTCATCAAATATAGTTAATTTACTTGTTTGTGTTGGTTCTGGTACTGGTTCTGGTTCAGTTTCATTAGCAACAGGTGGATTATCATTTGGTTTTTCTTTTCCACCAAAATTTATTATCTTAAAATCTATTAGTAACCATATTACACATGCTACTAATACTACCCCACATATTACGTATATTATTTTTTTTGTTTTTTCATCCATAACGTTCACCTCTATTTTGATTATAACATTTTTATATAAAAAGTGCTATAATCATATTATGAAAAAGAATATATTGACAATTATTTTAGTTTTTTTATTTGTTACTATTAGTTATTTATTATATTTAAATATTAATAAAAAAAATAATATAATAGATAATAATAATTCTACTATTGATAATAATACTATAGTAGAAGAACCTAAAGAAACAGTTGTTTTAAATGATTTATCATATAATTTTAATGATAAAGTTTATTTAAAAGATATAACTGGTATAGAAACTAATGAAACTTTAGATACTATTACTTTAGGAGATAATACTTATAATTTTGAAAATTATGAGATTCATTATAGTGTTGTTGATAATGTTAGACCTATGATACTAGGTGGTGGATCTAGTGTTACTGTATATACTGGTAGTAGTGAAAAATCAGTTGTTAATAAATTCTTATGTGGTGATAATCAAACTTCTAAACCAGATTGTCATATTGAAGGAAAATATGATTTAAATAAAGTTGGTACATATAGTGTTAAATATATTGCTATTGATGAAAGTGGTAATGAAGCATCTAAAGATTTTAAATTAGTTGTTAAAAAGAAACCTAAAAATAGTAGTTCATCTTCTAGCAGTAGTAGTTCTAAACCTGGAACTCCTATTAAAAATTATATTGATAAATATAAAAATGAAAATACTTTAATTGGTATAGATGTTAGTGTATGGCAAGGAGATATTAATTTTTCTAAAGTTAAGAAAGATGGTGTTGAAGCTGCTCTTATAAGATTAGGTTATGGACCAACAAGTGAAGGAAAGATTAAATTAGATAGTAAATTTAAAGCTAATTTAAAAGGATTTAAGGAGCAAAAAATACCAGTTGGTGTATATTTTTATTCTTATGCTAAAACTAAAGAAGATGTTATAAAACAAGCTGAATTTATAGTAAAACATTTAAATGGAACTGAGTTAGAATTACCAATAGCATTTGATTGGGAAAATTGGAAATCATTTAATAATTATAATGTTAGTTTTAAAGATTTAAATGATTTATATTTAACATTTAGTAGTGAGTTAGAAAAACACGGATATAAAACAATGTTATATTCTAGTGCATACTATTTAAATAAAATATGGGATACTCATAATAATACATGGCTTGCATATTACACATCAAATAATGATTTTAAAAAAGAATATATGATATGGCAAGCTTCATCTAGAGGAAAAGTATCTGGTATAAGTGGTCATGTTGATGTAAATATATTTTATATGAATAAAATAAAATAATATGTGATAAATCACATATTATTTTTTATTCTTCTATTAATTTAGCATGTAATACTACTCTTTTAGTACTATTAGCTGTGCAAGTAGATAATGTTAATATCTTGTCAGTTTCTTTTAAATCTACTTTAAAATTATATATAGATCTTGAATTTATTTTTTTAAGAAATTTATAAAATTCTTTATTATTTTTAAATTGTGTATTTATATAATATGATTCAACTGGTATTGAATATACAGAGAATACTTGATATTTATGTAATCCATCTTCTGTTATTAAAGTAACTATATGATTATCTGTATTTTTATACCAGTCTTTTTTTAGTATCTTTTTTAATGTTCCAAACATACTACCATTTCTCATATTATGGCCATATATAACTAAGTTTCTATCTGCTCCATCATATTTATTATGATAGTCTGCAAATACCCATCCTGCTACATTAGATTGTTTTTTAAAATTATGGTGTAGATAATAATCATTATCTTTTCCTTTTACTACTACATAATCTATTTTAGTATTATTAACTTTTAAATATGCAACTGTATCTTTATTCTTTTTCTTTAATTCTTTAAAATCTATTTCATATGTTGTCTCATTTGTTTCATTAGATTCTTCTATTACAATTTCTTCTTCTATTTCTTTTTTAATATTAGAATTTTCTACATCACTACTAGTCCAATATAATAATTTATATGACGCAAAAAGAACTCCTAATAAGCATAGAAGTATCATTGTTAATAAATATATCTTATTCTTTCTTTTTGCCATATATTTCCCCTTTTATTGGCTTCATATAATATCATTTTAATAGTTTTTTGTCAAATTAAAAACTTATAGTTTAGAACTATAAGTTTTTATATATTTAGTTAGTTATTTTTAACATATGAATATGTAAACTTAACTAATCCAAATAAACTAATTAATAACATGAATAGATATGTATATACATTATCTCCTGTTTTTGGATTTACTGGTGGTGTTGGAGGAACATCTCCACCTTCACCATAATGTGTATTTGTTACTACAAATCCATCTTTCATATTTCCAGTGATTTCTGCTTCGTATCCTTCAATATCCTCTTCTTCAACAGAATATTCAATATCTACTCCGTTTTCTTTCTTATCTAATTTTGTCCATGTATATGTCCAACCATTAGATTCACTTAATTCAACTGAAGTAACTTTATCTCCATTAGCATATAGAATAATTGTTACACTATCTGGTCTAATTCCATCATAGTTATCTTTATCATCCCATACTTTGCTAACTGTAACTTCTGTTGTTTCAGTTTCATGAGTATTAGTAATTGTTAAACCATCAATCTTAGTTGTATAGCCATCTACTTCTACTTCTGATACTGTATATTCAATATCTTTTCCATTAGCTTTTACATCTAATTGTTTCCATGTATATGACCATTTATTTGATTCATTTAGTTTAACAGTTTCTACTTCTTTTCCATTAGCATATAATGTAACTTCAATTTCATCTGGTCTGATTCCATCTTGATCATTGTTATCTTCCCATACTTTTGTTACTGTTACATCAGATTTTTCTGTTTCATGAGTGTTAGTAATTGTTAAACCATCAATCTTTGTTGTATAGCCATCTACTTCTACTTCTGATACTGTATATTCAATATCTTTTCCATTAGCTTTTACATCTAATTGTTTCCATGTATATGACCATTCATTTGATTCATTTAGTTTAACTGTTTCTACTTCTTTTCCATTAGCATATAATGTTACAGTTATATCATCTGGTCTAATTCCATCTTGATTATCATTATCTTTCCAAACTTTAGTAATTGTTACATCGGCTTTTTCAACATCATGTTTGTTAGTAATAGTTGTTTCTAATCCTTCAGTAACGTTAGATTCCATTGTATATCCTTCTGGTAATTTTCCTTCTGTCCATGTATATTCAATTTCTTCTCCGTTATCATATTTTGGAAGTCCTTCAACTGTTGCTGTCCAATTATCTGCTGCTGTTAAAGTTACTTCTGTTCCATTGCTTAATGTAACTACTAATTCATCTGGTCTAATTCCATCTTGATCATCATTATCATTCCATACTTTTGTAACTGTTACACTTACTTCTTCTGGTGTATGTGTATTTGTGATTGTGAATCCATCTGCAATTGTTCCTTTTACTTCATAAGCATATGTTCCAGCTCCATCAGTTCCTGTGATTACAGCTGTTGTTGCTTCATCAACTGTATATTGGATAGCACTACCATTTGCATTCTTATCTACTGTCCATGTATATGTCCAGCTGTTAGATGCATCTAATACTTGGCTATCAACTACTGTTGTTCCATTCATTAATTTTGCTGTTACACTTGTTGGTCTAATTCCATCTTGATTTTCACCATCTGACCACACTTTAGTTACAGTGATTTGAACTGTTTCTGGTGTATGTGTATTTGTAATTGTAAATCCATCTGCAATTGATCCTTTTACTTCGTAAGCATATGTTCCAGCTCCATCAGTTCCTGTGATTACAGCTGTTGTTGCTTCATCAACTGTATATTGGATAGCACTACCATTTGCATTCTTATCTACTGTCCATGTATATGTCCAGCTGTTAGATGCATCTAATACTTGGCTATCAACTACTGTTGTTCCATTCATTAATTTTGCTGTTACACTTGTT